>DATHSA010000014.1:0-38061 GCA_035464675.1 Acidimicrobiia bacterium
CCTGCTCCCCACCATCCTCGACGCCCCCGACGTCGAGGCGATACTCATCGAGGAACACGGCCACTGGGGCCCGTTCGGCGCAAAGGGAGTCGGTGAGCCGCCCACGATCTCCTCGACGGCAGCCGTCGTGGCGGCGATCCGGAACGCCACGGGGAAGGCGCTGACCCGGGTGCCGGTGCGGCCGCAGGACATCGTCGGGATATGACGCAGCAATCGGGCGCACGACACTTCGTCGAGGCGGGCCGAGCCGCCCGAGGCCCTCGGCCCGGCCGACTGAGGGCCGATCGTCCCTGACCGAGCGCCCGGGCCGCGGTAGATTTTTGATTGAGGCAGCAGCCGCGCCGGATCGCCGAACCTGGAGGATCGATGGCGAAGCGGAACGATACGGACGGAGCGCCTCTCCATCCCGAGAGCCTGATGATGTCCTACGGCTACGAGCCGCAGTGGTCGGAGGGCGCGGTGTCTCCCCCGATATTCCAGACCTCGACGTTCGTCTTCGGATCCGCCGCAGAGGGCAAACGCTGTTTCGAGGTCGCCTACGGCCTCGTGGATGCCGAGCCCGGTGAGCGGCCCCATCTCATCTACTCCCGCATCAACAACCCCAATCTCGAGATCGCCGAAGAGCGCCTGGCCCTCTGGGACGGCGCCGAGCAGGGCGCGGTGTTCGTCAGCGGGATGGCGGCGATCACGACGACCTTCTGGGCACACCTCCGGCCCGGCGACGTCCTCGCCGCCAGCAGTCCCATCTACGGCGGAACCCATCACTTCGTCGACGCCGTACTCCCCGAGTTCGGGGTGAAGGTGGTGCGATTCGCGCCTCAGGACGGGACAGAGGAGATCGCCGCGCTGGTGGAAGCGGCAGGCGGACCCCTGGGCATGGTCTACATCGAGACGCCGGCGAACCCGACCAACGACCTGATCGACATCGCGATGTGCGCCGACGTTGCCGCGCGCTTCTCCACCGCGGACCGGAAGGTCCCGCTGGCGGTGGACAACACGTTCCTCGGCCCTGTCTTTCAGCGCCCGATCGACCACGGCGCCGACCTGGTTCTCTACTCCGCCACCAAGTACCTGGGTGGCCATGGCGACATCATCGCCGGGGCGGTGACCGGCTCGAAGGAGATGATGCGCCCGATCCGGGCGATGCGAACCTTCACCGGGACGATGATGAGCCCGTTCACGGCGTGGCTCCTCCTCCGGAGCCTCCCCACGCTCAAGATGCGCATGCAGCAGCAGGCCGAGTCGGCACGGCGGGTCGCCGATCACCTGCGCGACCATCCGAAGGTGAAGTCGGTGAACTACCTGGGCCAGATCGAGGCCGGTGATCCCCGGCACGAGGTCTACAAACGGCAGTGCCTGGGTGCCGGCGGAATGATCTCGTTCGAGATCGACGGCGGGGAGCCCGAGTGCTATCGATTCCTCGATGCCTTGCGCCTCTTCAAGCTCGCCGTGAGCCTTGGCTCGGTCGAGTCGCTCGCCGAGCATCCCTGCTCGATGACCCATTGCGAAGCAGGCCCTGAGGAGAATGCCAAGAAGGGCATCACCGAGAGCCTGGTCCGCCTGTCGATCGGAGTGGAGCACCCGGACGATCTGGTGCGGGACGTCTCGCAAGCCCTGGAGGCCGTCTAGCGACGGCACCATCCGGACCGGTTAACTTGCGATCATGCGTGTCACCGTCTGCGAGTTGCCGGCCGAGATCGGAGATCTCTCGGACGCGTGGGATCGCCTGGTGGCCCACACCCATGGCCACGACCCGGATGTCGTGCTCCTGCCCGAGATGCCGTTCTTCACATGGCTGGCCGCCGACAAGCAGGTGGACGCCGACCGCTGGGCGGAGTCGGTCGAGGCCCACGACCGGTGGACGAAGCGATTCGCCGATCTCGCAGTACCGACGGTGCTGGGCTCCCGCCCCACACTCACCCGCGGTAGGCGGCTCAACGAGGGATTCGTGTGGGAGGCGGACGGGTGCCGCGGCGCCCACCAGAAGTACTACCTCCCCGACGAGGACGGCTTCTGGGAGGCGACCTGGTATTCACGCGGGAAGAAGGAGTTCGCCACAGCGGAGACCGCGGCCGGCCCGGTCGGCTTCCTGATCTGCACCGAGGTCTGGTTCACCCAGCACGCACGCGAATACGCCGCGCAGGGAGCCGTCATCGTGGCGACTCCGCGAGCGACCGAGTGGGCCAGCCGTGACAAGTGGCTCGCCGGTGGACGGGCCGCGGCGGTGATGTCGGGGGCGTTCGCGCTGTCGAGCAACCGGAGTGGCACCGATGCCGCCGGGCTGCGCTGGGGCGGGCTCGGCTGGGTGATCGACCCCGACGGCGAGGTGCTGGCGCGGACGTCGGAGGGGTCCCCGTTCGCCACGGTCGAGATCGACCCGCTGGGGGCCGCAAAGGCCAAGGGGACCTATCCCCGATACGTGGCCGACTGACGGCGGTAGCCAGATGAGTGCGCGGTGCCCTCCTACCCTCAGCCCGTGCGCCTGACCAACGCTCTGCTCGCTCTCCTACTCGCCGCCTGCGCCGGTGGTGAGGGTGCCGGCACCTCCACCACGAGTTCGACCGCCGCCCCGACCACGAGCGCCCCGGTGACCACCACCACGCCGACTACGACAGCCGCGCCGCTCACGTCGACGACGACCGTTCAGGCTCCGCTCCCGCTCGACGAGGTGGACCTCACGATCGTCCAGGTGGGTGGGAGCTTCGCCGCCCCGATCTTCCTGACCGTTCGCGAAGCCGACGACCGCCTCTACGTCGCCAACCAGAACGGAGTGATCCAATCGATGACCCGCGACGGGGGTGATGTGCAGGAGGTGGTCGACCTGAGCGGCCTGCTCGTGTACGGCGGCGAGCGTGGACTCCTCGGCCTCGCCTTCCACCCCGACGACCCGGGACGGATGTTCGTCCACTACTCGCGGGCGGGAAACGGTGCCACCGTCATCGCGGAATACCGGCTCCCCGTGGGATCGAACACCGCCGACCCCGCGGCCGTGAGGACGATCCTCACCCACGCCCAGCCTGCCGGGAACCACAACGGGGGAATGATCGACTTCGGACCCGACGGATATCTCTACATCGCCCTCGGAGATGGAGGGGGCGGGGGGGACACCTACGGAAACGGCCAGGACCCCCACACCCTGCTGGGCACCATCCTTCGCGTCGATGTCGATGGGGACGAGGGCTACGGAATCCCTCCCGACAACCCGTTCGCCGATGGCGTGGGGGGAGCGCCCGAGGTGTGGCTGTGGGGTCTACGCAATCCGTGGCGCTTCTCCTTCGACGGCGACACCATGTGGATCGCCGATGTGGGCCAGGGATCGTGGGAAGAGATCGATCTGATCCCACCGGGCCGGGGCGGGGCCAACCTCGGTTGGCCGATCCTCGAGGGCAACCGCTGCTTCGACGGGCCCCAGTCGCTGTGCGACGACAACGACTTCATCGACCCGGTCTACGTGTACGACCACGACGGCGGCCGCTGCTCGGTCACGGGGGGGTACGTGTATCGCGGCCAGGCCATTCCTGAACTGGCGGGGGCCTACCTGTTCGCCGACTACTGCCGGGGAGACATCGTCGCCATCCGCGTCGAGGATGGCGAGGTGGTCCAATCACGGGAGTACGACTCCAACCTCGGCTCCCTGCGGTCCTTCGGCATCGACCACGACGGCGAGATCTACGTGACCGCCGGCAACCGGGTGTACCGGATCGTGGGCTCGTCCGACCGATGACGCCCCAGCGCACTGCCCTCGCCGGCGCCGCCGCAGCGGGATTCCACGGAGGCCCCCATCCTCCTCGTACCCGGCGGCACCCTTTCCCCTCGATGTCTCGGACGAGATCACTCGCCTGGGCAGCACCGTCGTGATCACCCTCGGGCGCACCGCAGTGGTGGCCAACGAGGTCGATCTGGAGACGCCGCTCGGCCTCTGAACGCCGCTACCGGGACGTCGAACCGGCGTAACGGCAGGCGTCGTCGTAGTCGACCAGCGCAGGAGGTGCCGACTTGTCCGAGCACGCCGGGCATTCGGGATCCCGATCCACCCGCAACTCCCCGAACTCCTGCGCCAGTGCGTCGTATGTCAGGAGACGGCCCCTGAGAGTCCTGTCGAGGCCAAGGATCAGCTTGACTGTCTCCACGGCCTGTATCGAGCCGATCACGCCAGGCAACGCCCCGAGGACTCCGGCCTCGGCGCAATTCGGTGCCAGTTCGGGTGGGGGCGGTTCCGGGAACAGGCACCGGTAGCACGGTCCCTCGTAGGGGTCGAAGACGGTCGCCTGCCCTTCCCATCGGAATATCGACCCATGCACCACGGGCACCTCGAGATGCAGTGAGGCGTCGTTGAGCAGGTATCGGGTCGGGAAGTTGTCGGCGCCGTCCACCACGACGTCGTATCCCGCCATGAGCCGGAGGGCGTTGTCGGCCTGAATCGGCTCGGCGAACGGCACCACCTCCACATCGTCATTGAGCCGACGGATTCGTTCGGCAGCGGAATCGACCTTGAGGGTGCCGAGCGCCGTCGCGTCGTGGAGCACCTGCCGCTGGAGATTGGTCACGTCGACGACATCCGGATCGGAGATGCCGAGGGTGCCCACACCCGCGGCAGCGAGATAGAGGGCGACCGGCGAACCCAGGCCCCCGGCACCGATGAGCAGCACCCGCGCATCCAGAAGCCGCTGCTGGCCCACCTCACCGATCTCGCGAAGGACATGGTGGCGGGCGTATCGGGCCTGCCCGTATCCCCTCGGTGCATCGGGGATCTCCACGGGATGGCCCGAGCGCCTCCACAGGACAATGCCACCGGCAAGCGATGAGACGTTGCCGTACCCCATCGTCTGCAGGGAGTGAGCAGCCAGAGCCGACCGGTTGCCAACAGCGCAGTAGAGGACGATCTCCGTCCCCAGGTCGGGGGCAATCCGGGCGATTGCCCCCTCGAGGTTGCCGCGAGGCACCAGAACGGCGCCGGGGATCACGCCTGAGGCGAACTCCCCCACCTCACGAATGTCGACGAGCAACGGGCGTGGCTCACGGGTGGCGAGGTCGTCGACCGAGACCTCCTCGATCTCCGCGCGTGCCCGGGCGACCATCTCACCGTAGCTCAGCGGCATGACTCACCATCCAGGATCTCTTGCTCGGTCGCCACACCGTTCCGTATTCGCCACGCTCGGACGGCCGGCGGTCCCGGCTCGACCGGTCCGACGACCGCATACACCCAATCAGGCTCGAGGGCTCGGACAATGTCGGTCTGTGACGGTACCGCCTCGGTGCGAGGGTGGGAGTGAAACGAGCCGCCAAGGGACCATCCCATCCCCTCGGCGTCGGTCAGTGAGGCGAAGTGCTCGTCGGGATCGACGGTGAACGCGACAGGGGACGCGTCGACATTGGTGAGGCAGTAGGCGCGGCGAACACAGCCGTCTCCATCCACAGCGAGCAGCCCGCATGCTTCATTCGGGTACTCCGCGATGGCATGGGCAATCATCGCCTCACGAATATCCGCAGGAAGAAGCATCAGGAAACGGTACCGCCCATCGGACGGCAGACGGCTACGGGTCAAGGCTCGATGGCCACTCGCACGTCGTCACCGAACTCCTCGAGGCGGTCGAGGGCGGCGTTGACCTGATCGAGGTCGAAGGGGATGCGTCGCGTGATCACGCCGTCCAGGTCGAGGGTCCCATCGGCGGCCCACGTCAGCAGCTCGTCGATCTCGGAGGAGAGATGGTCCGCCGACCCGACGATCTCGGCTTCCCGCGTGACGAGATCACGATAGGGATTCAGGCTCATCTCCCGGTGGGTCAGGCCGACGGCTACGGCACGGCCCGACACGGCCAGGGAGTCGAGCGCGGCTCGCATCACGTCGGGGCTTCCAACCAGTTCGAGGGCGATGTCGACGCCGCCCCCGGCACGCAGCGCGGCGACGGCGCCGTCCGCGTCCAATGGCGTCGCCCCGAGATCTGCGGCCATGCCCAGTTTCACCGGATTGATGTCGACGGCGAACACGTCGACGGCGCCCAGGACGCGCGCCAGTCGCAGCGCCGACATCCCGAGCCCGCCTGCACCGAACACGGCGACGCGGGATCCCTCTGCGACGCCTGCCCGTCGCAGTGCGTGCAGCGATGTCGCAGTGGAGCACATCATCACGGCGGCGACCGTCGTGTCGACGCCATCGGGGATGGGATGGGCGTTGCGGGCCGGCACGACGATCGCCTCCGCGTATCCGCCCTGGCGGTCCAGGCCGACCATCTCGCCCACCTCGCAGAACTGCTCGGCGCCCCGGCGGCACTGGGTGCAGACGCCACAGCTCACCAGGTAGTGCAGGCACACCCGGTCTCCGATCGACGGGCTCTCCACCGCCTCTCCCACGGCCGTGACGGTCCCCGCGACCTCGTGGCCCGGCACGAGCGGAAGGGACGGCACGGGGCGCGTCCCGGCGCGGTAGTGGACGTCCGAGCGACAGATCCCGGCGGCGTCGACCCGGACCACGAGCTCGCCGGGCCCGGGCTCTGGATCGGGTGCGTCGACCTCGACAAGGGGGGAGCCGTACGCGGCGATGGCAAAGGTGCGCACCCGGACGAGGCTAGGAGGAATGGCGAGGGAGCGGCCTCGTGCGACGGCCCTCCGGTCCTGACAGAACCAACAGGCAGCGAATGTGCCGGGATCGGCCACCCGGTCACCACGGCCCGTTACGCTTCCCGTCGATGAACGAACAACTCTCTGAACTCCTGGCAACCGCCACCGAGCGAGTCGTGACGGTCAAGGCGCCCGACGGGCACGCGTTGGTCGAGGCCAAGCTCCTCCACGCCATCATCGCCGCTGCGGTGGGCATCGTCGTTGCGCCGCGACTGACGGCGGCCGCCGCGGTCACCGCCCTGCTCAAGGGCTTCCGCGTCGACGTGGCGGGAAGCGCCGGGGAGTCCGCAGCCGCCTGAAGCCAGGGGCTCCTCGGCGTCAGCCGTGGCGCTCGACGAGCAGGCTCGAGACGAACACGGTCTGCGCCGCCAGCGCGAACATCCCGGCCGACGCCAGTCCCAACTCAGCCGGGATGGTGATGGTCACCGGCAGGATCGCACCGACCACCCAGGCCAGCTGGAACAGCGTCTCGGACCGGGTGAACGCGCTCCCCCGGCGGTCGGGGTGAACGGTCGCTTGAAGCAGGCCGTCGAATGCGAACTTCGCGGTCCCCCAGGCCAGCCCGGCGGCAGCAGCCAGTGCGGCCGCAGCGGCGAGCCCGAAGAACTGCCCGGCGATGAAGGCGGCCGCCGCTTCGATCGCCAGGGCGGCGACCACCATCGGCTCCTCTCTCAACCTGCGCTCGAGCCATGGGCTCACGATCGATGCCAGGCCGTAGCCCGCCCCTCCGGCGCCGATCAATGCTCCGAAGTCGAGGAAGCCTGCGTCGGCGTCCCGCAGCTCGAAGGCGAGCAGCAGAAGCAGGAAGCCGTTGAGGAGCCGGGCGCCCGCTGTGGCCAGCCGGGCGAGTCGGAGATTCCGCGGAGGCAGCACCGGATACCTGTCGGCGTCGGGGTCTTCCTCCATCTCCTCGAGCCGTCGGGGGTTGGGCAGCCCGAGGCTGGTGAACGCCGATATTCCGAAGAAGATCGCCGACAACGCGAGGCCGACGGCGGGATCGATCTGGACCACCAGGGCGCCGAGCGGTGCGATGACTGCACCGGCGAGGATCCCGATCCGAGCGAGGACGGCGTTGGCGCTGACCAGCGCCACGGGCGCCGGAAGGGCCACGGGCAGCAGGCTGGACTTGGAGATCCCGAACAGGCGGGACAGTACGAGCATCCCGAACGCCAGCGGGTAGAGCCAGAGAGTGGTGAGGCCGAGCATCATCACGACCGCCAGCAGCGTCCTCAGCGACGAGGCGAGTGTCAGCGCAGCCCGGTACACCCCCCGGAACTTCGAGAAGATCCCTCCGAGGACCGGAGCGATCACTGCGAACGGCGCAAGGGTGATCGCCAGGTAGAGGGCCACGTTGCCACGAGCGTCGGCAGATGGGACCCCGAAGAAGAGCGTCTGCGCCAGCGCGATCGTGACCAGGGTGTCGCCGGCGACGTTCGCCGACCATGACACGGCAAGCTGCTTGAAGGCGGGACCGTTACGGCTGAACATCGCGTCGACGCGACGCATCGCCGCCCGAGCCGTTCGCCAGGCGATCCCGGGACGCTGGGGATCGCCGGCCAGATTGTCACCCTCGAACTGGTCACCCAGGTCGGTCATGGGCGCAAGGTAGCCCGTTGCTCGTTGCCCGACGGAGCGACGAGCGACGGGCGAGAGCTACAGGACGGACGCCGCCAGTTCCGCCAGCGGGCTGCGCACCGTTCGCTCCAGCGTCACATGGCCGAACAGCGGGCTCCCCTTCATCTTCTCGATCATCGCCGCCGCCCCGCCGAACGGGGACACGTAGGGATTGTCCATCTGGGTGAAGTCGCCGCAGAAGACCACCTTGGCGTCGGGGCCGATCCGGGTGAGGATCACCTTGAGTGTCGAGAGCTCGAGATTCTGGGCCTCGTCGATGACCACGAACTCTCCGGTGATCGACCGGCCGCGGAGGTACGTGATGGCCGCCAGCTCGAGGGCATCCCGGTCGACCAGCTCCTCCAGCGCCTCGCGTGCTGCAGTGGGACCGCCCTCCGAGAACAGCGCGTAGAGGTTGTCGTGGACCGCCGCCATCCAGGGAGCGAGCTTCTCGTCCAGGTCGCCGGGCAGATAGCCGACCTCCTGGCGGCCCACCGCGATCAGGGGCCGGTACACCGACACCTTGCGATAACGCCCGGCCTCCAGCACCTGCTCGAGGCCGGCGGCGAGGGCCAGGAACGTCTTCCCCGTCCCGGGTGGGCCCATGAGGGACACCGCGGGGATCTCGGGGTCGAGGAGGAGCTCGAGGGCAAAGGCCTGACGGACGTTCTTCGACTCGACGCCGAAGACCCGGCGGTTGCCGGGAACCCGAACCACGACGACTCCGGGCTCCGACTCGACCACCTGCCCGACGGCCGACTGTGACCCCGGGGCGCGCAGCACGACGAATTGGTTGAGGAGCAAACCGCCGGCCTCCAGACGGACCTTGCCGTCGGCGTACAGGCGGTCGACGGTGACCGACTCCACGGCGAGCTCGCTGACCCCGGTGTAGTGGTCGTCGACCACGGCGACGTCGGCCCGGTAGTCCTGCACCGGCACGTCGAGCTGCGCCCCCTTGATCCGAAGAGCGGCGTCCTTCGTCACCAGCACCGCGGGCTCACCCAGGTCTCGAAGCTCGAGGCAGGTCGACAGGATGCGGTGGTCGGGGGTCTTGGGATCGAGGACCTCGGGCAGCCGGGAGGAGTTGATTCCGTTCAGCTCGATGCGGAGGGTCCCGCCCGTCGGCAACGGAACGGGCCGGGAGAGACCGCCGTCGGCGGAGGCTCCCAGCTCTTCGAGGAGGCGGATGGCACGGCGGGCGTTCGAACCGATCTCGTCCATCAGCGTCTTCTTGCGATCCAGCTCCTCGACGACGACGAGAGGCAGAACGACCTGGTGCTCGTCGAATCGGAAGAGGGCGGCCGGATCGGCGAGCAGGACGCACGTGTCGAGGACGTAGGTTCTCTGCGATCCGCGCTCCGGCACGCCGTCAGGCTCGCCGTTCGACAACGTGGGGTCAAGGATTGTCGTGCGAGTGCCATCGCGGATCGGTACGGTGCGCGGATGCGAGTCGCCGTCATCGGGGCCGGATCCTGGGGAACCGCCGTGGCCCGCATGGCCGGAGCGAGCAGCGAGACGGTGCTGTGGGCCCGCCGCCCCGAACTCGCCGAAAGCATTCAACGCGAGCGCTTCAATCCCGACTACCTCCCTGACGCCGCCCTCCCCGACGGGCTGACGGCGACGGCCGACCTCGAGCGAGCCGTCAGCGACATCGACCTGCTGATCATGGCCGTCCCCTCCCACGGATTCCGCGAGGTCCTCATGGGCGCTGCCGTGCCCGCCGGGATACCGATCGTGAGCCTCACCAAGGGCATCGAGACCGGGACCCTGAGGAGAATGACCGAGGTGGTGCTCGAGGTCGTCGACGCCGACCCATCATCTGTGGGCGTCCTCACGGGGCCGAATCTGGCGCGCGAGATCGCCGCCGGGCAACCCGCCGCGGCGGTGGTGGGCATGCCCGACGAGGCCGTCGGGGCTCGGATCCAGTCCCTCCTCATGGGCCCCACCTTTCGCGTCTACACCAACCCCGACGTCGTCGGGTGCGAGGCCGCGGGCGCCCTCAAGAACGTCATGGCCATCGCCGCCGGCATGGCCCACGGGCTCGGGTACGGGGACAACTCGAAGGCGGCCCTGGTGACCCGGGCCCTCGCCGAGTTGACCCGGCTCGGGATCGCCCTGGGCGGGCGCCCACTCACCTTCGCCGGACTGGCTGGCATGGGTGACCTCGTGGCGACGTGCTTCAGCGACCAGAGCCGGAACCGCTCCGTTGGAGTCGAGCTCGGCAGGGGCCGTTCACTCGACGAGATCGTCGACGAGATGCAGATGGTCGCCGAAGGGGTGAAGACCGCAGAGGCGGTCCTCGAGCTTGCGGCCCGCCACGGCATCGACATGCCGATCGCCCGCGCGGTCGGCGGCGTCCTCTACGAGGGCGCCCGACCCGCAGACATGGTCGAGGCGCTCATGACGCGCGAGGCCAAGTCCGAGATGCACGGAATGGACCGGTAGTCCCGGGACTAGCTCGTGATCGGACCTAGGGTCCGGCCTCAAGTTTCAGCTCGCTGTCCGCCGATGGTGATCAGACACGATGCGTCGGAATTCAGCAGTCACTCGAGCCTTCGTTGCCGCCGTGGTGGGCATCGCCCTGACATCCGCGCCGATCGCCGCCGCCCATCACGGCCCCCCCTACGGCAGCGGCAGTGAGCACGAGTTCGGCGAAATGGTCGACTACCCGCTCGCATTCCCCGTGGGCCTGGACATCAGCCTCTGGGACAGCTTCTACTCGGCACGGTGCTGCGATCCGGGCGAGATCCACCACGCCCAGGATCTCATGGCGCCCAAGATGACGCCCGTGTATGCCACCTCGTCGGGAACCATCAAGCACGTCAATTGGTCACGAAGCGTTCCCTCGGGGCCTCCCGACTCCCGATGCTGCTCGATCACAATCGACCACGACGACGGTTGGGAGTCGTGGTACATCCACCTGAACAACGACACCCCGGGCACCGATGACGGGCAGGGCTGGGGAATCGCGCCGGGAATCGAACCCGGCGTCCACGTCGATGCCGGCCAGCTGATCGGCTGGGTGGGCGACTCCGGCAACGCAGAAGGGACCTCCCCTCACCTGCACTACGAGCTGCGCGATCCGGAGGACATCATCGTCAACCCGTATCAGTCGCTCATCAACGGGCAGTACCGAATCGAGAGGCTGTGGGGCGAGAACCGGTATGGCACCGCAGCCCAGATCTCGAAGGCGAATCATCCCAACGGCTCAGCCGTCGTGTACCTCGCCACCGGCGTCAACCATCCCGACGCTCTGGCCGGCGGTCCTGCGGCCGCCCATCAGGACGCACCGGTGTTGCTCGTCCAGCCGACCGTGATCCCGCCCGAGACGGAAGGCGAACTCAGGCGCCTCGACCCCGGCCTCGTCGTGGTGCTCGGAGGCCCGGTCGCCATCCCGGATGCGATTCTCGACGCGGTCGGTGCGATCGTGCCGGGAGTCGGCATCGAACGTCGCTACGGTCCCACTCGCTACGAGACATCCGCAGCCGTGTCGGCGGGAGCGTTCAGTCCCGGGGTCGGGACCGCATACGTCGCATCCGGCGAGGACTTCCCGGACGCCCTGATAACCGCCTCGACGGCCGCGCGAGACGACAGCCCCTTGCTGCTCGTCCGCAGCGATCAGGTCCCGGATGCAGTCGCCGACGAGCTCGAACGCCTCGCCCCCGAGAGGATCGTCCTTGTTGGAAGCACGACGGCGATTTCCACCAGCGTCTTGGATGCACTCGCCGCGCTGGCGCCCGATATCCAACGAATCTCCGGGAGCGATCGCTACTCGACGTCGGCGGCGGTGTCCGCAGCCTCGTTCCCCGACGCCGGCGGCACCGTGTACATCGCGGTCGGCACCAACTTTCCCGATGCCCTCGCCGGCGGGCCGAGCTCGGCGCTGGACCCGGGACCGCTCCTGCTCGTCACGACCGACTCGATCCCGAGCGTCGTGGCGGACGAACTCGCCAGGCTCCAGCCAACCCGCATCGTGGTGTTCGGCGGATCGGCCGCGGTCTCGAACTCGGTTGCGGCGCTCCTGGACGCCTACCTCGACTGAGGCTGGAGCAGGTCGAGCGCAGCCTCAGCCATCGGCGGCACGAGCGCACCAAGGCCGGCGAAGCGTTCATCTCTGGTCTGACCTCTCACCCACCTGATGTAGATCTGCTGGACGATCACCGCTATGCGGAATAGGCCCAGGGAGCGATACCAGTCGATCCCGTCGAGATCGAAACCGGTCGCGGCGGCATACCGCTGAGCGATGTCCTCCGGCCCGAACACGTCGCCGAGGACGACCGAGTCAGCAGCGGCGAATGAGGCCAAGCCGCCCCCCGACCAGTATGCGAGCGTGGTGCCCAGGTCGACGAGCGGGTCTCCTGTCGTCGACATGTCCCAATCGAAGACCGCCACGATCGAGCCCGCCTCGTCGATCATCGTGTTGTCGAGCTTGAAGTCGTTGTGGAGGAGAGCCGCGGACTGGGGCTCGGGGACGCCGACCGCCAGCCGCCGCGCAACCTCGTCCATCGCCGGAATGTCGGCGTCCCGGGCCCGCTGCCAGCGGTCCGTCCATCCAGCCACCTGGCGCTCCACGAAGCCATCGGGCCTGCCCAGGTCGCCGAGGCCCAGCGCAACGTGATCCACCAGGTGAAGCTCTGCCAGGGCGTCGACCAGGTTCTCGCCCACCGCGCGCCGGAAGTCGTCATCCGCCCCGATCTCCTCGGGCCAGGCATCCCTCACCACATGACCGTGACGACGCTCCATGACGAAGAACTGCTTGCCCATCACCTCCGGGTCCTCGCAGAACAGATAGGCGCGGGGTGCCTTCGGGTAGGCCTCGTGGAGGACCGCGAGCACCCGATGCTCCCTCGCCATGTCGTGCGCACCGGGGGCGACGGGCCCGAGCGGAGGACGGCGCAACACCAGCTCGGTGTCCCCACAGCGTGCCAGGTAGGTCAGATTCGCCTTTCCCCCGGGGAATTGCTCGAAGTCGATCTCGCCGTCACCGACCAGTTCGGGCAGATGGGCCCTCAGATAGTCGGCGACCCGTGCCTCATCGAACCGTTCATCGGGTCGGATCGGCGCCGTGTCCACGTCAGTCCGCTGCCGGCGCAACGACGGCGCCGCGGGCCGCGTCCTCCTCCTCGGACACCACCGGGGTCTTCCGCCTCACCGTGATCCACAGCAGGATTGCGGTCGATAGCACCCCGACCGTCAGGCCCGTCCACTGATTCCAGGTGAAGGGGCCTGCGGTGGCGTCGGCGTTGGGCAGGTCGGTGTTGCGGGTGAAGTCGATCAGGAAGCGCTGGAACCCGTACCAGGCCGACCACATGAAGATCAGAGCCCCGTATCGGATCCTGCTCCAGTTGCGGGACACCAGGTACAGGAGCCCGAGCAGCACGCCGGCGCCGAGCAGGTCGTACAGCCCGGCGTGGTGGTAGGGCCCGCACTGTCCCTGCACCTCGCACAGTCTCTCGAGCGCATCGTGCTGCGGGGCGACGTCGTATCCCGGCTTCAACTCGTAGCCGAGGAAGAAGTCGGTACGTCCCCCGAGGTGCTCCACGATGAAGAGATCTCCGATCCGCCCCACCACGGTCCCGATGGCGAGCCCGAACGAAGCCATGTCCATGTGGGCGAGCACATCGAGGCCGAGCATGCGCATCCTGATGCCACCGACGATGATCCCGCCGGCGAACCCGCCCATGATCGAGAAACTCTTGAAGGGCTGGAGTGCCTCGATGAGGCCCTCGTCGAGGTGGGCGGGGACGGTGAAGAGGCGCGCACCCAGTATCGAGCCGATCAGCGCCCAGGTGAGGACCGACGAGATCTTTGCCTCATCGAACCCGCGCCGCCTGGCCTCACGCAGCATCAGGACCGCCCCGACGATGAACCCCACGCCTGCCATCAGTCCATGGAGGGACAGTCGGAGGGGCCCGACCTCGAAGATCGGTATCGGCGGGTAGGAGATGGAGGCGGTCGGCACGAGCGGCAGGGTACCCAGGAAAGACGGACCGAACGTCAGCGAGGCCTACGCCAGAACATCCAGCATCGCTGCCGCGAACAGCAGGGCCAGGTAGATGTTCGAGTAGCGGAACACCTGCATCGCCCTGCCACGGTCCCGGATCAGGAGCAATGCCATGCCGATGAATCCCGCACCGAGGGCGATGGCGGGCACCAGGTAGATCGCCCCGAGGGAAGCTGCCGGCTGGAGCAACAGCGACACCGCCGCCACCACCGCCGCGTAGAGGGCTATCTGAAGCGTGGTCTCCCGCTCTCCCCTCACCACGGGGAGCATCGGGACGCCGGCGCGGGCGTAATCCGCCTCGAATCGCAGGGCCAGGGCCCAGAAGTGTGGCGGCGTCCAGAAGAACACGATTGCGAAGAGGAGCCACGCCGGCAGCCCGACGGTCCCCGTGACGGCAGCCCAGCCCACGAGTGCCGGCACGGCTCCTGCGGCGCCACCGATGACGATGTTCTGCGGCGTGGTGCGTTTCAGCAGCAGCGTGTACACGAACACGTAGAAGCCGAACGCCGCCGATGCCAGGATCCCGGCGAGAAGCGTGGTGGTGGCCCACAGCCAGAAGAATCCGGCCACCCCGAGGACCACGCCGAGGGCCAGCGCCTCGCCGGAGCCGACCGCGTTGGTGGGGAGTGAGCGATGACGGGTGCGCTCCATGTGCACGTCGATGTCGCGGTCGACGAAGTTGTTCACGGCGTTGGCCCCGCCGGCGGAGAGCACACCGCCCAGCATGGTGGCCCCGACCAGACCCCAGCCGGGCCAGCCGTCCGCGGCCAGCACCATGGCGGGCACGGTGGTGATCAGCAGGAGCTCGATGATCCGGGGCTTGATGAGCCCGACGTAGGCGGAAAGCCGGCGGGCGGCGACACTCATGCCGGCACCACCTCCGGCCGGAGCGCAAGTGCCTCGCTGGCGGTGACCACGAACAGGATCCAAATGCCGTCGGCAAGCAGCAGATGGAAGACCTGCATCCACACCGGCGCCGCCAGGGCGACATTGATGAGCCCGGCGGCGATCTGGATGACGACCAGTGACGCAAGCGCCGACCGCATCCATCCGGGCACCGCCAGGACCCGCGACAGGTACAAGAGGTATGCGGCCACACCCACGGCCAGGATCGGATGGATCCAGCGCAATCCCACGAGGAAATTGCCCGCACCGATCGTCTCGTCCGGCGGGAACAGTGTGTCGCCCAGTGCGGTGATGGCGCCGGCGGCTCCCACAAGGATCAGGCCGGCAGCCCCGAGCACGACGTGCCGCCGGGTGAGGCTCTCTGCCCAGCCCGCAGGCACGCGTCGGCCTGACGACCACCACGCCGTCAGGGTCAACGCAGCCAGCAGGAGGAAGGTGTTGACGAGGTGGACGGTGATCGACACGGCGCGGCCGACCGAGGCATCATCCGCAACCCATTCGAACAGGACCAATGCCGCACCGATCAGTGCCTCGTTGACGATCAGGATCCCGGACGCGATGGCTGCCCATCGCACCGGGTCGCCGGTCATCCGCGTCCGCACCGCCCAGACGACGAGGATCGCCACCAGGAGAAGGGCCACCCCGCTCGACGCACGGTGACCGAACTCGATGAAGCGCTCAGCCGAGCCCGAAAAGGGCACGATGTCCCCGCCACAGGTGGGCCAGTGTGATCCACAGCCGGCGCCCGATCCGGTGGCGCGCACGACTGCGCCGTACAGGACGACCCCGAGGTTGTACAGGAGGGTTACGACTGCGAAGCGGGTGAAGCGGCGGTCGTTCATGGGCGACCCGAGGGTACTCAGCAGCGTCGCCGATCAGGCCATCGCCCCAGGTGACCGGTTGTCCGCCCCGGATCGGCCATCGACCCCTCGGCACAGCACCACCCCGGAAGTACGATTGCCACCAGTCGACGGGACGAGAAGGAGCCATGAAGAAGATCCTCATGCTGCTGATCATCGTGGCGGTGGGGGTGCTCATCGCCCGCCAGATCCAGCACTCTCAGCAGGACTGACCGAACGAACCGACGATATGTGAGGGCCGGCCCATGGGTCGGCCCTCACGTCGGACGGGCGGGTCGCGATCGTCTCGAACGCGATCTGGCTGCAGCTCGACGCCGTCTGACCGCTACTCCACGAACCCGAGGATTGCCTTGGCGATCTCGTCGCCGTGGGTGATCACTGCTTCGTGCCTGGCGCCCGCCAGCTCCAGCACCGTCGCGGATGGGATCAGCGACGCGGTGTCGTACTGGAGGCGAGCCTCGATCAACTGGTCGTCGGTCGGGATGATGAAGAGTGTGGGGGCCGAGATGTCACCCACCCGGTCCCGGGCATCGAACCTGAGGATGGCGAAACCGCCCTCGTAGTAGAGGTCGGTGTCGCGGTCCAGCATGTTCTGCCACAGCCAGGCGCTGTGCTCAGGAGGAAAGGCGCCGGTTCGCATCAAGTAGGTGTGGGCGATCCGCGGCAGCATGAACCGGTCGAGCCGGGCCAGGGCCCTGCCAATGACGAAGAGCGGAACCGTGAGCGTGCGGGGCCGATCGACCGGATGGGCGGCGGTTCCGCCGAGGATCACATGTGAGGCCCGACCCGGGTGCCTCACTGCGAACTCCTGCAGGGCCATGCCTCCCATCGAGAAGCCGACGACGGGTACGCCGGCTATCTCGAGCACATCGAACAAACGGGCGATGTCGTCGGCGACGTCGGCGATCTCGAAACGGCCCCGGATCCGGTCCGACTTTCCATGGTTTCTCAGGTCGAGGGCGATGACGCGATGCCGCTCGGCGAGCGCAGGAATCACCTTGTGCCACGTGAAGAACCCGTCGTAGAGCCATCCGTGGAGGAGCACGATCGGAGGGCCATCGGCCGGGCCTGCCTCGCGTACGAAGAACTCGTGCCGGCCCGCCACGATGGTGCGACCGGTGGGTCCTTCCGGCCGCGACTGGATCCCCCGATGACGCGGTCCGGCCTCGGGGCCCAACAGCCGCCAGAGTGCCCATCCCGCGACCGCCGCCTTCAACATGGATCGCTTCTTCACGAGCGGAAGCCTATATCGCCGCTGGAAGCACTAACCCGAGAGGTCGTCGACCGCGAAGACATGCTCCACCACCGGGGTCCCGCCGATCAGGTGCTCGTCGATGATCCTGTCGAGGACCGCTTCGGTCACCCCGCGGTACCACGTTCCGTCCGGGTACACGACCGCGATCGGCCCCTCCTCACAGATCCGCAGGCAGTCGACCTTGCTGCGCAGGACCGTCCCGGTGCCCGTCGGCGTCGGCGGAGGGTCAGCGGCCAGGTCACCGCGCCACGCAGGCGCCGGAGATGCGAGACCTGTCTCCGACAGGCGTCGCTTCAGATGGGCCCACACCCGGGCGGTCTCCTCTCTCGGGGCACACTTCGGAGTGGTCTGATCGGCACAGAGGAAGATGTGTCGTTTGAGGCGTCCTATGGACAGGGCCGAGGCGATCAGGTCGAGGCGATCGTCGCTCACGCCACGACCTCGACCCTGCCGGGATGCTCCGAGGTGAACCTGCCGATCATCCACGCCTCGGCACCAGACGAAGTGACGAATTGATCGACGCTGTCGGGCGGCAATGCCACCAGGAGGCCTCCACTCGTCTGAGCGTCGGCAAGGAGGATCCGGGTGCTCTCGTCGGCGTCTCCGAAGTCGGTGAACGACTCGGCATGGCGGAGGTTGCGACGGGTGCCCCCAGGCACTACGCCCTCGTCGGCGAGACCGCGGGCACCGGGCAGGAGGGGGACCGTCGACGCCTCGATCCGAGCGCCCACCTCGCCGAGCATCTCGCCGAGGTGCCCCAGGAGGCCGAACCCGGTGACGTCGGTGGCGGCCGACGCGCCGGCCTCCACCGCAGCCGCCCCGGCGGCGTCGTTCAGGCGGACCATCGAGCGCACAGCGGCGTCACGATCGCCGGCGTCGACGATGCCGCGCTTGATGGCCGTCGACACCAGTCCGGTGCCGATCGGCTTCGTCACCACGATGGCGTCCCCGTCCCGGGCACCACGGTTCCGCAGGATTCGGCCCGGGTCGACCACCCCGGTGACCGCCATTCCATACTTCGGTTCGGGATCGTCGACCGAGTGCCCGCCGACGATCGTGACACCGGCGCCCCGGAGGACCTCGCCGGCGCCCCCGATCACTCGGCTCAGGAGACTGAACGGCAGCGAGTCTCTGGGCCAGGCGACGATCTGGAGAACGGTCAAGGGCGTCGCGCCCATCGCGTAGATGTCGGACAGAGCGTTCGCCGCCGTGATCCGCCCCCAGTCCTCCGGTTCATCGACGATCGGGGTGAAGAAGTCGACCGTCTGCACGATCGCGAGGTCGTCGCGCAGCCGGTAGACCCCGGCGTCGTCCGACGACTCGATCCCGACGATCAGATCAGGAGCCGTGACGGGGACCGCGTCGTCCAAGCCGCCGAGGATCTCCGCGAGTTCGTAGGGGGCCAGCTTGCACGCGCACCCTGCGCCGTGTGAGTACGAGGTGAGACGCGGCTCCGTGGTGGTCATGGGGGTGTGAGTGTACGAGAGGGCCGGATCCGCTCGATCCGGCACGCGCTGCTCCCGACCCGGTGCACGGAGGCCTTCGCCCCTGTCCGCGTACCCGCTCGGCGCAGGATGCTTCTCGCTGCGGAGGTGTGTCGACGTGGCGAGCCACACCACATCCGGGGCCGTCGAACGGCGTCTCTTCTCGGGATCTGACCTGGCTAAGTCCTGCCGACCAACGCCCCTACCGATCGTCCAGACCGCGTCCCTAACCTGCTGTCCGCGATGGACATAGAAGCCTTTCGATCAGAGGCCCGGGCGTGGCTGGAGGCCAACGTCCCGCGTCGAAGCGGTGACGACAATCCAGCGGCGATCTTCGTGGAGCGCCCCGACGAGGACGCCTACGTGGCCCGCGCCCGGGAATGGCAGGCACGCCTCGCCGACGCGGGCTGGGCGGGTCTGACGTGGCCGGAGGAGTACGGAGGCCGCGGACTCGGCCCTATCCATCAGATCGTCTGGACCCAGGAGGCGGCGATCTACGACCTGCCCACGGACATCTTCGGTATCGGGATCGGGATGGCCGGCCCGACGATCCTCTCCTGGGGAACCCTCGAGCAGAAGGACCGCTGGCTGCCCCCGATGCTGCGCGGTGAGGAGATCTGGTGCCAGTGGTTCTCCGAGCCGAACGCCGGCAGCGACGTCGCCTCGGTACAGACTCGAGCGACCAGGGACGGCGAGGAGTGGATCGTCAACGGGCAGAAGGTGTGGACCAGCGGGGCCCACTACTCGAAGTGGGGCATGCTCCTGGCCCGCACCGACCCTGATGCATCGAAGCACGACGGTCTCACCTACTTCGGGATCGACATGGAGCAGCCGGGGATCGAGGTGCGTCCGCTTCGCCAGATGACCGGCGGCAGCAACTTCAACGAGGTCTACCTCTCGGACGCCCGGGTGTCCAACGACGACATCGTCGGGGGGATCGGCATGGGGTGGGCGGTGGCGCTCACGACTCTGATGAACGAACGCACCTCGATAGGAGCACTGGGCGGCCTGGCAGGAGCATCGGGCAACGATGCCCTGAGTCGTCTGGTGGAGGAATCGGCCAAGGCGTCGGGGCGGGATCCGCTCGACGCCGTCACCCGGGACCGGCTCACCGACATCATCATCCGCTCCAAGGTCCTCCAGTTCCACGCCGGCCGCATCATCTCCAGACTGGCGGATGGCGAGATCCCCACGGCGGAGGGCTCAGCGGCGAAGCTCGTCCTCACCACACTCCTCGATCGACTCGCCAACCTCGCACTCGAGCTCCAGGGCCCCCGCGGGATGCTTGCCGGTGATGACGCCCTGGCCGGCGGAACCTGGGCCCTCGCCTTCCTGGGCTACCCCGGCATCAAGATCGCCGGCGGATCGGACGAGATCATGCGCAACATCATCGGTGAAAGGGTCCTGGACCTGCCCAGAGAGCCCAAGGCAGCGAGCAGCTGACGAGGCCCTCCCGCCTCCCGCAAGAGGGGGACCGGAGTCTGTCCAACACGGCCAGGCACGGGGCAGGGGCCCCATGCTCTGGAGGAGGGCGGGGATGGGGCCCCGCCCGGGTCTGGCCAGCAGGGCTCGAATTGCCCAACACTCGACCGTCGCTAGTCTCCCGCCCTCGGTGCCTATGGCACCCACCCCGCAGGTCCTCGTGCCCCCCTCGAGGGCCTGCCACCCACCGGATCGGCCCGGGGTCGGCAACGACCCCGGGCCGATTCCTTCACCCGGGCGGACATCGCCCGCCGTAGCCGTCCCCCGTCCACACCCGGGCAGAGTCCGACGTCGACTCTCTGCTGGCGGCTGGAGACTGGACGCTGGGGGCTCCTCGTACACTCGGCCCCCATGAAGCTCCGTCTCCGCCGCCCCCGGGACCTCGCCCTCGCCCTGCGCGATCTGGCGCGGCGGCGGCCGCGCGCGGCGGAGCAGTACCTCGACGCCCACGAAGAGGAATGGGCATCTCTCGCCGAAGCAGATCCACACGACGCCGCGGACATCCTCGAGGCGATCGACGAGGAGGCTGCGGCCGAGCTGATCTCCGACCTGGCGCCGACAGAGGCTGCCGACGTCCTGGAGGAGATGCGCAACGAGGCTGCCGCCGACGTCCTCGAAGAACTTCCCCCGGCCGACGCCGCCGGCGTCGTCGCCGAGCTCGCCGCTCACGAGGCCGCCGACATCGTCGAGCACCTCGAAGCCGAGGCGAGGACCGCGATCTTCGAGGAGCTGCCGGACGAGCACGTCGACGACATCCTCGACCTGCTCAAGTACGCGCCCGACTCCGCTGGCGGGTTGATGGCCACCGATCCAGCATCGCTGCCGGTGGGCATCTCCACCGGCGAGGCGATCGAGGCGCTGCGCCGCCTCCACGAGACCATCGAGGACCTCAATTACGTCTATGTCGTCGACGAGGGAGGGCGCCTGGTCGGCGTCGTGTCGTTCCGGGAGCTGGTGTTCGCCAGGCCGATGACCCCACTCGACGAGGTGATGATCACCAATCCGGTGGCGGTTCGTCCCGAGGCAGACCGGGAGGCCGTCGCAGAGCTCATCCGTCGCTACACCCTGCTCGCCATGCCCGTCGTGGATCACCGGGGGGTCCTGATCGGACTCGTGACGGTCGACGACGTGATCGAAGCGGTGCAGCTCGAGGCGACCGAGGACATCGCTGCCATGGTCGGCGCCGGCGTCGAGGAGACCATCTATACGCCGCTCTTCACGTCGGTACGGCACCGGCTTCCCTGGATCGCGGTGAACCTGGCGACCGCATTGCTGGTGACTCTCGTCATCACTCGGTTCGAGTCGATCATCGAGCAGTTCGCCGTCCTGGCGGCCTACATGCCCGTGGTGGCATCGGTGGGCGGAAACGCCGGGGCCCAGAGCCAGGCGGTGGTCATCCGGGCCATGGCGGTGGAAGGCATCCCGGTCCAACTGGCGCGCAAGGTGATGAAGCGCAACATGCTCATCGGGCTCGTGAACGGCGTCGCCGTGGCCATCCTCGCCGGAGCCATCGGGCTCGTGTTCACGGGCGACTTGGGGATCGCCCTGGTGCTGGGCCTCGCCGCCCAGGTGAATCTCTTCATCGCCAGCATCGCCGGAAGCGGGATACCGCTGCTGCTGGAGCGCCTCGGCCAGGACCCGGCTCTCGCCTCGAACATCTTCCTGACGATGATCACCGACCTGGTCGGCTTCGGAGGGTTCCTGGCCATCGCGCAGGCGCTGCTGTAGATGCTCGACCCGCATCGCCTCAGCTGAATCGTTGCCCGTTGCCCGTTCCCCCGAGTGCGCTTCTTACCGGCAACGGGTGACGGGGAACCGGTGACGACCGCCGGCGAGGGGCGGTCAGTCGCTCTCCAGCCACTCCTCGTAGGAGACACCCTCCATCCATTCTTCGAAGCGGGCCGCACGGAACCGCGCCTTGGCCTCGTCGAAGAGCCCGGGGTCGGGGTCGCGACGGAGCGCGTTCATCACGAGCTCCAGCTGGGCCTCCCAGGCGCGGGCGCCCAGGGCCTCGTCCACACCATTGCGCCAGTCGGGCAGCGCGCGCTCCCTGGACGACCAATACGTGGAGAGCTTGCGGGCCGACCGGACCACGCGGCGCAACACCTTCCCGTCGTCCTTTGTCACGACCGGTCCGAGCGTCTCTGACACCCCGCCGAGCCATTCCTGCAGTGCGGCGTCGTCGATGGACGCCGGAGCCTCCACCGACCGCCGGTACAGGTCGTCGATGGCCCCGACAGCGGCGAGAACGCTCACACCTGGTCGGCGATCTCCTGGCGGAGATCCGGGTACGCCGCCATGTGCGCGCGGCGATCGGCATGCAGGGCCGTCACCAGGGCGTCATACTCGGTCGTCCGGTTCTGGTTCTCATACAGGATGCGGGGCCGAAGAACGCCCGGTTCCTCGATGCCCGGCACCGACGTCGCCACCTCGTAGCCGAAATCCGGATCGTGCTCCCACTCGATCACGCCGGCCGCAATCGCCGCGACGATCCTCGCCGACATCTCGGGGGTGATCTTGTGGGAGCCGTCACCCGGCCCTCCCACCCGCCCGGTGTTGAGGACGTAGACCGAGAGGTCGCAGGTGTCGAGGATCTCCCGCAAGCGGTTGGCCTGCCACTCGTGCCGATACGCGAAGAACGGGTTCGTGCCGGGGACGCGAAGAAACTTGCCCGCCTCGGCCTTGCCGCCGGCGCTCGTGCCCTGGGTCTCACCCAGCATGAAGTACGCAGCCGCCTGGTCCCTGGTGAGCCGGGCCACGGCCGGAATGGTGCTGTCGTTGCGGTTCAGGAGAAGCATGAAGTCGGCCGTGTCGACATTCGCGGGCGCGAGGAAGCCGGGAATGTCGTCGGCGGCTATGACGGCCCTGCTGTTCTCGGTGTGCGACCGGTCGTGGAAGTCCACCCGGCCCTCGGAGTCGACGGCGACGTTCTCCAGGTACGAGCCGGGTTGGGTGGCGCCATGCCACACGGCGGGCTCCGACTCCGGGGTGAGGCCGTAGACCTTTGCGAACGTGCCGTTCTCCGTCCCGTACACCTTTGCGCCGGGGAAGAGCGCCACGAAGTCGTCCTGTACCGGTGCGCCACCCCCGGTCTGTGAGAAGGTGGTCGTCGTCTTCCCCGTCCCGGACAGCCCGACCACGAGACCCACCCTGCGGCCCCCTTCGCCGTCGAGGACCTTGAGCCCACTGTGCAGGGCGAGCCCCCCGCGCCGGTACATGGCGGCGTCCCACATCCGGAGCCCGCCCATCTTCGACTCACCGAAGTAGTCGGCGTTGAGCACCCGGGTCACACCGGCCTCGAGATCGACTGCGATGACCCGGTCGTCCGGGTACCCCGGCGCCTGCAGCGATGGCGTGTAGATGACGCGAAGTTCGGGCTCGGCTTCGTCATCGGCAGGGAAGTAGAGGATCCGCTGCTTGGCGGCGATGTTGGCGAACTCCTTCTCGATCACCAACCGTGCCCGCATCCGGGCGTCGCCGTGGTCGCCGATGTACCCGTCGATCGTCACGACATCCTTGCCGGCGAGATGCTCGTCCTGGCGCCGTGCCAGATCGTCGAAGGCGGCGCGGGTGATCGTCGGATCGGTGTGCTCCGAAGGATCGTCGGTCACGATGAATGTGGACTGCTTCGAGCGGGCGGTGACCCGGGTGATGACATCGAGGTTGCCGAACTCTGTGAGGTGGCTCGTCGGTTGTGCATCGGTCAACGCGCGGAGTTCCGCAGGGCCGGGATTGGCCAGCACCGAACGCGCCTTCACTTCCAAAGTCGGACTCCCAAGGTCGGGCCGGAAGCGTCAGTCTATGGGGTTCGCGAGACGCATCCGCCAGGAGGTGACAGCCGACCGCGAGGGCAGGGGGCTGAAGAGTCACGGGCGACGAGCAACGGATTCAGCCCGTCTCGGACTCCACGATCTCCCTGAAACAGCCGGCGAGTTTCCGGGTCACCGGGCCGACGGGGATCTCATGATCGGCGACCTGTGCGATCGGGGACAGTTCCTTGAGGGTCGACATGGCGAATGCCTCGTCGGCCTCGAGGAGGCGGTCGAGCGGGAACCGACCCTGCTTCACCGGGATGCCGAGCCGCTCGGCACACTCGATCATGACATCCCGGGTGATCGAAGGGAGGATCCCGCAGTCCAGCGACGGGGTCTCGATATTCCCGTTGTGAACCCAGCCGACCGTGAAGGTCGGGCCCTCGAGGACCATCCCGTCGACACCGATCAGCAACGCCTCGTCGAACCCGGCGCGACGAGCCTTGTCGGTGGCCGCCATGTTGGGCGCGTACGAGGTCCATTTGACGCCGGGAAACCCGCCGGCATCGGTTTCCGGGTGCCACGGAGCCGCCATCGGGATCACCTTCAGCCTCTGGGGGACGTCCGGTGTGGGCTCCCACATGACGATCGACCGGGGCGGTGTCTCCACGAGCGGGTCACGGCCACCCCCGGTGAGGATGACTCGGATGTGCCCGCCCTCGTTCGTTTCGGCGACCGTCCCGATCCAGCGCTCGATCTCGTCCATTCCGGGTGTCTTCACCCCGAGCGCAGCAGCGCTTCGCTCCAATCGGTCGAGGTGGGCGTCGAGCCGGAACGGAGAACTGCCGTAGACCTTGATCACCTCGAACACCCCGAAGCCCCTGACGAGGCCCCAGTCGAAGACGGATATGAAGGCGTCTGCCTCGGTGACGGGCCGTCCGTCGATGAGAACCCGCATGCCCGCGACCCTACATGCCGGCCCGCGAAACCGCGGCATCACCCCACCTGCCGGTCGTACCCTCGTTCGAAATGACAGTCTGGGATATCGTCGTGGAGGCCCTCGGAGACGACGCTGTGCGCGCTCTGCGTGCCGGCCCGGAGCCAGACGCCGCGGCCGCCCGGCTGGCCTCGCTGATCGAGGCGGTGCCCGCCCTCCGCGGTCGCGCCGACCTCGCCGATGCCCTGGTCGCGGTCTGCGGCGCGTCCCGGGCACTCCCCGCGATCGCCGCGTCGCTGGGCGACGATGCAATCCGCGTCCTGGAGCGCCAGACCGTCTCCACCGTGGATCTCGGACACCCGGCCGGGATCGGCGAGCTGCGCCGAGCGGTGGCCCGGCAGATGCTCGCGATCGCCGCACTCGACCTCACCGGGAAGATCGACATGCCGGCGGTGGGCGCCTCGCTCAGCGACCTCGCCGACGCCGCAGCAAGATCGGCCCTCGCTGCGGCGGATCCCGGGCCCTCCACGCGCCTCGCCGTCATCGCGCTCGGCAAGTGGGGTGGCGGCGAGCTCAACTATGCGTCCGACATCGACCTTCTGTTCGTCCATGACGGCGAAGAAGCCGAGGCGATCAGGACGGCGACGGCGTTCATGGATCTGCTCTCCAGGCGGGAGGGTGGTGGCATCGCCTTCCGGGTGGATGCAGACCTCCGCCCGGAGGGCCGGTCCGGCCCAATGTCGCGATCTGTCGAGTCGTTTCGCGCCTACTGGGAGCGCTGGGCGGAGACCTGGGAGTTCCAAGCGATGCTCAAGGCGCGGTCGGTCGCCGGCGACCCCAACCTCGGATCGGAGTTCATGGAGGCCGTCGACCCCTTCGTGTTCCCCGACACGCTCGGTGCCGATGCGGTCCGCGACATCAGGGCGATGAAAGCGAGGGCCGAGGAGGCGGCAGGTGCCGGCGACGAGGTGAAGCGTGGCATCGGCGGCATCCGCGATGCGGAGTTTGCCATCCAGCTCCTCCAGCTGGTCCATGGCCGGGCCGACGACGCCCTGCGCACCGGCAACACGCTCGAGGCGCTGGCCAGGCTCGGCGAGGGCGGATATGTCCGCGAGGATGATGCGCGAGGGCTCGCGGAGGCATACCGGTGGCTCCGGGATGTCGAGCACCGCCTCCAGCTCTACGACCTGCGCCAGACGCACACACTCCCCGACGACCCGGGCGGGCGGGAACGGGTCGCGAAGGCGCTCGGCCTCCGCGACGACGCAGAGGCCACCGCCCTGGACCGCTTCGAGCGCACCCTCGTCGAGAGACGATCCCTGGTCCGCACGATTCACGAGCGCCTCTTCTACCGGCCTCTGCTCGAGTCATTCGCCGCCGCGGGCACCGACCCCCGCGCCGACCGGCAGGCCGCCGCCTTCGGGTTCACCGACTCCGAGGCCACCCGAGCCGCACTCATCGATCTCACCGCAGGCCTCTCACGCCGCAGCCGGCTCATGCAGCAGCTGTTGCCGCTGATGATGAAGTGGCTTTCCGAGTCGCCCGAGCCCGACCTCGGCCTGGCACAGCTGCGGCTCCTCGTGACGACCGCGGCGGGCCACGACAGTGTCATCCCGGTGCTTCGCGACAATCCGGCCACGGCCGAGCGGCTCTGCCTCCTGTTGGGCACCTCGCGCCTCGCCGGGCGGCTGATCGACCGGCTCCCCGCCACCCTCGGTCGAATCGGCGACGACTCCGCGCTCGGATCACCGGTCGACGCCGCGGCACTCACCGACGAGGCCCTGGGGCGCGTCGCGGTGCGGGACGACGAGGCGGCGCGTGCCGAGACGCTGCATCGGTTCGAGGCGGAGCATCTGCTGGAGATCTCGGCGGCGGATGTCGCCGGATTCGCGAATGCTCGGGACGTGGGAAATCGCCTCGCCGATGCCGCCGACGCGGTCGTCGCCACCGCACTCGACCAGGCGATGGCAGCTCGGAGTGACACGCCGCCAATGGCCGTGATCGCGATGGGCAAATGGGGTGGGCGGGAGCTGAACTACGCCAGCGACCTCGACGCCCTCATCGTGTTCCGGTCGGGAGGGACCGGGGCCGACGAACCCGCCGCCCGGGTGGCCGAGGCCCTGGTCGCGGCGATGGGACGATCGTCCCTCGACCTGCCCTCGTTCGAGATCGACCTCGACCTGCGCCCCGAGGGCAGGAAGGGCCCGATCGCACGCTCACTCGACTCGTACACGGCCTACTGGGAGCGCTGGGCCGAGACCTGGGAGCACCAGTCTCTGCTGCGCGCACGCCTGGCTGCCGGGGACGCCGACCTCGGCGCGGAGTTTGTCGATCGGGCGGCGGCCTTCGCCCACCCGGAGGCGTTCACCGAGGAACAGCGCCGGCACATCCTCGCGATGAAGGCCAGAGTCGAGAAGGAGCGAATTCCTCTCGGCGAGGACCCCGACTTCCACATGAAACTCGGGCGAGGTGGGATGTCGGACGTCGAATGGACCGTCCAACTCCTCCAGATGGAGCACGGCGCCACCCATGCCTCGGTGCGCTCCCCCTCGACCCTGGAGGCGCTCGCCGCGCTGCGGACGGAGGGCGTGGTCCGCTCCGAGGACGCCGACGCCCTCGACGAGGCCTACCGCTTCTGCGCATCGGTGCGCAACCGGCTGTTCCTCCGATCGGGCCGAACCCGCGACTCCCTACCCACCGATCCCGACGAGGCCGCCCGCCTCGCACGATCGCTCGGATACGACATCGACCCCCGCGCCGCCCTTCGCGAGGAGTACCGAAGGGTGACACGCCGGGCCAGGAGGGTCGTTGAGAGGGTGTTCTATGGCAGATGACCCGTCGGTCATGTGCCGCGAGGGAACGCCCGCCGGGGGGCGGCGCGACTAGGCCTCCCGGCCCAGCGCCCCTGCCACCGCCCTGACCTGGGCCATGAGTGCGGTGAACTCCTCCGGGAGAATGGCCTGGGGGCCGTCCACCTGCGCGGTCTCCGGGGACGGGTGGACATCGATCATCACGCCATCGGCACCGGCGGCGACCGCGGCGAGGGTCAGCGATGGGACCAGCGACTTGCGCCCGCCCGAATGCGAGGGGTCGACGAGCACCGGGAGATGCGACAGGCCCTTGACGAGGGGTACGGCCGCGATATCCAGGGTGTTGCGGGTCTGTGACTCGAACGTCCGGATCCCCCGCTCGCAGAGGATGACGTCGTGGTTGCCCTCCTTGTAGACGTACTCGGCGGCGTTGAGCCACTCCTCCACCGTTGCGGTGAAGCCCCGCTTGAGGAGCACCGGCTTGTCCTGGCGACCGGCCTCGGCGAGGAGCGAGTAGTTGTGCATGTTGCGGGCGCCGATGCGGATCAGGTCTGCGTAGGCGGATACGAGCTCGATGTCGCGTGGGTCGAGCACCTCGGCCACAAAGGGCAGGCCGAATTCGTCACGCGCCTCGGCCAGCAGCTCCAACCCCTTCTCACCGAGGCCCTGGAACGCGTACGGGGACGACCTCGGCTTGAAGGCGTCTCCACGAAGGATCCTGGCGCCGGCGGCGGCGACCGCGGAAGCCGCCGCGAACAACTGATCGCGGCTCTCCACCGCGCACGGACCTGCGATCACGGTGAGCCTGCCGTCCCCCACCGCCACCCCACCGACGTCGACGACGGAATCCTCCGCGCGGTGATCCCGACCGACGAATGTGTAGGCGCGCAGGACGGGGACGGCGCGCTCCACGCCCGGGAAGGCCTCCCATGGGACCTGTTGCACGGCGGAGCGGTCGCCGGCGGCGGCGATCACGGTCCGGACGTCGCCGGCGGAGACGTGAGGTTCGGCGCCCACATCCCGCAGGCGCTCGACGACGCGCTCGACGTCGCCTTCGACGGCGTCGCGCCTCATCACGATGATGATCGAATCGTCGCCTCGCGGACCGGCCACAGGGTCTCCTTCGGGGAGGGTGACGATAGTGCCGTCCCCGTCCCCGGTCGGCCGTCGCCCGTCGCCGGGCGTCGGTCATCCCTCCGCTAGCAGTTGCTAGCACGGTGTGATACAATTGCTAGCAATGAAGCAACGGGTGTCCGACATCGGCTCGTTCATTCGACAGCAGCGAGAGCGGAGCGCCATCTCCATTCGCAAGCTCGCCGAACGCGCCGGCATCTCGAACCCCTACCTCAGCCAGATCGAGCGGGGGCTGCGAAAGCCCTCGGCCGAGATCCTGAAGCGGATCGCCAAAGGCCTTTCCGTATCGGCGGAGTCGCTGTACGAGCGAGCCGGGTTGCTGGAGGACCGGGACGCCCCGGACGTCGAGGATGCCATCGGTTCGGACCCCGAGCTGAGCGAACGCCAGAAGCAGGCTCTGACGCAGATCTACCGAAGCTTCGTCTCGAGCCCCGATGAGGAGGACTCATGAAGAACGCAACCGAGATCCGGGAGACCGCCACCAAGCGGATGGGCGACCTCGCCGACACCGGCAAGAAGGCGGCGTACGCCGTCGTCGGCGCACCAGTCGTCGCCGGACGGCGGATAGCCGATTGGTCGAACCGGATGGGCAAGTCCGCACAGAAGCAATTCGAGGCCTGGGTGGCCGAGGGTGAGAAGATCAGCGAGCAACTCCGCGACGGCACCGTCGTCGAGGAGATCAAGGACCGCGTGGACTTCGAGAACCTCCAGGGCCGTGTCGAGAAGCTGCGCGACCAGCTGGAGGACGTCCTCGCCAACTGGCGGGAGAACTTCCGCCCCGAGGAGGACGAGAAGGCCGAGGCAAAGCCGAAGGTCGTCGCCAAGAAGCCGGCCGCAAAGAAGCCCGCTGCCAAGAAGCCCGTGGCGAAGAAGCCCGCTGCCAAGAAGCCCGCTGCCAAGAAGCCCGCTGCCAAGAAGCCCGTGGCGAAGAAGCCCGCCGCGAAACCCAAGGCCGACAAGAGCTGACGGCAGTCAGCCGACAAGCAGGAAGGGCCCCGGGATCCGGGGCCCTTCTCGATTCCTCGTGGAAGCCGGCAGCCGAGGCCGGCGGCTCTCTACTAGTACTTCACGACCGAGGGGAGCTTCATCGCGTGAGCGATCCATTTGGCGACCATCTGCTCGGTGGGCAGCCGCCGCACCAGGCGCTTCTTCCCGTTGATCGCGACCATCTTGGCGTGAAGGTTGGCGGGCTTTCGGTTCTTGAGCTCCTTGACCGTGTCGACACCCGAGGCCTCCAGGAGATCCGAGTACTCCTCGCCGATCCCCTTCACGCGCATCAGGTCCGCCCGGTTGACCCACGCGAGGATCTGATCGGCGGTGAAACCGGTCGCCGCGGCGAGGTTCTTGCGACCGGTGCGCGTCGCCCCCTTCTTGAGCAGCCCTTCGGTGGTTCGGATCCGCGCCTTGCGCAGCTTGGTGGCGAACTTCGGACCGATTCCCTCGATGGCGTCGATGGAAGGCATCCCGCTCCTTTCGCGTTCTCGGCGCCTTGCGCGGCGACCGTCGGATGAGGCCGGTCGCCGGGCATCGAACACTAACGACCTGAGTGGCCGTCCGTGCCGGAGCGTCGGGCGTCTCCGCCGAGGTCGGCGACGTCGTCGTCGGTGTCGACATCGCGCGGCGGAAGCCGGTCGACGCGGACCTCTTCGACCCAGTCGGGATGAGCGCGAAGGAACTCGGATGCACCGTGATCACCCTCCAGGGCCATGAGCCGATGCCACAGTCGCCGGTCGAAAAGCACCGGATTGGCTCGCTCGTAGCGATACACGGGGACGATCGCCGGCCGATCCGACCACCCGGCGGCCTCGACGAGACGCTCGGGCACCTCGCCCGGGATCTCGGGCTGGTCGCCGAGCACCACGAACGTCCGCTCCACCGCGGGATCACGGCCGAGGATGTCCAGTCCCACGCGCAGCGACGACGCGATCCCCTCCTCCCAGTCCTCGTTGATCGCGACCATCGCGTCTCCGAAGTCGACCGCGTCGAGCACGTCTTCGGCGCTGGATCCGAGGACCACGACGACCCTGCCGACCGGCCACGAGGCCACCGCGTCGACGACTGCCTGGAGCAAGGGACGCCCCCGGTACGAGACGAGTTGCTTGGGTCGGCCGAGCCGACGGGAGGCTCCGGCGGCGAGGATGATGGCGGCGGTTGTCATCTCGGGGGGACAGTAGAAGAGAAGTCACCGGAGCACGCCCCTCCGCGGCATTGGCCCTCGAGCCTGGACCACTTCGCCTGGGGAGGAAACGAGAGCGGGGGCGGCCGGCCGCCGCCCCCGTTCTCTTCCCACTTCGACCACTGCTCGCGCGGAGACCGCGCCAGCAAGTCCGGCCGCACAATACGCCACGGGTCGAGAGCGCGTGCGGTCCATTCTCTGCGCCACACGGTGGACTAGTGCCCCAGGGTCGATCGCGGCGGCATCCGGGTGCCGCCAGTCGGTATCTTGTCCCTCATGGTGTCAAGGAGGCGGAGTTGATCGTCGGCGTCCCGCGGGAGATCAAGACCGAGGAGTACCGCGTCGCCATCACCCCGGTGGGAGTGCGCGAGCTGGTCGCCCACGGGCACCGGATCCTGGTCGAGGCCGGCGCCGGTGAGGGCTCCTCCATCCAGGACGAGGACTACAAGGCCGTGGGAGCGGAGATCGTCCCCGATGCGGCCTCGGTGTTCCAGGGTGCCGACATGATCGTGAAGGTCAAGGAGCCTCAACCGTCCGAGATCGCCATGCTCGAGCCGAGGCACGTCCTCTTCACCTATCTCCACCTCGCTGCGTATCCCGAGGAGGCGAAGGGGCTGATCGAGTCGGGTTCCACGGCGATCGCCTACGAGACGGTTCAACTCGCATCGGGGGCGCTCCCTCTCCTCGCACCGATGAGCGAGATCGCGGGCCGGATGGCGGTCCAGGCCGGAGCCCACCACCTGGAGCGGCCCAAGGGCGGACGCGGCGTCCTCCTCGGTGGGGTTCCCGGAGTCCCGCCCGCCAAGGTGACGGTGCTCGGCGCCGGGATGGCGGGCCGCAATTCGGCGATGATCGCTGCCGGGATGGGCGCCGAGGTCGCCGTACTCGACATCAACGTCAACCCGTTGCGCCATCTCGACGAGCTCCACTGGGGCCATGTGGTCACCGTCAAGTCCTCGGTGCTGGCCGTGGAGGAGCATGTCGCCGCCTCCGACCTCGTGATCGGCGCCGTGCTGATCCCGGGGGCGAGGGCACCGGTGGTAGTGACCTCCGAGATGGTGTCGGGGATGCGTCGCGGAGCCGTCGTGGTCGACATCTCCATCGACCAGGGAGGCTGCATCGAGACCGCCCGGGAGACGACCCATAGCGACCCGGTGTACGACGTGAGCGGTGTGATCCACTACGCCGTCGGCAACATCCCGGGTGCTGTTCCCCATACCGCGACGTATGCACTGACGAACGCGACACTGCCCTACGTGGTGGCCCTGGCGGACGGGGTGTCGACTGCGCTCGACCGGCATCCCGAGCTCATCGACGGGGTCAACGTCGCCGGCGGAGCGGTCACCAACGGAGCCGTCGCCGAATTCCTCGGGATCGAGCGAGTCGACGCGAAGGTCGCCATCGGCGCCTGAGGCGGGCCGGTACCCGTACCGGATGCGCCCTCTGTTTCCGGGTCACAGGGAACGGGTAGAGGGTCACGCTCCTACTCCAGCACCCCGACGAGCGCGTCCTGAAGGTATCCCAGGTAGTGAAGCAGGGCGATCTCGGGATCCTCGATCGGTGCCGTCTCCTCCCAGCCGTCCTCCTCGAGGCCGAGCCGCTGGGCGAGCACGATGCGCGCCTCCCCGATGACCCGCATCATCGCCTCGGCCTGCTCGGGCTCGAGCGTCTCCGCCTGAACCGCCACCCGGAACGCCGCCCGGTCGGCCGAGCGGAGCGTGTCGAGGTCGTCCCCGATGAGTTCGTGGTACCTCCGGTCGGCGGCGGAGTCCTCCGGATGGGCCTGATACTCGAACCGCCCGTCCGCCCCGCCGGCGGCCTCGATGATCTCGGGGATCCCGGCTATGGCGGTGCGCTCCGCGGCGGACAGCCTGACCGCCACCTCGCCCCCCTCCATCCTGAATGGCTCCCTCACACCTTCTCCAGGGTCGCCCACAGGCCGTGGTGGTGGAGGCGATGGCAGTCCAGTTCCACCTTCTCCAGGGGCCCGCTCGACACGACGGCCCGGCCCTCGTGGTGGACCTGAAGCATCAGCCGGGTCGCCTTCTCCACCGGGTACCCGAACAGCTTGCGGAACACCCACACCACGTACGACATGAGGTTGACGGGGTCGTTCCAGACGACCACCTGCCATGGGTGATCGGGCTCGACGACCTCGTCGACGTCGGGAACGTCGACCGGGGTCGTGGTCGGGGCGGTCACCGCGACTTCTTCTCCTCGAGCAGGGACGACAGCCGCTGCGCGTTGAGCCAGTCTTCGAAGTCGACCCGGGAGACCCGCCATTCACGCCCCATCTTCACCGCAGGCAGCTCGCCGGACCGCAGAACCCGGGTGACGACGAAGGTGGAGACGTCCATGTACTCGCAGATGTCGGCCACGGACAGCCAGTCCTTGTCGATGTCGACGGTGATTCGCTCCACAGGATCAGGGTACCGAGGCCCCCGAGCACGGGGAAGGGTGGCCGTCAGGCGGGGCCGGTTATGAGGTCGATGGCGCCGTCGGTGTCGATCTCACGGCCGGATGCCAGAGCCGCCTCCACCTGGGCGGGTTCGAGCCCGGCCTCCACCTGTCCGGTGACACGTTGCCGCAGCGCTTCGAGGGTCCACCACAACTGCGTCCCCGTCGCCTCCTGGGACTCCAGGGCGCCCAGGCCCATCGCCGCCCTCTCGAGGTGGCCCTCCTCGGCATCGATCGCCGCCCGGAGCACGAGGCACACCGCGCGTGCGAAGGGGAAGGCCCGCAGGTTTGCGTTCTCGAACGCCCTGGTGACGTTGTTCTTGAACCGGTTCGCCGCATCGGCCTCGCCCGACTCGAACTCGGCGAAGGCGACGTACGTCCGGGCTGCCAGCACGTTCTCCTCGACGCCTCCGGCCTCCGCCTGCTCCAGGGCCCGGGTGAACGCATCGCCGGCCCGAACGGCGTCTCCCAGCGAGAGCTCGAAGAAGCCGAACTGCCAGTACTGCTCGGTGAGGCGCTGCGTCGAGTTGAGGGCGCGGGATGCCGCCACGGCATCGGCGAATCGCTCGCGGGCTCCCTCGACATCCCCTTCCCTACCGACGTACTCGGCAAGATTCCCCAGGGCGACCGCGACGCCGGCCGAGTCACCGACCCGCTTCGCGACCTCCAACGCCTCCTCGTTGAGGCGTCCGGCCTCGTCGAGCCGGCCGATGTTGTCCATCTCGGCGCCGAGATTGATCAGCGAGCCGGAGAACCCGAACAAGAGAACCGAGTTGTCGACCCCATCTGCTTCGAGTTGCCGGAACAGGCGGGTGGACTCCTCCAGGAGAGGACTCGACTCGAGGTGACGGTCGGTGCTGATCAGCAGGGTTCCCAGGCCCAACAACGCATGGGCGCGTGGGGCGGCTGGAGCATCCACCCCGGCGGCTTCCACGGCCCGCTCCAACCAGGCGACTCCCTCCGACCACCTGGCCTTGAACCACCAGAACCGCCAGAAGCCCGCGGCGATCTCCATGGCGAGAACCGGCTCGCCGCCTTCGATGGCCCAGGTCATGGCCTGACGGAGATTGTCCAGCTCCGTGTCGATGCGCTCCCACCACTCCTGCTCCTGGGGACCGCGGATGTTGCGCCCGGCCTCCTGGGAGAGGTCGCGGAACCAGCGGGCGTGACCGAGCCGGACCTCGTCGGCGGCGCCCGACTCGTCGAGTCGGTCCCGAGCGAACTGGCGGAGGGTCTCGAGAAGGCGGTAGCGCGCCTCGTCGCCCTCTCGATCCACTGCGACGAGCGACTTGTCCACCAGCGCCGGGAGCAACTCGAGGACGCTGAGGACGTCGAGGTCGTCGCCGGTGCAGATGTCCTCCACGGCCTCCAGCGTGAACCCGCCCTGGAACACGGAAAGTCGCTCGAAGAGACGGCGCTCCCGGTCCTCCAGCAGTCGGTACGACCAGTCGATCGCCGCGGCCAGGGTCTGCTGCCTCGGCAATGCGGTGCGACTCCCCCCCGTGAGGAGACGGAACCGCTGATCGAGGTTCTCGGCGATCTGCTTGGGGCTGAAGGTGCGAAGCCGGGCGGCGGCGAGCTCCAGCGCGAGCGGCATGCCGTCGAGACGGCGGCAGATCTCGATGACCGAAGGGGCCATCGCCTCGGTGAGGTGGAAGTTCGGCTGCCCGGCCTGGGCGCGCTCCAGGAACAGCCGCACCGCGTCGTAGCGTGCCAGCTCGGCCAGGTCCGGGGTCTCGCCGCGGCGGGGCATGGCGAGCGACGGCATTCCGTAGGCGACCTCGCCGCCCACCCCCAACAGCTCGCGGCTGGTGGCGGCCACCTTGACCTCGGGTGCCCCGGCGATCACGTCGGCGACGAACTCGGCGGCGCCCGAGATGAGGTGCTCGCAGTTGTCCACGATGAGCAGGGCGCGGCGGTCAACGAGGTGGTCGATGATCGATTCGCGGACGGTTCGCCCTGGTGGCTGGGCCACGCCGAGGGCGTCGGCGGCGGTGGCGTCGATGTAGTCGGGGTCGGTGATCGCCCCCAGCTCGATCAGCCAGGTCCCGCCCGGGAACTCGTCGACCAGCTCTACGGCCGCCTGGATGGAGAGCCGGGTCTTGCCGGCTCCGCCGACACCGGTGAGGGTGAGCACCCGGGCGCCCCGGATCAGCTTCTTGACCTCCTCCAGCTCCTGGTCGCGGCCGACGAACGACGTCGCCAGCGTGGGGAGGTTGTTGGGCACCATGTCGGGCGTCCGCAGAGGCGGGAAGTCACCGGGTACGCCGTCGATGTCCATCTGGAAGATCTGCTCGGAGCGGGCCAGGTCGCGGAGGCGGTGCTCGCCGAGGTCGCGAAAGGCGATCCCCTCCCCCACCGATCCGCCCGCCATCCGCTCGGTGACCAGGCTGACCAGCACCTGCCCTCCGTTGGCGACGGAGAGCAGCCGGGCGGTGCGATTCAGCGCCGGGCCGAAGTAGTCGTCGTCGCGCTCCTCGGCATCGCCGGTGTGGACCGCAACGCGGACCTTGAGGACACCCACATCGGGATGGGCCTGCTCCCCCAGCCGGCGCGCCAGATCCGCAGCGGCGCCGAGGGCATCGCTCGCCGCTCCGAACACCGCCATCGCCCCGTCGCCGGTGTGCTTGAAGACCTTGCCGCCGTGAGCGTCGACGACCTTGCGGATGACCTCGTCGTGGTCGCTCAACGCCTTCTTCATCGCCTGCGGGTGGAGGTCCCACAGGCGCGTGGAGCCCTCGATGTCGGTGAAGAGGAATGTGAGCGCGGACATGTGTGTGAGAACGGTACCGGGGAAGAACGTTGACCGTTCCCCGTTTCCCGTTACCCGGAAGAAGGCACGGGTAACGGGTAACGGGTATCGGGCAACGAACTGGAGCGCGATTCAGCTCTCTGGGAACGCGAAGAACGATCTCTCAACCTGTGACTGACTAGTGCCGATGGACTAGTCATGAGCCACCACGAGTCGGTCGAGCGGGGCGACCGGAGCCTGGTCCGACTCGCCGTCGTCCGACGTTTCCCCAATGCGGTGCCGATGCTCCTGGGCGTGGTTCTGGTCGCCTTCATCGCCTTCGGCGACTGGGTGACCGGCCCTGAGCTGTCGTTCTCCGTTCTCTACATGGGAACCGTCGTCGCCGTCACCTGGCTGGGATCGCGCCGCCATGGGACTTTCGTGGCGGTGCTCGCGGCCGTCGAGAGTCTGCTCGCCGTCGTGCTCACCCGGGGCGCGCCCACCGCAGCCGACGTCTGGAACGCATCCACCCAGCTACTGGTGCTGATCCTCACCGCATCACTGATCGGATCCCTGAGGCGTGCCCTGGTGGACCAGCGGCACATGGCGATGGTGGACTCGCTCACCGGCGCCATGAACCGCCGTGCGTTCCAGATGGTCGCCGAGCGAGAACGGCTGCGCTCCGTCCGGGAGGGAACGCCGCTCTCGCTGGCGTACTTCGACCTGGACGACTTCAAGGACATCAATGACCGCCTCGGCCACGCCGCCGGGGACGAGCTGCTTTCCGCGTTCGCCGCCGCCGTGATCGCCGAAGTCCGCGCCGCCGACCTGTTCGCTCGCATCGGCGGCGACGAATTCGTGCTGCTCCTTCCCGACACCGATGCCCGCGAGGCGGTGCTGGTGGTGGACCGTGTGCGAAAGCTGCTCGTCGACGAATCCCGACACGCCTACCCGATCACGACGTCGGTGGGGATCGCCACCTACCGCTTCCCTCCCAACACGGTCGACGCCCTGCTCGCCCGCGCCGACGACCTCCTCCACCAGGCGAAGCAGCGCGGCGGCGACACCGTCGTGGGCATGGTGATCGTCGGCCCGTGGACCCGGTGGGAGTCCGAGATCTCGCGTCCCCCCGGAGACACCCGGGTCTTCTAGGAGTCCGGCCCGGGCGCCTGGGACTTTCGCCCCCTTTCCTCCCCCGGAATGCGTTCGTAGCGTGCGAAGACGCAGCAGAAGGGGCGCAAAGTGAAACAGTCGGTCTTCCAGTTCCTCGCGTCACCGGCCGGACGGCTCACGCGGGTCGTGGTCGGTGTCGCTCTCATCGTCATCGGCGTGATGATGCAGAACCCCGTGGGGTGGATCATCGCCGCCATCGGCCTCGTGCCGACCTATGCCGGCATCTTCGACGTGTGCGTCATCTCCCGGTTGATGGGAGGCCCGTTCAAGGGGTCCGAGATCCGTCACGGGGGCTGAGAACCGCCCCGCTCGCGAAAAGTGGCTCTGACAGACCTCTTGAGCGCGTTCGCCCTGGCTGATACGTAGTCGGTGCCGGGCAGGTTGCCGTCGCAGTGAGGACGGGCATCCGGCGACCTCCCGGCGTCAAGTACTTGGTCGCGAACCACGAGCCCCTGTATCTGCGAGGCCCGCACGCGGTCGACGTCACCTCAAGTGCCGGGCCCCACTACCGTCCGGAGGACGTTGCCAGGAGACACATGAGACGCGTCACAACAGCCATTGCCTCCTGCCTCCTGCTCGTGGCCGCCTGCGGAGACGACGGTGGCGGCCTCTTCACGACCACCACCTCGACTACGAGCACGACTGCTGCGGTCGCCACGACGACCTCT
>DATHSA010000015.1:0-7876 GCA_035464675.1 Acidimicrobiia bacterium
ATACGACACGAACGCGTCGAACGAAGACTCAGCCGCCAACGGTCTGCCCCCTCAAGCTCCGAACCAGTCGGCCCCCGGAACCTAGCCGACCATGCCTGGGCAGACCGACGGGTACCTGACGCGCGGAACGGCCGACGTCGCCAACGCTCCGGACTGGATCCATGCGGCTGCCCATCGGACACCCCCTCGCCGAACTGATGCCGACACCATCCCAGCCCCGGCTAACAGCACACTTACGGAACCAGGGGTCTTGAAACGACACCGAAGAAAGCGGTTTGAAAGGGTCCCGCGTGACCCTGAACGGTCATGACCGTGAACGGAACGGGGGCGCGACCCGTCGGTAGAGTCACACGGGTGGACGTCCGGCTCCTCGGCCCCCTCCGTGTCCTCGACACCGACGGCGGCACGATCGACATCCCTGGCAGCCGCCCCAAGGCGCTGATCGCCCTCCTCGCCCTGGAATCTCCGCGCGTCGTCTCGACCGATCGCCTCTTCGACGCCCTGTGGGACGGCGACGAGCCACCGTCCAGGTCGGCGCTCCACGTCACGGTCTCCCGCCTCCGCAAGTCGGTCGGCGAGTCGATCGTGGAGACCCACCCCGGCGGTTACCGCCTCGGCGTCCCGGTGGCAAACATCGATGTGGAGCGATTCCGGCGCCACGCTCAGCGTGCCCGGCAGCTGCTCACGCTCGGGCATCCGGGACCCGCGGCGGAGGGGTTTCGCCAGGCACTGGCCCAGTGGCAGGGCGAGACGCTGGCCGACCTCCGGGCGTTCGAATTCGCCGAGCAGGCGGCCCGTCAACTCGAGGAGGAGCGGGTGTCGGCGGTGGAGTCACTCATGGACGCCGAACTCGCCACCGGCAACCACGAGCTGGTCATCGGAGATCTGGCCGGCCTGGTCACCCAGTTCCCATATCGGGAGCGCCTCTGGGGACAGCTGATGCTGGCGCTCTACCGGAGCAACCGGCAGGCAGAGGCATTACGAACCTTCCGCGAGATGAGCGATGTCCTCGGGGACGAACTCGGCATCGAACCCTCCAGCGACCTCACCGACCTCGAAGAGCGAATCCTCCTGCACGACCCGACGCTCGACGACTACAGCGAGGTCGGGCCGCTGGGTGAGTGGCAGGGCAGCACCGAACTCCTCAGTTTCGCCCCGGGCGAGGTGATCGTCTCCGAGGGCGACCAGGCGGGGACCGTCTACTGGATCGAGGAAGGACGCGTCGAGATCTACAAGACGACGTCCGACGCCGACACGACGGTCCTGGCCGAGCTCGGCCCGGGACGCTATTTCGGAGAGCTCGCCTCCCTGCTGGGAACCGGTCGCACGGCTTCGGTGCGGGCGGTCACACCGGTGACCGTGTCGCTCCACTCGGTCGAGGGATTCCGGGGGCGACTCGGCGCCGAGCGGGCCAAGGACCAGGTCGATCCGGTGCCGACCGAGACGGTGCGCGACCTCATCCGGGAAGGCCAGTACCTGCACGCCTACGACGTCGCCGCCGACGCCATCGAGCGAGGTTCCGGGGATCCCGAGATGCGGTACCGAGCGGTCCTGGCTCTCGCCCGATCGGGCGCAACCCACCAGGCACGGCGCAAGTACGACGCCTTCGGCCTGGGGACGATCAGCCCCGACTCGGTGCCGACTCGCCTCGCACAGGACATCGCCGGGCTGGCGGCGCGGCTGGACAAGGACCTCGCCCTTCGAGCCACGGGTGACGCCCGCCTCCGATGGGCCCGGCGATCGGCAGAGGGGTATCAGCGTGCCTTCGAGGAGCGCGGTTCGGCGTTCCTGGCGGTCAACGCGGCGACGATGTGGCTCGTCGCCGGGGAACGGGGCCGTGCCGACTCGCTTGCCCGCAGGGCCCTCGGCGCCCTCGAGTCGGCAGGGGAACCGGCCGGGGACGACCGGTACTGGCACGCCGCCACCGAGGCCGAGGCCGCGCTCGTTCTCGGCGACCACGGACTCGCGGCGGAGGCCCTGAGCCGGGCCGGTCGCGCCGCTCCCAAGGACCACGCATCACGGGCGAGCACGATGCGGAACATGAGACTCCTCTGCCGCCTGACCGGGGTGGACGAGGCGATCCTCGACCCGATCGCCAACCCGCCCGTGGTCCACTTCTGTGGGCACCGGGTCTCCGCGCCAGGAACGAGGCAGCGCATCACCGAAGCCGACGAGCCGAGGGTCAAGCAGGAGCTCCTGAAGACCTTCGAGTCGATCGGCGCCGGATTCGGCTTCGGGTCGCTCGCCGCCGGCGCCGACATCCTTGCCGCAGAGGCGCTGCTCGAGTCGGGAATCCCCCTGCACGTGATGTTGCCGTTCGATCGCGACGAGTTCGCTCGGACCTCGGTTGCGCCTGCCGGTGACGCCTGGGTGCACCGGTTCGAGCGATGCCTTGGCCAGGCCGAGACCGTCGGCACCGCCACCACGGGCGACCATCTCGACGATCCAACCCTCTTCGACTTCTGCGCCCGCATCTCGATGGGCGATGCGATCATCCGCGCCGAGTACCTCCAGACCGACGCCCACCAGGTCGCCGTGTGGGACGGCACCCAGACGGGTGAGCCGGCGGGGACCGCGGTCGACGTCGCCACCTGGGCGGCGACCGGCCGCTCCACCACCGTCATTCCGGTAGAGCCGGCACCTCACTCGTCCGACCCCGCCGTCCCGATCCGTCAGATCTGCGGCATCGTGGTCGCCGACTTCGCGGGCTTCTCGACACTCAGCGATGCCCAGGTGCTGTCCTTCCAGGAACACGTCATGACTCGCCTGGCCGATGCGATGGCGCCATACGACGACGCCATCCTGAGCAGGCACACGTGGGGCGACGGGATCAACATCGTCGTTCGCGACGTCGCCACCGCGGCACAGTGCGCCCTCGACCTCCAGGATGCCGCCCAGGAGGTCGACTTCGGGGCGATCGGGGTGCACACGGTCCGCGGCCTCCGGGTGGCAGCCCACGCAACTCCCGTCATCGCGGGCTGGGACCCGATCACCGCCGAGGCCGCGTACTTCGGGTCCGGCTTCACGCAGACCGCCCGGATCGAGCCCGGCACTCCGGAAGGCGAGATCTACACGACCCACGCCTTCGCCGCACTGGCGATGCTGTCTCACTCCGACACCTTCGAGTGCCAGTACGTGGGGAATCTGCCGACCGCCAAGGGGTACGGACCGATGCCCCTCTACGCACTGCGCAGGCGGGCCACACCTGGTTGAACACGCAGCAGCCCCCCGGTGAAGAGGGGCTGCCGCTGTTCGCCGTGGCGGCCGCGCGGGGGGCCGGAGGAAGGAACCCCCAATCGGTCCCGGTGGTAGACGTTTGCGGCCGGTCCGACGCGATCAGTATCGGTCCGGATGCAGCCACCTTGAGTGTTGTCGGCCACCTGGTTCGTCAGGCGCGGAGTCGCTCGAGCATCCGATCGACCTCCTCGCGATCGTCATCGAGGCTGGCCGGCACCTGGATGTAGAACCGGCGCATCCCCGCTTGCTCCATGCCGGCAAGCACTGCCCGAACCTGGTCCCACGTGCCGCGCGGGGCATTGCGCACCCGCATCGACTCCTCCAACTCCTCGATCGAGACGTCGAACGCGGCTGCCCGATCCGCGAGCATCTCGCGGTACCCCTCCTCGGTGTCGGCGGCGGTGAGCACCCCGGACGACGAGATGAGCAGGGCGTCGGGGTCCCGGCCCGCGCCTGCCGCGGCGCCCTTCGCCCTGGCCACCTTCTCGGCGTACTCCTCCAGTGGAGCCGGGTAGGCGTTCAGCTCGTCACAGAAGCGGCCGGCGAGATCCGGCGTGCGCTTCGTCCCGACGCCACCGATGACCATCCGCAGCGGCGGGCGGGGCAGCATCTCGAACGCTTCGAACGAGTAATACTTCCCGTTGAAGCTCCGGGGTGGGTCCGAGAACGCAGCGCGCAGGTAGGCAAGGGCCTCCTCGAGCATGTCGAACCGCTCCCCCCGCTCCGGGAAGGGGAAGCCGAACAACTCGTGCTCACGCTCCAGCCACCCGGTGCCCACCCCCAGCTTGATCCTCCCGCCTGACATCTCCCACAGCGAGGCATACGACTTGGCCAGGACCGCAGGGTGCCTCCAGGTGACCGGGCTCACCAGGAGCACCAGCTCGATCGAGGAGGTCTCTCTGGCCAGCCCGGCCATCACGACGAGGGCATCCTGGGCCGGCTCAGGCACGTCGTCGCCGCGCCGGAGGTAGTGATCGGGAATGGCGAAGGCGGCGAGGTCCCGCGACTCGGCGAAACGCGCCCACTCGAGGGTCTCCTCATAGGTGGCTCCCAGCGCTTGGAGGCCGAATTCGATCATCAGGCATCAGCCGCGAGTGGCATCACCGGCGGCACTCTACGGGCCTCGGGCTCAAATCCCGCCCACCAGCTCGCGCCGCCACGAGTGGACCGAGATCGTGAGTATTGCTCCGTCGTCGGAAGTGATCGTGACCCCGGCAAACAGGTCCTCGAGGGTCAGGGTGGCCTGCAGGACGTGGGAGACCTCGACGTCCATGACGGCACACTCCGAGTACACCGCGCTCGCCTCGTGGTTCTCGTGCACGTCGATCTCCAGCCGGAACTGGATCTGGTCCTGGGACAGCAGCGTGCCCCATGAGAGGTTCGAGCCGTTGACCGTCAGGGGGCCGGCGTCGGGCTGCCCGCAGGCGTTTGCCTGCCCGTCGACGCCGTACATCTGCCACCCCTCCGCCGAGGCGGCGATTCGATCCTCTAGCGGCCAGGCCCAGCCCAAGCGCGTACCGAACGGTGGGTCCACCGTCGGCAGGCTCAGGGTCACAGGCCTCACACGGATCGAATGGAGGTGATCGGAGTCTGGCGACGGGATGGTCACCGAGATGTCCAAATAGGCCCACACCGGCGGCACGACCATCCGGTCGATCGACCCGACCTGTCCGGCCAGTCGATCGACGATGGTCCCCTGGGCTCCCCCCTCGTCGAACGCGACGACCTCGAGTTCGTAGTTGTTGCCGAGGCACAGCGGCGCGATGCGGAAGACGTGGGTGGTGGCGAGTGTGTCGCCGACGTAGACCGTCGTGTCCCCCAGGCCACAGTCGGGGCCGGACGCAATCGAGGCAGACAGGGTGACGGGCCGGTCGGCGACGACGGTCACGTCGGCGGCGGCGCCACCCGTCGGGTGAGACGGCAGCACGTAGGTGACCTGCGGATCGAGCAGCGGGGTTTCTCCCTCGGGCGGCAGTGGCGAGTCCTCGAACTCTGCTGCCTCCCCGATCGACCATCGGGCCAGGCCGTTGCCAGGGACATCGATGTACTGGATCTCCATCACCGCGAAACCGGCGCTGCGCATCGGCACCTCGCCGTCACAACCGTCACCGAAGCCGGTGCCGCAGAGTCGGCGCTCCGTCGGGACCTCGGGCAGGGGAATGAGCGCCATCTCCGGCATGCGAATACGGCATGGACCGCCGCACTCGAGGTCACTCCGGATGAGCCGACTGTCCCCCAGCCATCGGTCTTCGAACGAGTCGTGGACGGAGGCCGATACCTGGATCCCCCGCTGATCCAACCGCGTGAGGTCCTCCTCTGCGGTGCACAGGGTCTCGGGCTCGGGGAGCATTCGGTCGGCCCCGGCCACGATCGCCCCCAAGGGCATCTCCTCGCTCAGTCCACACGGCCACACGCCGACCCGCGCGGCGTCGATCTCGCCGAACAACTCCGTGACTCCGTGAAAGCGGAAACGCGGCCGGTAGGCCTCGGGGGTCGAGACCAGGGCCTCCTCGGCGATCTCCACGACCCGGCTGTCGAACGTGGGCCCGGCGCCCAGCCAGTAGATGCACACCAGGTAGTCGGTGCCCTCCTGCAGCCCTGCCCTGAGCACGACGGACATGTCGTGGTCGGGGAAGTAGGGGTAGGTCGGATCAGTGAGCAACTCCTCCGAGATCTGCTGCTCGGAGATCACGCGGCCCCTGATCGCATCGTCGTCGTAGATCAGGCTCCCCTCGTCGCCGCCGGTGTTGCAGTCCCCCGGTGCTCCCCCGGGAAGGGCCACCACCTCGACCGTCTGATGCTGGGCACGGGTCAAGCCCACCCGGAGATCGTCGATGCCGTAGCCGAGGAGGAAGGTGGGCCGCCGCTGAGCGCCCGGGACGAAGCCCCGATCGTCGGCCACCTCGAACGGCACCGGTCGCCGCCAGTTCGAAGCCGTCACCGCCGGGTCGTATTTGTCCCGGTAGGAGATGAAGGCGACATAGTCGGCACTCGCCGGAAGATCCGGGATGAGGATGCAGTGGGTGATCCACGACCGGGGGTCGTCCGAAGGAGCGGTGTCGTCGGCGATCCAGTCGTTCCACGGGCCCTCGGCGGCGTCAGGCGTCACGAACTCGAGCTCACCCTCGGCGAAGTAGGACCCGCGCGCCCACGGGTACGCCCGGTAACGGAATTCGATCACAGCCGGTCGGCTCGTGACGAAGGCGAAGTACGCCGATCCCCCGGGCACATCCATCGGCGGGCACTCCGGAGACCATGCGTACGGCAGCCGGCTGCTCTCAGGCGGATTGAAGGTGGCGACACCCTCGAGGGGTGGCATGGCACGAATCTCGAGGAGGATCGTGCCGCCGACGCCCTCCGGGCAATCGTCCCCGCCGTCGGCGCATTCGTCGATCGCGACATCGGCCGCAGGGGGCGTGTCCGACGGCGGCCAGTCCGCAGGGTCGACGATCGCCGGCTCCCCGGGCTCGCCCGTCTCGGGGTCGGCGGGGGAACGGCTCCCGGCGACTCCGGCGGCTCCCAGGTCACGGTCGCCGGCGACCGGGATCTCCAGGTCGGAGGCGATCTCGCGAGATGCGACCTCCTGGTCGGCCGCCTCGATGGCGATCGCGGCGAGGTCTGCATCCGGGTCGACCACGACAGGGATCACGACCTGCTCGGTGGCCTCGAGGGGAGGGAGCTGCGCCGGAGGGGTCGCCGGATCGCGGATCCACGCACCGGCGAGGAAAGCGAGGGCGGCGGCGACGGCGAAGCCCGTGACGGAGACGAGAGCGGTGCGCATTGCGGGGGTCATCCGAAGCACGCCCCACTGCTCTTGACCTGGACCTGCACCGTGGTCGTCGAGAAGTTGCCGATGGCATCCGTCGCCCGAATGGTCAGGGTCACGTTCTCGGTGGTGCTGTCATCGACCGTGCCGTACGGGAAGGGTCCGAAGGTCGCCGAGTAGCCCGCGCCTCCCGTCATCGGCTTCGACTGGGGCGACCCGTTCTCGAACTCCCACTCGAGGGTGACGGAGGCGACCCCGACGTCGTCGGTCACGGTCGCGGAGATGGTGGACTGGCGATCGACCGGACCACATTGGATCCCGCCGAAGTCCAACTCCCAGATGGCGCTCGGCACCGCCGACGCGGAGCCGATCGAGGGAGGGGTGGTGTCGGGAGCGGGCGTCGTGGTGGTCGTCGTAGTGGGCGTCGTCGTCGTCGTGGTGACCGCCGTCGTCGTCGTCGTCGCTGCCTCTGAAGTCGTGGTCGAGTCGGGCACGCTGGTGGTCGTCGTCGTCCCATCGGGAACCGTAGTGCTCGATCCCTCGCCAACTGCGATCGTCCCGAGATCGTCGCAATCCTCGATGGGGAGACCGGACAGATCGGAGTCGGAGGTCACCACCGCAGCCGCAACGAACACCCGCTCGCCGCTCCCTCGGACGTTTCGCACCGCGAGCCAGTCGCCGCTCCGCCCCGTGATCAGCACCCGATCTCCACGGTGGAGTGTGCCGAGTTCTCCGACACCCGGGCAGGCGTAGACCGGGACGGCGTCGAGAGCGAGCCTTGCCGGCTCCCGACCCGAGTCACCCAGGCCGGCGAGACCCGCGCCTCCTCCGGCGACAACACCGCCCGCGATCGCCAGTGCGACGACGCGGCCG
>DATHSA010000016.1:0-21600 GCA_035464675.1 Acidimicrobiia bacterium
ACATCCCGTTGGAGACTTCGACCTGGATCGTCGATCCCTGGAAGACGCGGGTTCCCGGTTCCGGGTCGGTGGACACGACGGTGTTCACAGGCTCGTCAGAGTTGACCTCGACGACCTCGAAGTCGAGGCCGGCATCGAAGATGGCTTCCTCGGCGTCGTCGAGTTCCATGCCGAGCACATCGGGCATCGCGACCCGCGGGGTCGCGTAATAGGCACTGGTGCCGGGTGGATCGTCCGGGAAGTCCTCGACGGGGAGTCCCCGGATGACCTCCATCATGAACTCCCGCCATATCCGCGGGGGAATGTTGGGACCCGCGACGTTGATGCACTCGAACCGAACCGGATCGCCGTCCACCGTTCCCTCGATGGTCAGGCACCGCATCGGGGCCTGCTCATCGGGGTATCCGATCCAGATCGCCGTGGAGTACTGGGGGATCGATCCGACGAACCACGCATTGGTGTTGTTCTCGTGAGTCCCCGTCTTGCCGATCTGGGGCCGGCCGATGTCGGCGGCGGTGCCGGTGCCCGAGGTCACGACCTTTTCCATCGTGTTGATCATCGCCGCGGCCAGGGCCGGCTCGACGACCTGCTCACGCTCCACCTCGTGCTCGTAGATGACGTTGCCCGCGGAGTCCTCGATCCGCTCGATCAGGTAGTTCTCGACCCGGATCCCCTGGTTGGCGATGGTCGAGTAGGCGCTTGCCATCTCCAGGGGACTCACGGCCTGCGCTCCGAGCACGATCGCGGGAACCGCGGAGAGCGAGGACCTGACGCCGAGACGGTGGGCCACCTCGACGATGTTCTCTGGCCCGACCGCGAGCGAGACGTGGCAGAAGACCCGGTTGGTGGACCGGTACAGGGCCTCCTCGAGCGATCGGATTCCCGGCTCCTCGTTGGGGGCGTTCTCGCACGGCCACGGTTGCGGTCCGCCGAAGTCGATCGGGTCCTCGTCGGTGAGGTTCCAGTAGGAGCGGAGGGTGATGCCCTGTTCGAGTGCGGCGATGGCTCCGAAGGGTTTGAAGGCCGATCCCGGGTTGCGGCGTCCCTTGGTGGCCAGGTCGTACTCGCGCTGCCCTGCCTCCAGGTCGGTGCCGAAGTCGAGCCCGGACGCCATCACCACCGTGGCCCCGGTGCGGTTGTCCACCATGGCGATCGCCCCGGTGGGGAGCTCGCTCCCCGGAGGGAGCCAGTCCTGGAGGATCTCCTGGGCCCGCACCTGGAGCGAGTAGTCCACCGTCGTGTAGATGTTGAGGCCGCCACCCCCCTCGCACTCCGTGTCGTGTGCCGGGCACCCGAAGATTGCGCGCTTGCGCTGCTGAGGCGTCAGTCCCAGACCGAAGCGAGGGTTGCTGAGGAGCTGCTCACGAGCGGCGATGAGCACCTGCGGAGCGAGGGTCTGGAACTCCTGGTGCGGGACCGTGACCAGGGGCTCCTCTTTCGCCGCATCCCCCTCGGCTTCAGTGATCCAGCCCTCCTCCACCATGTTGTCGATGACGGCATTGCGTGCCCTGATGGGTATCTCGCTGTCGTTCCGAAGGTTGTAGAGGGAGGGGTTGCGAATGGGCACGGGCAGTGCCGCCGCCTCGGCGATGCTGAGCTGATCGAGCGTCTTTCCGAAGTACTCCTGAGCGGCGGCCGTGACGCCGTAGGCGTTTTCACCGAAGAAGACCGAGTTGAGATAGAACTCGAGGATCTGTTCCTTGGTGTAGCGGCGCTCCATCTCGATGGCGATGGAGGCTTCGGCCACCTTCCGCTCGAGCGTGGGCTCGCTCCCGACGAAGTTCTGCTTGACCACCTGCTGGGTGATCGTGGAGCCGCCCTGCGTCTCGCCACCGCGAAGATCCGCGATGAGGGCGCGCATCACCGCCTGGTAGTCGACGCCGCCGTGGCTCATGAAGTCCTCGTCCTCGGCGGCCAGGACCGCGGCGATCACGAGGTTGGGGATCTCGTCGAGAAGGACCGGCTGGCTGTTGCGCTCGGTCAGTTGCCCGAGCACGACGCCGTCGGCGGTGTAGACGGTGGACAACCGCCCCAGGTCGGGAAGGTCGAGCTGCATGGACTCGACGTCGGGGATCCACTCCTCCCGCAGATCCAACAAGGTTCCCTGAGCGGTGTTGGCGCCGAGAAAGACGAACAGCCCCAGCCATGTGGATGAGATCACGACGATGGCGGCGAGCACGGCGACGGCGACGAACCGCCGGCCACTCCGCTCAATGCGCTCGGCCTCGTGGATCGTGATGTCCATGCGTGTCCTCGGAGAGAGACGTCGGGGGAGGGGAGACGGTTCCCGGGTAGCCTTTCACTGTAACGATGGCCGACCTTTCCGAGACCCCCCGGCACACCTCGAGCGGCATCGAGATCTCCCCCGTCTACGGGCCCGATGACCTCGCAGCGTGGGACCCCGAGACCGCCCTCGGCGACCCGGGTGCCTACCCGTTCACACGCGGTCCGCACCCCACCATGTATCGCGGCAGGCTGTGGACCATGCGCCAATACGCGGGTTTCGGCAGCGCGGAGGCGACCAATGAGCGGTTTCGGTCCCTTCTGGACGCCGGCCAGACGGGTCTGTCGGTTGCGTTCGACCTCCCGACCCAGATGGGACTCGACTCCGACGCTCCGATGGCGGCCGGCGAGGTGGGCAAGGTAGGGGTGGCCATCGACACCGTCGATGACATGCGGCGGCTGATGGCAGGCATCCCCCTCGGTGAGGTCTCCACGTCGATGACCATCAACGCCACGGCGGCGATCCTCCTGCTCCTCTATCAGATCGTTGCCGAGGAGGAGGGCGTGCCCGCCGAGCGCATCAGGGGGACGGTCCAGAACGACATCCTCAAGGAGTACTCGGCGCGGGGAACCTACATCTATCCGCCGGGCCCTTCGATGCGGCTGGTGACCGATCTGTTCCGCTATTGCAGCGAGGAGCTGCCGTCGTGGAACACGATCTCGGTCAGCGGCTACCACATCCGCGAGGCCGGTTCCACCGCTGCCGAGGAGATCGGGATCACCATCTCCAACGGTCTCGCGTATCTGGGCGCCGCGATCGAAGCGGGGCTCGACATCGACACCGTGGCACCCCGGGTGTCGTTCTTCTGGAACGGTCACTCCGGGTTCTTCGAGGAGATCGCCAAGTACCGGGCGGCACGCCGGATCTGGGCCCGGGAGGTGCGGGAGACTCTCGGGGCGAGGGACCCCGACTCCTGGAAGATGCGGTTCCACACGCAGACCGCGGGCAGCAGTCTCACCGCTCAACAGCCTGAGAACAACATCGTCCGCACCGCCCTCGAGGCGCTTGCGGCTGTCCTCGGGGGCACCCAGTCCCTCCACACGAATGCCTACGACGAGGCGCTCGGACTCCCCACCGACCATTCGGCGCGGATCGCCCTGCGCACACAACAGATCATTGCCCACGAGTCGGGCGTCGCCGACACGGTCGATCCGCTGGCCGGGTCCTTCTTCATCGAGTCGCTCACCGATTCCGTCGAGGAGGCGGCACGCCGGGTCATGGCCGAGATCGAGTCGGCGGGCGGGGCGGTGGCAGCGATCGAGTCGGGCGTCGTACAGCGGATGATCGAGGACAGCGCCTACCGGGTGGCCCGGAGGGTCGAGTCGGGTGAGGCGGTGGTCGTGGGCGTCAACCGTTTTGTCGAGCAGGGGAGCGGCGAGGTGCCGACCACAGTGATCGACCGCTCCGTCGAGGAGGTCCAGGCCGAGCGCCTGGCGATCCTGCGGTCCGGCCGGGATCAGTCCACCGTCGACGACGCTCTCGATGCCCTCCGCGACGCCGCAGCCGGCGACGAGAACCTCCTGTACCCGATGAAGACCGCGCTGGAGCGCGACGCCACGCTGGGCGAGGTGTCGGCGGCGCTCGGTGATGTGTTCGGGCGGTATCGACCCGCGTGACGAACGAGGCGATGCGGGTGTCACTCCTCTCGCGGCTCGCGGTTCTCGCGGTCGTCCGTCTCCCGACTCCCGACGCCCGTCAAAGGACGACCGGCGACCGGCGACGGGCGACGGGCGACTGACTTGCCACTGATCCTCGCTGCCTTCGCATCCCTGACATTCGGCGTCGCGGACTTCGTCGGAGGTATGGCGTCCCGCCGGACGCGGGCGGTCACGGTGGTGGCAGGGTCGCACCTGATCGCACTGGCCATGATCTTCGGGCTGGGGCCGTTCTTCGGAGAGGGGGTGCCTCCACTCGGCGACCTGGCATGGGGCTTCGTGGCCGGGCTGGCGGGTGCGGTGGGGCTGGCGGTCTTCTATCACGCCCTGGCCACCACGCGTATCGGGGTGGCCGCCCCGGTGGCGTCGGTGGTCAGCACGCTCACCCCGGTGGTCTACGGGGTGGTGTCGGGGGAGCGGCCCGAGGCGCTCGCCTGGATGGGCATGGTGCTGGCGATCCCTGCGATGCTGTTGATCCCGGCTGCCTCATCTGCGGACCCTTCCGGTCCACGAGGCCACCGCGCCGCTGGGCTCGGTGCCATCGCCGGACTCGGATTCGGGCTGTTCGGGATCTTCATCTCGCTGACCGGCGCCGAGTCCGGCTTGTGGCCGTTGGCCGGCTCCCGGATCGGCTCGCTGGTGCTGATGGCGGTCCTGGTGCCGATGCTGAAGGCTCGCTACCTCCCTGACCGGGATGCCTGGCCGGCTGTGGCGGCGGCCGGGATCCTCGACATGACAGCCAACGTGCTGTTCCTGCTGGCGGTGCGCGAGGAGCTGCTGTCGTTGGTGGCGGTGATCATGTCGTTCTACCCGGCGTCGACCATCGTTCTGGCGAGGATCGTTCTGGGGGAGAGGACGGTGCGGAGGCAGGCGGCCGGGCTGGCACTCGCCGGGGTGGCGGTGACGCTGATCGCAGTGGCGTAGCTCGCTGCGCTCGCGGCAATTGGCGATTGGCAATTGGCGATTGGCAAGAGCGGCATCAGGCGGACACGTGCGAATCGCGGCCGAGCGAAGCTCGACCTACCGCACGATCGCCAGGACTGCGCCTCCGGCGACCTTGTCGCCTGCCTGGACACGCAGGTCGACGATCTCGCCGTCCATCGGAGACTTGATCTCGTTCTCCATCTTCATGGCCTCGAGGATGAAGAGCGGGGTGCCTGCGGAAACCCTGTCACCCGCCTTCTGGTGAACCTTGACGATCGTGCCCTGCATGGGAGCGGTGATCGCGCCCTCGCCCTCGGCCGCCGGTGCCGACGAGGTGAGCTTCGGGGGACGGCGCCGCGGCGCCTGACGCCGGCCTGATTCCGCCGGGACCGCTACTTCGGGCGCCCAGAGCCGTACGACGAAGCGTCGTCCTCCGACCTCGACCGTCATCTGACGCTCGGCGAGTTCCTCCTCCTCGGGGAGTTGCGGGCCGGCCGGCTGGGTCATCACCGAAAGGTCCATCTCCTCCTCGACGGTCCGGGTGTGATGGGTTCCCTCCCGGAACGAGTCGTTGTCGAGTACGGCGAGGTGGAACGGGATCGTCGTGGCGATGCCGGTGATCCGGTACTCGGCGAGAGCCCGCCGCGAGCGGGAGATCGCCTCGTCGCGGTCGCGGCCCCACACCACCAGCTTTGCGACCAGGTTGTCGTAGTACTGGCTGATCGATGACCGGGGGCCGTAGCCGCTGTCGACCCGGACCCCGAACCCGCCGGGTTCCCGGTAGTCGACGATCTGGCCGGGCGTGGGGAGGAAGTTCTTCGACGGGTCCTCGGCGTTGATACGGAACTCGATGGCGTGGCCGCGGGGGGCCACCTCGGTGACCGACAGCGGCTCGCCCATCGCGACTCGAAGCTGCTCTCTCACCAGGTCGACGCCGGTCACCATCTCCGTGACGGTGTGCTCCACCTGGAGCCGGGTGTTCATCTCGAGGAAGTAGAAGTCGCCCTTCTGGTCGAGGAGGAACTCGACCGTTCCGGCGTTGACATACCCGGCCGCCTTTCCGACGGCGAGGGCGGCCTTGCCCAGCGCCTTGCGCTGCTTCTCACCCAGGGCCGGGCTCGGCGTCTCCTCGATCAGTTTCTGGTGGCGACGCTGCAGAGAGCAATCTCGCTCGCCGAAGAACACGCCGTTGCCATGGGTGTCGAAGACGATCTGCGCCTCCACATGGCGGGGGTGCTCGAGGTACTTCTCCACGTACACCTCGGGGTTCTTGAAGTAGGCGTCGGCCTCACGGCGGGCCGCCTCGAATGCCGCCTCCAACTCGCCCTCGGTGCGCACCACTCGCAGGCCCTTGCCGCCACCGCCATGGGCCGCCTTGATGGCGATCGGGTATCCGAACTTCTCGGCCGTTGCCCGGACCTCGTCCACGGTCGCCAGCGGCTCCAGCGTGCCCGGCACCCCGGAGACGCCGGCCTCCTCGGCCGCCACCCGCGACGAGATCTTGTCACCCATCATCGTGATGGCGGCCGGCGGCGGACCGATCCAGATGAAGCCGGCATCGATCACCGCCTGGGCAAACGCGGCGTTCTCGGCCAGGAACCCGTACCCGGGGTGCACCGCGTCGGCCTTGGCCTCGCGGGCGACCCGGAGGATGCTGTCGATGTCGAGATAGGACTCGGCGGCGGGGGCCGCTCCTATGTTCCACGCCTCGTCGGCGTGCTGGACGTGGAGGGCGTCACGGTCGAGTTCCGAGTAGACGGCGATGGCCCGGAGGCCCATCTCCTTGACGCCTCGGATGACCCTGACCGCGATCTCTCCCCGATTGGCGATCAGGACAGAGCGCATGGCGGGCATCCTAAGACCGTGCGCCGACATCCCGGGGCGAGCCTGTTGCCGCACGGTCTAGAGGGGGATGTTTCCATGCTTCTTGGGCGGCAGGTTGACCCGCTTGTTGCGCAGCATCTCCAGAGCCTGGATCAGGCGGGGCCGCGTCTCCCGGGGCTCGATGACCTCGTCGATGAGGCCCCGCTCGGCCGCCACGTAGGGGTTGGAGAAGGCCTGCTCATAGCTCGAGATCAGCTCGGCCCGGCGGCCGTCGGGATCGTCCGCCTCGGCGATCTCACGGCGATGGATCACGTTGACCGCCCCCTGGGCGCCCATCACTGCGATCTCCGCCGTCGGCCAGGCGAAGGCGATGTCGGCGCCGACGCTTCGCGAGTTCATGACCACATAGGCGCCGCCGTAGGCCTTTCGGGTTATCACCGTCACCCGGGGCACCGTGGCCTCGCAATATGCGTAGAGCAGCTTTGCCCCGTGCCGGATGATCCCCCCGTGCTCCTGGTCTACGCCGGGAAGGAACCCGGGGACGTCCACGAAGGACACGATGGGGATGTTGAACGCGTCGCAGAAGCGCACGAAGCGGGCGCCCTTCACCGAGGCATCGATGTCGAGCGTCCCTGCCAGGGCGGCGGGATTGTTGCCGACGATCCCGACGGTGTAGCCGTCGAGTCGGGCGAGCCCGACGACGATGTTCGCCGCGAAGTGCTGGTGGACCTCGTAGAACTCGCCGTCGTCCACCACCGCCTCGATCAACTCCACCATGTCGTAGGGCTGGTTCGGGGAGTCGGGGACGATCGTGGTGAGCGCCTCTTCCATTCGGTCGGGGTGGTCGGCGGGGGTGAAGAACGGCGGCGCCTCCAGGTTGTTCTGGGGGAGGAACGACAGCAGGTAGCGCACCTCCTCGAGGGCCTGGTTGCCGTCGTTGCTCACGAAATGGGTGACGCCCGAGGTCTTGCTGTGCGGGCTGGCGCCGCCCAGGGTGTCGAAGGTGACGTCCTCGCCGGTCACCGCCTTGATGACGTCGGGGCCGGTGATGAAGAGGTGGGAGGTGCCATCGACCTGGTACACGAAGTCGGTGATTGCGGGGGAGTAGACCGCACCGCCGGCGCACGGCCCCATGATCACGGAGATCTGGGGGATCACCCCTGATGCCATCACGTTCCGCCGGAAGATCTCGCCGTACCCGTCGAGGGCGAGAACGCCCTCCTGGATGCGGGCCCCTCCAGAGTCCTTCAGCCCGATCAGCGGCGCCCCGGTCTCCATGGCGAGGTCCATCACCTTGCAGATCTTCTCGCTGACCACCTCGCCGAGCGATCCGCCGAACACGGTGAAGTCCTCGGCGAAGACGAAGACGGTGCGTCCGTCCACGGTGCCCCAGCCGGTGATGACGGCGTCACCGGGCGGGGTTCGGTCCTCGATCCCGAAGCCACGTGCGCGGTGTTTGACGAACATGTCGAGCTCGACGAAGGAGCCCTTGTCCAGGAGGGCATCGACGCGCTCCCGGGCCGTCATCTTCCCGGCCTCGTGCTGTTTGTCGACCGCGCGCTGGCTCCCGGCATGGGCATGCTCCCCCCGGAGCCTGCGTAGGCGCTCGATGCGTTCCTCTGTGCTCACTGCTGTTTGAGTATGGTCGCCTCGAGGGTTCGACTCTCGACCATCCGTCATGGCTACATCCCCCATCGCAGTCCATCTCGGAACCACTTCCTCGACGCAGGACGATGCCCGTCGCCTCTTCGAGGGCAGACCGGTCGTGGTCACCGCGGCCCGGCAGACGGCCGGACGAGGCCGCTCCGGGGCGCGCTGGATCGACGCCGACCGTGCGCTGGCCGTTTCTCTGGCGTTGCGTCCCGCTTGGCCGGAAGCATCGTGGGGCCGCGTCCCGCTCGTAGCCGGCCTCGCCGCGGCGGACGTCCTCGGGGACCTCGGTCTCAAGTGGCCCAACGATGTCATCCGAGGTGACGACAAGATCGCCGGCATCCTCACAGAGGCCGCCGACGGGGTGGTCGTGGTGGGGATGGGGGTGAACCTGTGGTGGAGGCGCCCTATCGATGGTGCCGGGTCGCTGTGGGACCAGGATCACGGCATCGAGGAGGCGCGGATGCTGGGCGAGGTCTGGGCGATCCGCATGCTGACCCGGATGCAGGCCGAAGCCGACGACTGGGGCCGCGCCGAGTATCAGGAGCGATGTGCCGTCATCGGCGAGGAGATCACCTGGGAGCCCGACGGTCATGGTGTGGCGGTCGGGATCGACGGCTTCGGGAGGCTGATCGTCGAGGTCGACGACGAGCTCGTGGCGCTGGATTCCGGCGCGGTGCGGATGGTCAGAAAGGTGTGACCCTCCGGGTACGCTCCTGCCTCATGAGCAGGACGCCGCTTTGACGGTGCTGGAAGGGGAAGGCCGGGTACCCATCCTCTACGGGAGCCAGGCGCTTCCCATGCCGCCGTACCCCTCCGTGTACCTGTCGCGTCCCGATCTCGATGGGCGCTATCCACCCGTGATGGTGGTCCACGGCGTCGATGGGGTGACCTCCTCGGCGAAGTCGGCGTGCCGCCGTCTCGCACGACACGGGTACGTCGCCGTTGCGGGCGAGATCCGCGACTACGACACGGCAGTGGAGGCCCTGGAGAACGATTGGGACGAGTGGGCCACCGATCGTCTCGCCATCCTCGGCACGGGGGAGGGGATGACCGACGCCCAGGCTCTGGCGGTACGACACGGCGCGGCTGTGATCCTGCTCGGCGGCGTAGAGGCCGTCGATCGGAGTGCCCTGACCCGCGTCGGCGGCCCGATCCTGGCGCTGCTCGCCGGCGAGTCCGACGAGATCAAGGCACTTCACGAGGCAGCAGGTCGCGGCCAGTGGGTTCGTTACGGCGATGCCGGGCCCGGGTTCCACGACGAGAACTCGGATGACTTCAAGCCCGCTGCCGCCGAGGATGCCTACGAGCGAATCATCGCCTTCCTCGACAGGCACCTGATGTCGATAGCCGCGGCGTGACCAGCGGCGCCGACATCGCCAAGCGGATCGCCGATCGGCTTCGTGCCGTCGGAACCGAGAAGCGTGCCGTGGGCGAGAAGGCCTACCTGAAGCGAGGGCACATTGATCGAGTCGCCCCGGGATCAAGTGTCGCCTGGGCGAGACCAGGCGACACTTGATGGAGCCTGCGATCGATCAATGTGCCCTCGTCCGATCTCGAGTTCTACGGGGTCACCGTTCGGGCAGGCCGGCAGATCGCTCTCGAGGTGTGGCGGGAGTCGGAGGTCGGGGCACGAAGAGCTGGTCGACGCGGTCCAGGCGCTGTGGGCCACCGGAGTCCACGAATGCCGGATGGCGGCTGTCGAGTTGCTGGTCGAGGAGGTCGGGCTCCCGACGGTCGACGACGTTCCGCTCATCGAGCGACTCCTACGCGAGTCGAAGACCTGGGCGCTGGTAGACGGTCTCGCCGCCACGGTCGTCGGCGGGCTCGACGAGAGGGTGGGCATCGGCGAGACTCTGGATAGATGGGCCTCCGACGACGACTTCTGGCTGCGTCGCTCGGCGCTGTTGGCACATCTGAAGCGGCTGCGTGTCGGTGACGAGCAGGCGACGGCTCGCTTTCTCCTATTCGCCGATGGGATGCTCGACGAGAGCGAGTTCTTTGTCCGAAAAGCCATCGGCTGGTGCCTGCGTGAGCTGGGCAAGTCTCGGCCCGATCTCGTGGCGGAATGGCTCGCGCCGCGGACCCATCGTGCCTCGGGTGTGACCATGCGCGAGGCGGTGAAGAGGATCGACCCGGCGGATGCCGATCGGTTGATGAGCGCCTACCGGGAACGCAGGTCCGCGGGCTGAGCGTCTGAGGGTGACCGGGTAGCGTTGCCCGGCTGCTAGAAAGGCCCCCGCCAGATGTCTCAGCCCACCCCGCCGCCGCTCCCACCCCGCGAGCGCGCCCCCGCAGCACCCCCTCCGCCCCGAACCTGGGTGAAGAAGGCCCTCGTCACGTTCCTCGTCGTGGCCAACCTCGTCGTGTTCGGCGTGCTGGGCGCCGTGTGGCTGGCGGCCCGCAAGGTGTCGGGGGCGGTGGGCACCATCCCTGCGTCCGAACTCACCCTCGTGGACCGGCCCGTCAGCCTGTCGGAGCCGCGCGTGTTTCTCCTCATCGGATCCGACAGTCGCGAGAACCTCGAGGATCTCACGAACTTCGGTCCCGCAGGGGGTCAGCGGGCCGACGTCATCATGCTGGTGAAGGTCGACCCGCGCGGTGATCAGATCCAGATGCTTTCGCTCCCACGGGATCTCAAGATCTCGTACAACGGTCGCACCACGAAGATCAACGCGACCTTCAACGACGGGCCTTCGGCGATCGTGCAGGCAGTGAGGGACTTCACCGGTTCGCCCGTCCATCACTATCTGCAGGTGGAATTCTCAGGTTTCGCCGGCATCGTCGACGCCATAGGCGGGATCGAGATGACTTTCCCCAATCCGGCGCGAGACCTCAACTCCGGCTTCGAGGTCGATGCCGGGCGGCAGGTGCTCGACGGTCGCCGGGCACTCGCCTATGCCCGGAGCCGGCACTACCAGGAGTTCCGCAACGGCTCCTGGGTCTCGGTGCAGGGCAACGACATCAACCGCACGCGACGCCAGCAAGACGTGCTCATGGCGATCCTCACTCAGGTGGACCGCCCCACATCGATAGGTGGTTTCAATCAGCTCCTCGACGCCCTGGGCGGCTTCGTCGTCACGGATGAGGGGTTCGACGAGGAGGAGATCCTGCAACTCGCCTGGGAGATGCGCAGCGTCGGGTCGGAGGATCTCGACGCCCTCACCCTCCCGGTCCGGATCTCGAATGAGAACGGGACCTCCTACGTGGTCCCGGTGGAACCCGACGCCGGCGCGGCCATCACGGCCTTCCTCGCCGGCCAGCGCATGAGCCCGGACGTCGGCCTCACCGCGGCGATCCAGATCCAGAACGGCAACGGGCGCACGGGAGCCGCGGGCGAGGTCGGCTCGGGCCTCACCGCAGCAGGATTCAATGTCGTCGGCACCGCCGACTCCGCCCGCGCCGACTACGGGATCACCCAGGTGATCGCCCGCCCGAACCTGCTGCACATCGCCGAACAGATCGTCGAGCATCTCGGCTATGGCGAAGCGGTGGTTGGCGGAACACCGGAAGGCGTGGACATCGTGGTTATCGTCGGCCTCGATGCTCCCCCCTCCTGACCGACTGCGGTGAATCCGACTCAGGCCGTCCTTCTCGTGGGCGGACGCGGCACGCGCATGTGGCCGCTGACCGCCGAGGTGCCCAAGGGCCTGTTGCCGCTCGCCGGAAGGCCGTTCGTCGACTATCAGATCTCGCGTCTGGCCGATGCCGGTGTCGAGGAGGTCGTTCTCGCGGTCGACACGGAGCATCTCGCCGCCTGGGAGGAGTACGCGTCAGGCGTCACCGGCGTGGAGGTGAGGCTGTCGATCGAACGGGAGCGTCTCGACACCGGGGGCCCGGTTCGAGCCCTCCTCGACGACCTCCACGACCGCTTCTTCGTTCTCAACGGCGATGTGGTCGTTCGGACCGACCTCGCACGGCTCGCTGCCGCCGCGCCGGATGAGGCCGCCGCGACCCTGGCGCTCGTGGAGGTGGAGGACACCAGTGCGTACGGAGTGGTCGTGACCGACGAGGCCGGGATGGTCGAGCGGTTCGTCGAGAAGCCGGATCCCAGGGACGCACCGGCGAAGACCGTCAACGCCGGCATCTACCTGATGCGACCGGAGGCTGTCGCCCGATACGGCCCGGGACCGCTCTCGTTCGAGCGGGTCGTCTTCCCCGACCTGGTCGAGGACGGAAAGCTTGCCGGCGTGGTCGTCGACGCCGCCTGGATCGACATCGGGATCCCCCCGCTCTACCTCGACACCCACCGTGAGATCCTGATCGAGCAGGGGACGCCCCATGTCGCCCCGCAGGGAGTCGATCGTCACGGCGATTGGGTATGGGTCGCCGGGGATGCTGAAGTTGCCCCGGGGGCGCGAGTGGCCGAGTCGGTCGTTCTGGCGGGGGCCGTCGTCGAAGAGGGCGCAGTGGTCGAGAGGGCGATCCTGGGGTGGGGATCCCGCGTGGGTGTCGGGGCGATCGTCACCGGAGACACGCTGGTCGGCCCCCGGGCCCAGATCGGTGAGGGATGCGAGCTGGATCACGGGATGCGAATCGCCGCGGACGCGGTCCTCGCGGAGCGCGCCGTGACCTTCCGGCCGCCGGACTAGGAGAAGACAGGGATGACCACGAAGGGGATCGTCACGGGCGGCGCCGGATTCATCGGGAGTCATCTCGTCGAGCTGCTCGTGGACCGGGAGTGGGAGGTGCTGGTCATCGACGACCTCTCGTCGGGCAGCATCGACAACCTCGCCGCCGCCCGGCGCAGGGGGATCGCCAACATCCATGTGACGGGGGTGACGGATCCCGAGCTGGCCGACGTCGTGGCTCGCTTCTCGCCGGAGGTGATCTTCCACCTCGCCGCGCAGTCGAAGGTGCGCCCATCGGTGGAGGATCCGATGCACGATGCCCGGGTGAACGTGGTCGGCACCCTCAACGTACTGGAGGCCGCACGCAGAGCCGGCGTGCGCAAGGTCTGCTTCGCATCGTCGGGTGGGGCGATCTATGGCGGTGACGTCAAGCTTCCCGCCAAGGAGTCGGCGGCCAAGGCACCCCAATCGCCCTACGGGATCTCGAAGAAGATCGTGGAGGACTACTTCCACTGGTACTCACAGGTCCACGGCGTCGCCTACACCCTGCTGGCGTTGGCGAACGTCTACGGGCCGCGGCAGGACCCGGGCCTGGAGGGCGGGGTGACCGCCATCTTCTCGCTGGCGATGCTCGAGGGGCGACGGCCGAAGATCTTCGGGGACGGGACCCAGACCCGGGACTTCGTCTACGTCGAGGACGTCTGCGACGCCTTCCTCAGGGCCGCCGACAGGGGCGACGGTCACCTCCTCAACATCGGCAGCGGCATCGAGACCTCGGTGAACGACCTGTACGGGTTGGTCGCCGACGTCACCGATTACCCGACGAAGCCCGACTACGCCCCGGCCAAGCCGGGAGACGTATACCGGTCTGTGGTCGACCCGTCCCGGGCCAAGAAGGAGCTCGGCTGGGAACCATGGACCTCGTTGCGTGAGGGACTGGAGAAGACGGTGGAGTGGTACCGGGGGCGGGCGGGGTGAGGAGTCGTTGCCCGTCGCCCGCTTCCCGTTGTCCGGGCGGGTGGTCAGGTTGATCTGGGTCTGGGCGGTGATTGCGGTCGTGGGCCTCTATGGCCTGCACCGGCTGGCCTTGTGGGCCGAGTCGCGCGGCTGGATCTACTACCGGACGAAGCGGATGCCCTCGGGGGCTGCGGGCAGAGCGTTCATGGAACTCTCGGCGATCGTCGAGCCCGAGATCGAGCACGTCATCGAGGAGATCGACTCCGAGCGGGTCCGCGGCGAGCAGGGCGAGTCGGGCGAGGGAGAGCACGGGCCACGGGCCACGGGCGACGGGTGACGGTTGCCAGGCAAGAGCCGGCCTCAGTCCGCCTCTAGATCGTCCAACGACCGCGGAAAGTCCCTGCTCATGCCCGGCCCGACTTCGCCGCCTGCGGCGGCGAACAGACGCCGGTCGGGCCTCCTCCGCCAGGTGGGGCCCCAACCCCACCGGCTGCCGTTCCTATTCGAGCTCCTCGAGAGATCTCGGAAAGTCCTCTTTCAGGAGGCGGGACAGTGCCCGGTCGGCGAGGATCTTGCCGTCGGTCTGGCAACCGGCGCAGTAGTTGGTCTCGTTGGAGGCGTAGACGATGCGCTGGACCGGGTTCCCGCACACCGGGCAGGGCTGCCCGAACTTGCCATGGACGGCCATCTCGTCGCGAAAGGCGGTGACCTTCTCCGGAAACCCGTCGCCGGCTTCGTCACGGAGGCGATCCACCCACTCGGCGAGCACCTCGCTGGTGGCGGCGTGGAGCCGGGCGATCTCGTCGTCGGTCAGGCGATCGGTGCGGGCGATGGGCGACACCTTCGCCCGGTGCATGATCTCGTCGGCGTAGGCGCCGCCGATCCCCGAGAAGAGCCCGGCGTCGGTGAGGGAGCGCTTGAGGGTGTGGCGCTCACGGCGCAGCCCCTCCGAGAATTGCTCGAGGGTCGCCTCGAACGGCTCGACCCCGCCCCGGTCGTGCTCGGCGAGGGCCTTCTCTCCGCGGACGACGTGGATCGAGGCGCGTTTCTTGGTGCCCTCCTCGGTGAGCAGGAAGGTGGCGGCCTCGAAGTCGAAGGCGGCGAGCCCACGCTTCTTGGGGATGGCGGCGCCCGGGTCACGCATTCGGAGCCGCCCGGCGATCATGAGATGAACCACTACGAAGAGGTCGCCCTCCAACTCGAAGACCAGGCGCTTGCCGATCCGGCGGAACCCGGTGACCTTCCTGCCCTCCACCGCGGAGATGGGCGGGTCGAAGGTGCGCAACACCCACGGACTGGCCAGCCGGACCTTCTGGAGCCGTTCCCCCCCGACGAGCGCCTCGAGGCGCTCCAGGTAGACGACGACGTCGGGCAGTTCGGGCATGGGGGAAGTCAAGCAGTCGCCGGTCGACGGTCGCCCGCCTCCGGTCGCAGGGAATGAGTCTCCTCCCCGTCTCGGAGGCTGAGCGGGGCATGCCTCCGCCCTACAGGAACATGTCCTCCTCGGACCCCCGTACCAGGTCACTCGCCCGACCCTCACCGGAAGCGAACTCGAGCCCGCGGAGCAGTGCCGCCGGGATCGCCGTGGCCTTGCCCATGACCAGGTCGGCGGCGGCGGCGATCTCGTCGACGATCGCCACCTCGGTCACGTGGAGCTCACGGCCGTTGGCGTCGGTGGTGCCGCGGAGGTCGAGGATGGCGTCCATTCCCGAGACGCCGATGGCGACATCCACGAGGCCCTTGCGCCACGGGCGCCCGAAGGTGTCGCTCACGACGACAGCGAGTTCGACTCCGGTGGCGGCGGCAATGGCTTTGCGGATCCCGTGGGCGGACCGATCGGGCTCGTGGGGGAGGAGCACCGCCGTCCCGGGGGCGGCATTCGATCGGTCGACACCGGCGTTGGCGCAGACGAACCCGTGCTTGGTGCGGGCGATGATCAGGTCGCCGCGGCGGCGTACGATCTCGACGGCCTCCCGCATCGCCAGCGACCGGTATGCGGGCTCCTCCTCGCCCTCGAGTTCGACCACGGCCCCTTCCGCCTTGGACACGACCTTGTGGGTCACGACGAGGACGTCGCCCGGCTCGGGCTCGAGACCTGCTCGCCGGATCGCTTCGAGGAGCAGGGCAGGGAGGTCGTCGCCCTTCTCGACCTCCGGGATGCCCGGCAGCGGAGTGATGGTGAGGGTCACAGCGCCATGACCTCGCGGGCCAGCCGCTCCGCCGCGTCAGGATCGGCGATCCGGGTGTCGAGCGCATGCACTCGCACCGCACCGGAGTCCATCTCCTCGCCGGCGTCACCGGTGTCGACGATCAGGTCGCTGAGCAGCGCCCGGTAGGCGGCGAGGACCCCGGCGTTGCCCCCCGGGAGGCGCAGGGATGCCATGACCTCGGCTGCGGGGCCTTTGAGGGCCTTGCCGCCGAACAAAGGGCTGATCGCGACCACCCGGGGATGGGCAAGCACCGCATCATGGATCTCGCGGATGGACAGGATCGGCCAGATCGACAGCGGCGGGTTGGAGGGTCCGATCACCACCAGGTCGGCGTCGGCGATCGCCGCGACGACGCCCGGCGCCGGCTGGGCCATGTCGGACCCTTCGAATTCGATCTCGTCCACCCGAACCTGATGCCGCCGGATGACGAAGTACTCCTGGAACGGGATCCATTCGCCTCCCGACGACCGCACCCTGGTTCGGAGGCGGTCGTCGGTGGTCGGGAGGACCCGATGATCGACTCCCAGTGACGCGGCGATGCGGGCGGTGACGGCCGACAGGCTCTCTCCTGCGGCGAGCGCCTCGGTTCGGGCCAGGCAGGTGGCCATGTCGAGGTCGCCGATCCGGAACGTGGTGTCGATGCCGAGGCTGGACATGGCGTCCATGACGGCGAAGGTATCCCCGGCGCGTCCCCATCCCTGAGGTCCTTCGACGCCCGCGAGGGTGTAGACGACGGTGTCGATGTCGGCCGACACGTGCACGCCGTGGATGCGATCGTCGTCGCCGACATTGACGACGACGGTCAATTCTTGGGGATCGGTCACCCGGGCGAATCCGCGCGCCGCCCGGGCGCCGCCGACACCGCCGGACAGGAGGGTCACCCGGCTCAAATCGGGCCCTCCATAGAATGCGTCCCGCCCATGGTCACCGATCCTTCCACATCTGCCGACGCGGCACCCGTGCCCGTCGTCGTCGCGGTGGTGACCGCCGACGACGCGACGCTGTTGAAGGGCTGTCTCGAGGCGATCGGTCGGCAAGTGTACGGACCGGCCCGTGTGTTCGTCGTCGGTGGCGACGAGGAGGTGCGTCGGGTGGCGGCCGACTCCGACGCATCGTGGCGGCCGAGCATCCGGGGCATCTACGACACGATGGGTCCCGATGTGGCGTTCATCTGGGCGCTTCGCCAGCGGGCCCGTCCCGAGCCGGGAGCACTCCAGGCCCTGATCGAGGACGGGTCGCGAGTCGATGCATCAGTGGCCGGGTCAAAGATCGTCGATGCCGAGAACCCGGAGGTGCTGGTCTCGGTGGGTTACGCCACCGACGTGTTCGACGCGCCCTACAGCGGTCTCCAGAAGAACGAGCTGGATCAGGAGCAGTACGACGTCATCCGCGACGTGGCCTCGGTGGGCGGCACATCGGTTCTCATCCGCCGCGACCTCTTCCGCGGGCTGGGGGGCCTCGACCCGCTGATGACCCAGACCTCGGCGGCGGTCGACTTCTGCCAGCGTGCCCGGCTCCGGGGTGGCCGGGTCGTCGTGGTCCCTTCCTCGGTGGTTCGGTACCAGGGTCCCGACCCGGCGCCGCGGTGGCGGGAACGTGCCGGGGAGACCCGGGCGATGATCAAGGCATACGGACCGCTCACTCTGCTGTGGGCGCTCCCGGTGGCGATATTCGTCGGACTCGCGGAGAGCATTCTCGGCGTACTGGTGGGGCGCTTCCCGCTGCCCGGAGTGATCGCAGCCGGACTGTGGAATCTGTTCCATCTTCCCTCGGCCCTCAAGGCGCGCTGGCAGGCGCGGCGAGGACGGGAGGTCGGCGACGAAGAGCTCTTCCGGTATCAGGTGAATGGATCGGCGCGGCTGCGCGAGCTCTACGACGAGGTGGGGGAACGGCTCCGCAACCGGTTCCCCGAGGGAGTGCTCTCCGGCTTCAGCGACGCAGTCGAGGCCGGGCAGCAGCGAATTCGCAAGCCGTCGTTCTTCGTCGGGTTCCTCGCCGTGGTCTTCGCCCTGATTGCCACGCGGGGGATCTGGGGCGACCACCTTCCGATCGTCGGCTACGCGCTGCCGCCCCCCGACTCGGCGTCGGCGACGCTCGGAGCCTATGCCGGGGGCTGGAATCCCGCCGGGCTCGGTTCACCCGAAGTGCTCCATCCCTCCGTGGCTGCGGTCGCCGTCGTCCAGCTTCTGATGGCGGACAACGGCGGTGCCGCCGTCGCTCTGATCGTCGTCGCATCCTTCCTACTGGGGATCTTCGGCACCTCCCGAATGCTGCGGACCTGGGGTTTGGGGTCCGTGGCCGGCTACTTCGCCGGGATCGTCCTGATGGGCGGTGCCGCCCTCGCCGGAGCGACCGCGGACACCCACTGGACCGCGATTCCGGCCATTGCGGCCCTGCCGTGGGTGATGGTCGGGTCCCTTCGACCCTGGAGCGGCTCGCTGTGGAATCGCGCCGGGCGGGTCGCCGATGTCGTGCTGCCGATCGGAGTGGTGGCGGTGTTCGTGCCCACAGCCCTTCTGGTTCCGCTGATCGCATCCGGCCTGTGGGGCCTTCTCGGCGTCGGGGAGCGCTGGGGTGCCTTCCGCCGGATTGCGATCGCCACCGCAGCCTCGCTGCCGCTGCTCCTGCCGTGGATCCTCTATGTGGACGTCGCCGGGCTCCTGACCGAAGGGTCGAGTGCCTTCTGGGAGCCGGCCTTGGCCGTGGTTGCCCTGGCGGGGCTCGCTGCGCTGGGTTCGTTGGTGTCGCGAGACAGAGTGCTCGTGTCTCTCGCCGGCTGGGGAGGAGCCGTCGCGCTCCTCGGAGGCATCGTCGCCCGTTCAGGCGACCTGGGATCGGGCGCAGCGGTGGAACTCGCCGGCCAGGTCGCTGCTGCGATCGGGGTCGCGGTACTCACCGGGGCTGCGCTCGAGGCGGCGTCGCGCCGCAAAGGTTTGCGAGACATGGAGGTGGCTGGGGTCGCCCTTGGGACCACCGCCGCGGTAGCGCTGATCGCCGCCACGATGCTCGTCGCCGGGCCGGGCAGGGCGGGCCTGCCCGCCGACCGTTTGAGCGACTCGTTCCAATTCGCGGCCTCCCAGGGGCAGGCGTCTACAAGGGTGCTCCTGTTCGGCTCCGAGGTTCCCGGTTCGGCGCGCTCGCTCGAGGGACTGTCGTATAGGGTGTTCGTGCCTCCCTATCCGGCTTCGTGGGAGGCACGGCTCAACGATCCCCGACTCGGTGACGAGGCGCTCCAGACCCTGCTCGAGGGCTTGCTCGATGGGAAGGAGCGGAGGGTCGGCGAATCGCTCGCCGAGTTCGGAATCGGCTGGGTGGCGTTCACCGAGCCGAGTCCCCTCGAGCAGCTCTTCGAGGCGCAACTCGATCTGGTGCCATTGCGGTCGCTCGATTTCCCCGTGTTCCGCAACGAGGTGGCGACCGGCCTCGCCGTGACCCCCGACGGATCGGCATGGGTCGAGGCAGGAACCGGGTACCGGTCCGACGACGGATCCGCGCCGGTCGTTGCCATTGCCTCGAATGCCGACCACCGTTGGGGACCCGGGATGTGGCAACAGGTCGACTGGTGGAGCCAGGTGACGCCCACCAGCGATGCTGTTCGATTTGCGCCGTATCTGCCGCGTCGGGTGATGGCCATCACCGCCGGGCTATGGCTGTTGGTGCTTGCCGCTGGGTGGGCCGCCGGGCGGATCGAGGAGGAACGGCCGTGAGTCGCTGGCCGACCCTTGCCCTGCTGGCCGCGTTGCTCGCCGGTGCCTATCTCATGCCGGCACCCGACCCGGAACCGCAGCCGCTGGCCGGCGTGATCATCGATCGGCCCGGACTCGAATCGCCGGCCGATGCCTCCATCTGGTATTGCCCCTGGGCTCAGGCGAGTGCCGAACGGGACTCGTTGTTCGCCGTGGCGTCGATGGCGCCTGCGACGGCCGAGTTCACCTTCCCAGTGGCGATACCCGGTGAGGATCCCGATACCGCTGAACTCGAGACGACAGGCCCCGGGGCCGCGACGTTGTCGCTGTCCGGCATCGCCCAGCGGGGAGACTCGCCGGCGTACATCGAGTTCGACGATGGGCCGTCGGCGGCGACCGTGACCGTCGTCGGAGACGTGCTCACCGCCGATTCGTGCGTCGCTTCCGGCCCCGACGAGTGGTTCTTCGTGGGTGGCTCGACCCGCACCGGTGAGACCCTTCGGCTGCGTCTGTTCAACCCGTTCCCCGAGGTCGCCAAGGTGACGATCGCGGGGTTCTCGGAGATCGGCGTCGAGGCTCTCGGCCAGCTCCGGTCGGTGTCGGTGAACCCGCGGTCCTGGCGTGACGTGGACTTCGAAGAGCTCCTCCGCCAGCGCGAATCTCTGGTGATCTCGGTGCGCTCTGACGATGGGCTGGTGGTGCCGGCGATGGCCTTCGGCAACGAGTCCGACCGGGCGTGGTGGAGCGGGACGGGGCTGGCCAGCGAATGGGAGTTCCCCGTGGCCCGGCACCTCGGGGTCGAGGATGCGACCCTCGTGATCGCCAATCCGGGGCTGTCCCAGGTGGACGTCGTCGTCGACGTGTTCACCCGGACGGGGGCGCAGCCCGGGGCATTCACCGTCAGCGTCGGCCCCGAGGCCCCGGCACGGATCGATCTCTCGACGATCGCGGAGGCTGTGATAGGCGCCCGGGTCACGTCGACATCTCCGGTGGCGGCGGCGGTGGTGGCGACCGGTGAGACCGGAACGGCGGTGACGTCGGGCGTGCCGGTCGAACGCACCTGGCTGCTTCCCGGGCTCGGCACCACTGGAGCCGACGAGGCGTATCTGTGGCTTCTCAACTCGGGTGACGAGGCCGTGACCGTGACCATCGGCGTGCTGACCGGCGTCGAGACGATCAACACGAAAGAGGTCCTCGAGCCCGGCACGATTCGCAGAATCCAGGTCGACGACCCCGACGCCCTCGGGTATGTCGTGTTTGCCGCCGACCCCTTCAGTGCGGCCTGGAGCCTGACCGGCTCCGCGGGCACCGCGTTCTCGGCGGGGATTCCCGTGCCGGAGGAGTAGTGGAGACTTCGGGCGGTGTGGTGCTCGCAGCGATCGCCGTGGCGAGTGCGATCGCGTTCGCCTACGGCGCCACCTACATGATCCGCCGCCGCGCCCGGCGGGCGACGCTGGACCTGTCCGCGATCGGGGGAAGGGTGGTGTTCTTCTCGGACACGGCCTGTCGCAAGTGCCCGGCCGCAAGGGACGCCCTGGTGTCGGCGGGGGCCGAATTCGAGGAGATCCGATACGGCGACGACCCGGCGAGGTTCCGGGCCACCGGCGTGCCCGCCGTGCCGCTCGTGGTGGTGCGCGACGAGGCCGGAGTCGAGGTGGGCCGGATCGCGGGGGAGGTGCGCGCCCGGGAGTTGAGGGCGCTCCTCAGGCGAGCCGGGTTGTAGAGCTGTCGCCCGTCGCCCGTCGCCCGTCGCCCGTCGCCCGTCGCCCGTCGCCCGTCGCCCGTAAGAGACGCGTCCAACGTGTCTCTTGCGAATTGCGAATTGCGAATTGCGAATTG
>DATHSA010000017.1:0-10951 GCA_035464675.1 Acidimicrobiia bacterium
TTGCCCGCGACGGCTAATCGGCGGTATCGGCCCCCCGTCTACCTAACCCGCAACAAGCAACAGGCAACAGGCAACAGGCAACAGGCAACAGGCAACAGGCAACGGAATTCTCAACACCCGAGGGCCCTGGTACTCTCTCGCCCCGCTCTTCGCGAAGGAATTTCCTTGGCCTATCGATGTGAGGTCTGCGGCAAGGAGCCGTGGGTCGGCAAGCAGGTGAGTCACTCGCACAAGCGGACCAGCCGTCGCTGGGTCCCGAACATCCAGCGCGTCCGCGTCAAGCACGGCAGCAATTCGCGGCGCGCCCATGTCTGCACCTCCTGTATCAAGGCCGGCAAGATCGAGAAGGCGTAGCGAGCCTTCAGCCTCCAGCAAGACTTCTCGACCGTGTCGGCACGGTCCGAACTCCCCCGGCTCGGTACGCTCGCTCGCATGGTCCTGCCGCCGACGGGGACAATCACCTTCCTCTTCACTGACATCGAGAAGAGCAGTCGCCTCTGGGAGGACCGCCCCGACGATATGAAGCGGGCGGTCGAGCACCACGACGGCATCATCCGAACGGCGATCGAGGAACACGACGGCTATGTCTTCGCAGTCACGGGCGATGGGTTCGGCGGCGCATTCTCCGATCCCTTGAAGGCGGCGGTCGCCGCGGCCGATGCCCAGTTGGCGCTCACCCAGGGTCCGTCACAGGAAGATGGGCTCACGGTGCGGATGGGCCTCCACACCGGCGTCGCCCAGGAGCGTGGCGGCAACTACTTCGGGAGGGCCGTGAACCGGGCCGCCCGCATCGCCGACGCCGGGCACGGCGGACAGATCCTCCTGGGCAAGGTGACCACCGACCTCCTGGCCGGGCAGCTCCCCCAGGGCTTCGCGCTGCAGTCCCTCGGCGACCACCGCCTGAAGGACCTCGCCGCACCCGAGGCCATCCACCAGCTCCTCCATGCGTCTCTGCCTTCGAACTTCGCACCCCTGCGCACACTCGATGGACACCTCAACAACCTCCCCATCGAGTTGAGCTCGTTCGTCGGCCGTCGTGATGAGCTCGCCGCGATCGCCGAGCGTCTCGCGACAGCACGGTTGGTGACGCTCACTGGCGTCGGCGGCGCCGGGAAGACGCGGCTCGCCCTCCACTCGGCGGCGGAGACCTTCCACCGATTCCCGGACGGGGTGTGGCTCGTCGAGCTGGCGTCGGTGGTCGACCGTGACGGCGTCGCAGCGCGCGTCGTGGAGACTCTCGGCCTCCAGCCACAATCTGCGCCCGAACCGGGACGAGCAGAGCGAATGGCCGAAGAGGAGGCGATTGAGGCCTTCCTCCACGACCGGAGGGCCCTCGTGATCCTCGACAACTGCGAGCACGTGATCGACTCGGCGGCCGAGCTCGCCGAGAATCTCCTTCAGGCCTGCCAGGACCTTCACATCATCGCCACGTCGAGGGAGGGACTCGGGATACGCGGCGAGCACATCATCAGGGTGCCCTCTCTCGCCGTGCCGGCCGCGGGTCCCGGCGACGACAACTCCAAATATCCCGATGCCATGGAGCTCTTCGCCGAGCGAGCGTCCGCGGTATCTCCCTTCCGGCTCGACGAGGACACCGCGCCCCTCGTGGCCGAGATCTGCCGCCGGCTCGACGGCATCCCCCTGGCGATCGAACTCGCTGCCGCCCGGGCCCAGGTACTCGCGGTCGATCAGATCCTGGCACGACTCACCGATGTGTTTCGCTTGCTCACCGGCGGAGCCCGCACGGCGCTCCCGAGGCAGCAGACACTCGTGGCGACGATCGACTGGTCGTACCAGCTGCTCGACGACCGCGAGCGCCGCGTGTTCGAGCGCCTAGCGGTGTTCGCCGGAGGCTTCACGATGGAGGCGGCCGAGGCGATCGTCGGCGGCGATGGCATCGACGAGGCGGGTGTCTTCGACATCGTGACATCGCTCGCAGAGAAGTCCATGGTGCAGGCGAGATCGAACACCGGCCGATTCGTCCTCCTGGAAACGCTGCGCCAATTCGCCCGAGGGCGCCTCGGCGATGCGGGAGACTCCGAGATCTGGCGCGGTCGCCATGCCGACCATTTCGCCGCGGTCGCCGAGGCAGCCCACGACGGAACACGATCCGCGGACCAGATCGCCTGGTTCAAACGCTTGGATGCCGATCACGAGAATCTCAAGGCGGCCTATGCCTGGGCGGTCAACGGAGGGGCCATCGAGACCGCCGCCCGCATCGCCAACGGCCTGTGGTGGTTCTGGGGCGCTCGAGGTCACGCCGACGTCGGCCTGAGCCACATCCGGCGGCTCCTGAAGCGTGACGACCTGCCGGTGGCCCTGCGGGCAGGGCTCCTCACCGGAGCGGCGTATCTCGAGTTCGAAGGAGGTGACATCGCCGCGTCGCTTCCCGCCGGCGAGGACGCGGTGGCGCTGTCCCGGACGCTCGACGATCCCAAGGCGCTCGCGCTCGCTCTCATCTACTGGGCCAACACCGCCGCGGCCAACTTCGGCATGAAGGACGAGGCTCATGCCGCCTACAAAGAGGGCTACGACCTGGGACGCCGGCTGGGGAACGAATGGCTCATGGGCTGGCATGCCCTCAACGATGGCTGGATCCACCGGTATGCCAACGAGACGGAGGAGGCCGAGCGGCTGCTCCTCGTCGCTCGCGACCACCTTCGCCGAGCCGGCGTGGCCGTGGGGCTCGCATGGGCCGTGGCCGGGATCGGCGCGGTGCGGGCGCAGGCCGGCGACATCGAAACCTCGGTCGATTTCTTCGAGGAGGCCCGGGAGCTCCACGCCTCCTACGACAACCCTTCCGGGGAGAGCTGGGCTCTCTTCGCTCTCGCCCGGGCCCTGTCGTTACTCGGCCGGCACGACTCGGCCCTCGAGAGCGCCGAGGCGGCGATGGCGCTCTTGCGCCGCATCACGAAGAACTACGTGTGGGGAGAGGTCCTCGCAAGCGTCCACCGCCGCCGGGGCGACCCGCGGGCCGCCCTCGAGACGCTGGAGGCCTATGCGGACGAGGTCGGCACCGACCCGAGCGGCGAACTTCTCATGGCGGGACTCCTCGCCGAGTTGGGACTGCTCGCCGGGGCTGCGGGCGGGCACCACCTGGCGGCGACCCTGCTCGCGCGCGGTGAGGCCCTGAGGCGCCGGCACATCGAGCCGAGTCCCTCGCAGCAGAAGGAGTGGGATGAGGCATGGGCGGACATCGAGCGGCACCTCCCCCAGGCCGACCGCATCAGGGAGGAGGGGTCGACCGGCACCTACGAGGAGGCGAAGGCGCTTGCCGCCGAGGCATTCGCCAAGGTACGCAGCATCCTCGAGGCACCCCCGGATCCCGACCGTACCTCCTGAGCGGACCTCCGAGATCTCGCCCCAGTCGATCACAGCCGACCGGAACGGACGACTCATGGTCGAAGCCCTCCGTCGGCGTCGACCTCCGTGTGTGTGGGGCCGCACCGAACGAAGGGCGAGAAGAGCCGCCCTCGTATACTCCCGGTCCATGCAGGGCGTGGTGAAGGTGTACGACCCGAAGACCGGGTTCGGCGTCGTCGTGCTCGACGACGACCGCTCGGAGGTGTTCCTCAGACCGGGGAGCCTCGAGGACAGCATCTTCCGGGTTCTCCGCCAGGGCCAGCGCATCGTGTTCGACGTGCAGGACGAGGACGGCACGCGCTTCGCCCACCGTCTCCGCGTCGGCTGATCTAGCGGTTCCACTCGCGCCGCAGCAGCCCGTAGACCACGGCGTCGTGGACCTTCTCTCCCATCCGCAGGGCCTCTCGTTCGGTCCCTTCGTAGGTGAAGCCGAGCCGTTCGGCCAAGGCGACACTGCGGTCGTTCCCGGTCGCAGCGTGAATGACCAGCCGGTGGAGACCCCGCTCGAACAGGTCGGTGATCAGCGCCCTCATCGCCCGGGCCACGAGTCCGAGCCCCTCCTTGTCGCTCGCGATCCAGTACCCGAGTTCCGACACGCGGTTGAGCGAGTCGATGCCCGCGCCCACGGCACCCACCACCCGCTCGCCCTCGAAAAGGCCCCAGTGGACCGCCGTTCCGTCGTCCAGGCGGGTCCCGGCGTCCTCGACGAAACGACGCGAGTCGTCGAGCGTGGTGCTCGTCCACACCCAGGGCATCCACTCCGCAAGCCTCTCGCGCTCCGCATCGACCGCAGCGAATACGGCTGCGGCGTCCGACGAGCGGAAGGGCCTGGCGATCACGCCATGCCCGAGGTCGAATCCACTCATCACTCGCCGCCGGCCTGTGACAGGCTTCGATCGCGCACCACCTCGAGGGCGGCGGCGATACCCTCCGCGAGCAACAGGCTCCTGATGGACGCGAAGAAGTCGAACCCGTGGTTGGCCCACGGAATCTCGACATGTCCCACCGGCGCGCCACCGGCAGCACGCAGGGCGCTCGTGAGCTCCCGGGACTCACGAGCCTCGACGACCCAGTCCGCCGAGCCATGGACGACCAAGAAGGGGGCACGCTCGGCCTGCGCCGACCGGATGGGTGACGCCTCTGCCCATGCTCCCGGATCGGCGCCCGGGCTCGACTTCATCACGTCGGTCTCCAGGTAGCGCCACTTCGGCGACACGCCATCCCCGGCGAGCAGGTCGTGGACCCCGTAGATGGGAATCACGAGGCCCAGTGACGGATCGAGAAGCCCTGCGAGCGCCGCCAGCTGGCCGCCGGCCGATCCCCCGGCGACGGCTATGAAGCGGGCGTCCGCCCCGAGATCCGCCGCATTCTCTCTCACCCATCGGATCAGCACCCGAACGTCCTCGAGGTGATCGGGGAAGGTCGCTTCGGGACTGACGCGATACGTCGGTGCCAGCACCACCCAACCGAGCGAAGCCATTCGTCGAATCAGCGGACGGGCTTGCCGACCACGGCGGCCCCGCCACCATCCGCCGCCATGCACGTGGATGAACACGGGACCCGACCGCACAGACGGCAGAGCCACTCGATCGACGCGGTTCCGCTCGTGGGGACCGTAGGTGAGGGTCTCGACATCGAACCCCCTGCGAAGCGACGGGTAGGGGCGAAGCAGCCGGGACACCCGTATCCCGGGGAGTGAAACCGGCTGTCCCAGCAGGTCGTGCACACCCGCTTCGATCGAAGTCCGCGCCGCCGGCGCCCGCGCCGAAGCCACGGCGAAGAGGGCGACCGCCAGCCCTGCCGCCACCAGGCCGAGTCCGCCGACGATGCTGTCGCCCCAGCTCGCGACATGTCCCAACGCCACCGCCGCGGATCCCGCGAGGAACCACGGCGCGAGTTCCGCCGCCGCCATCGCCGGCACCCACCACGGCCCGCGAAGGGGGCGCGATCTCACCGCGAGGACTCCAAGGCCCAATGCGGCAGCGGAGAGAACGAGGAGGGCGATCGACACCGCGCAAGACTACGACACCTCCCCGACCCACCATTCCCGCGGCGGGTATAGTCCGCGCAGGACGACCCCTAAGGAGTGAGATGGTCGAGGCCTACGTGCTGATCCAGACCGAAGTCGGCAAGGCGGCTCAGGTCGCGATGGAAGTCGCGAAGATCGACGGGGTGCAGGCTGCCGAAGCGGTGACCGGCCCGTACGACGCAATCGTCCACGCCTCCGCCGACGACGTCGACTCGCTCGGCAAGCTGGTGGTGGCCAGGATCCAGGCCGTCGAGGGGATCACCCGCACCCTCACCTGCCCGGTCGTCAAGCTCTAGAACAGAAGGCCACAGGGTAGAAGGCAGAGGGCAGAGGGCTGCCCTCTGCCCTCATTTGACGGCGAGGGACACCAGTTCGTCGCACAACTCCGCGTAGGGCATTCCCGTCGCCGCCCACATCATGGGGAACATCGACTTGGGCGTGAAGCCGGGCATGGTGTTCAGTTCGTTGACGAGGAAACCACGGCCATCCTCCTCGTAGAAGAAGTCGACCCGGGCGAGGCCGCGACACTCGAGCACCTCGAACGCCTTGCACGCCATCGCCCTGACCGTGGCTGCCTCCGCCTCGTGAAGATGTGCTGGGACCACCAGCTCGGTGGCGTCGTCGCGGTACTTGGCGTCATAGGTGTACCAGCCCTCCTTCACGACGATCTCACCAGGAACCGAGGCCCTGGGGCCTTCCAGGACGGCCACCTCGATCTCTCGACCCACCACCGCCTTCTCGACGATCACCTTGGGGCCGTGGCCGAGCGCCTCATCGATCGCCTCTTTGAGCGTCCCCTCGTCATCGGCCCGGGAGATGCCGACGGAGGATCCGAGAGCCGCCGGCTTCACGAAGACCGGAAAGCCGAGATCGTCTCCGACCTCGGTCACCGTATCCGCAGGATCGTCCAGATAGGCAGATCGCCGTACAACGAGGTAGTCGCCGACCGGAAGCCCCGCCTCACGACACAAACGGTTGGCCACGTCCTTGTCCATCGCCATCGCCGACCCGAGCACCCCCGAGCCGACATACGCGAGCCCGGCCATCTCGAAGAGTCCCTGGATCGTGCCGTCCTCGCCGAATGGGCCGTGAAGGACGGGGAAGGCGACCTCCACCTCGATGATCTCGTCCTCCGCCATGAGGCGGCCTCCGGGAACCTCGAGGAGCACCTGGGACCCCTTCGCTGCCAGGGGCCGCCGCGACGGGTCTGCCAGGTGCCAGACGCCATCACGACCGATGCCGACAGCAACCACATCGTGCCCACGGCTCTCGAGAGCCTCGAGTGTGGACACAGCGGAGACGCACGACACGTCGTGTTCCTCGGACCTTCCGCCGAAGAAGAGGGCGACTCGAGCCATGGGTGAGGAGTTCCTGCCGTGAGCGTGCCTGAACGCGAAGTGTACCGGCGGCCCCACGCGTCCCCGCGAGGCGGACAGGCTCCGAAGATGCTCGCGCGGCGAGACCGAAAGGGGTTCCCTAGGAGCCGTCCCCCCCGGCGGCGATGGCGTGGAACCCACCGTCGACGTGAACGACCTCGCCGGTCGTCATCGGCGCCCAGTCGCTGAGCAGAACCGCGACCATTCGTGCCACCGGCTCCGGGTCACCGACGTCCCAGACCAGCGGAGCGCGCTCGTCCCAGACCTTCTGGAAGCCGGCGAACCCGGGAATCGACTTGGCGGCGACCGTGCCCAGTGGGCCTGCCGACACCGCGTTCACCCTGATCCCCCTCGGGCCCAGATCCCGTGCGAGGTAGCGGGTGATCGCCACGAGAGCCGCCTTGGCGACCCCCATCCAGTCATAGGCGGGCCAGGCCTGGCTGTTGTCGAAGTCGAGGGTGACCAGTGCCCCGCCACCCGCCTTCTCGAGCAACGGCAGGAGGCCGACGGCGAGGGTCTTGTAGGAGAATGCCGATGTCTGGAACGCGGTGATGGCGCTGTCCGCGGGTGTGGAGAGGAACTTGCCACCGAGGGCGTCCTCTGGCGCAAAGGCGATGGCGTGGAGAGCCCCATCCACCGCACCCCAGCGGGACTCGAGGTCGGTGACGAGCGCATCCATGTGGACGGGGTCGTTGATGTCCAGTTCGATCACATCCGGCGGGTCGGGCAGCCGCCTGGCCGATCGCTCGGTGAGGCTCATCCCCCGCCCGAAACCCGTCAGAACGATGGACGCTCCCTCTTCCTGGGCGATGCGAGCAGAGTGCCAGGCGATCGAATCGTCGGTGAGCACACCGGTGATCACCAGGCGTTTGCCGTCGAGAAGCACTGAATCTCCCCTCGTGCTTGTGGCCGCAATGGTACGGCGGCCCGGAACCCGTTGCCCGTCACCCGGAGTCTGCGCTCACGTGTTCGCCCAGGCCCGAAGGCCGAGGCCCATCACGAAGAGCAGGAGCAGCCCGTAGTAGAGAGCGGGACGACGGGCGAGCTGCGCTCGATAGATGTAGGCGAAGGCGAACGTGAACAGGATGACGAACCCGTAGAAGAGGTGGAAGTCGTCCTGGGGGCGGAAGCCCTCGTTGTAGGCGAGAAGGCCGAGCATCACCTGCACGAGCATGACCCCTATGGCGATCCAGGTGGCGATCCGAAACCACCGTCCAGATGCCTTCCTGGCGATCGCCGCCGCCACACCCCACAGTCCCACCAGCCCGGTAATGATCACCGCGACATAGAACCAGCTGCCATGGAGGTCCCGCATGTGGTGATCCTACGTCGCCGGTCGCCCGTCCCCGTCACTCACGGGAGACGGGAGACGGGAGACGGCCCGCCGTCAGGCGGGCCTCTTCGTCACGTCCGCCACATCCGCCCCGAAGTGCCCGATGAGGTCGGTCCCATCGAGGTTGATCGCCACGCCGTGGGCGCCGCCACCGATGGAGGCGAGGCCCTCGATCGAGGCGTCGGCGATGATCGGAAGAACGGTCGTGGACCCGAATGGGGTGATCGTCCCGGGCCGATACCCGGTGGCAGCGAAGGCCTCGTCGGGATCTGCAAGCGACATGCGCGACACGCCCAGCAGAGCGCGCAGCTTGGCCCAGTCGATGATGCGATCACCTGGGACCAGAACCATGAGCAGGTCGCCCTCGCCTCTCCGGACGACGATCGACTTGATCACGCTGTGGAGGGCAACGCCCCGCCGCCCGGCGGCGTCCTCCACCGAGGATGCCCGTCCGTACTCGATCACCTCGTGAGCGAGCCCGGACGCGGTGACGGCGCGGATGGCCGGGGTGTCGGTCACCCCTCGAGGAGGATGTCCGAGTACCGGTCGCGCACGACCTTCTTGTCGAACTTCCCGGTGCCCGTCTTCGGAAGCTCGTCGGCGAAGTCGATCCGATCGGGCAGCCACCACTGCGGTACCCGATCGGCGAGATGCTCGAGCAATTCCTCCACGGTGACGTCGGCGCCTGGCCGGAGAACGACGAGGGCAAGCGGACGCTCCTGCCACTTGACGTGCTTCACACCCACGACGGCCGCCTCGGCGACACCGGGATGAGCCATGAGGTGCCGTTCCAGGTCGAGCGACGAGATCCATTCGCCACCGGACTTGATCACATCCTTGGCCCGATCGGTGATGACGATGTACCCCTCGGGCGTGATCTTGCAGACGTCGCCGGTGCGTAGCCACCCGTCCACGAAGGACTGCGGGGTCCTCGGATCGTTGTAGTACTCGGCGGCGATCCAGGGTCCCCTTATGAGCAACTCGCCGAACGCCTCCCCGTCCCAGGGGAGCTCGTCACCGGCCTCGTCGACGATCTTCACCTGCAGACCCGGCGCGGGCAGGCCTGCGGTCTCCAACCGGTCGAGCTTGCCGTCGAGGTCGAGGCCCTCGTGCTCGGGGAGCAGCATCGCCGCCGACGCCACCGGATTCGTCTCGGTCATCCCCCAACCCTGTTGGACCCTGATCCCCCTCTCCCTCTCGAACCACTCGACCAGCGCACGCGGCACCGCCGAACCGCCCGACAGGAGCATGCGGATGCTCTCCAGCTGCTTGTCGGGGTGATCCATCAGGTATTGCTGGATGCCGAGCCAGACGGTCGGCACGCCCGGGGAGAAGGTGACTCCCTCGCGTTCGAAGAGGCCGACCAGGCCCTCAGGGCTGTAGTCGGGACCCGGGTAGACGATGCCGGCGCCGGCCGTCACCGCGGTGAACGGGTACCCCCAGGCCGCCGCATGGAACATGGGGACCACGGGGAGGATCACATCCTGCGGCCCGATGTGGAGCATCGCCAGGCCTGAGATCGTGTGCAGGTACGTCGACCGCTGCGTGTACGCGACGCCCTTGGGGTTGCCGGTGGTTCCCGACGTGTAGCAGAGCATCATCGGGGACCGCTCGTCGAGCAGCGGCCACTGGCCCCATGCCCCGGCATCCGCGATGAGGTCCTCGTACGCGATCAGGTCCAGGGACGAGTCGGGAAGGTCGCCGCCCATGACGACATACGTCTGGACGGTTTCCAGGTCACCGGCAAAACGCTCCACGAGGGGCACGAGGTCGTGGTCCACGAAGAGCACCTTGTCGCCGGCGTGGTTGACGATGTAGGACAGCTGATCGGGAAACAACCTGATGTTGAGGGTATGACACACCCGGCCGGTGTTGGCGGTCGCCCAGTACAGCTCGTGATGTCGATGGTTGTTCCAGGCGAAGGTGGCCACTGCGTCGCCCTGGTCGACCCCGAGCCCGGCGAGGGCCGTGGCCAGCCGCCGCACCCGATCATCCGTCGCGCCGTAGGTGGTCCGGGTGATCGACAGATCGTGCCCCACCGACACGATCTTCCTCTCCGGGTGGATCTGCACCGACCGGTCATAGAGCGTCGAAAGCAGCAGCGGGAAGTCGTCCATCATGTGAGGCATGAGGGGACGCTATCAAACAGGGCCGGCTCGGGTCGCGACAGGCGGAGAAGCGGAAGCCGCGCCCACCGGATCGGACGGGTCACGGGTCGAGGATCACGGGTCGAGGACGGGCGACGGGCTCTAGCCGTCCCCATCCAGTAGCTCCGACTTCTGCCGCTCGTACTCCTCCTCCGAGATGAGGCCCTCCTTGTAGAGCTTGGCGAACCGCTCGAGCTGCGAGACGCGGTCGGTCGCCTCGACCCTCCCCGTGGCACCGAGCTCCTTGGCACGCAATTCCCGCACCCGGTAGACGAGACTCTGGAACTGCTCCGGCTGAGGGATGTCGGCGAACACCGACTGCCCCTGCTCGCCTGCCGACTCGATCAGCAGATCGCCCGACCGGAGCACCCGCTCGAGGATCGACTGTGAGAACGACATGTCGTTGATGTTCTCCAGCGGAATCTCCTTCCCCTTGCGGGAGAGAATCCCGCTGCGCCTGATCAGGCGCTCGTTCGTCAGCACATAGTGCGTGAACCACCAGGCGACGAACGGATACAGGCCGAGCCTCAGGAACAGAACGCCCGCGATGCCGGTGATGACCCAATCGAACGTCGAGTTGTCCGGTGGGTACATCCACGTGAGGAGGATCGCCGCGGCGAAGACCAGGGTCCACGCGAACGGCACGAAGAGCAGCCGCCAGTGCGGGCGGAACTCACGGACGACCGACTCGCCGTGTGTCAGG
>DATHSA010000018.1:0-51800 GCA_035464675.1 Acidimicrobiia bacterium
CGTTCGGCCGACTGGCGCGAGACGACCCCCACCGACGAGACGACGGCCCTGGCCGTCGAACGCCTCGGGTCCACGGCCTGGCTGGCGATCCCCCTCCGCGAGGTCGACGGACGCGTCATCGGTGCCCTTCGCTTCTCCCGAGGACGGGATGAGAGGACATTCACCGACGAGGAGATCGAGATGGCCCACCATCTCGCCGACGTCTGCGGCTCGGCACTGGGCCACTCGCGCTCGTCGCGCGAAGACCGGCGAGCGGTTGCCCGCCTCTCCCGGGACCTCGCCCCGAAGCCCCTGCCGACGATTCCCGGCCTCCAGCTCGAGGCGCGCTATCACTCCGGGACCAGCCAGGTCGGTGTCGGGGGCGACTGGTCTGAGGTGCTTCCGGTCGACGACCGCGTTGTGCTCGCCATCGGCGACGCCGCCGGGCACGGCATGGAAGCCGCCGTGTCGATGAAAGAGGTCGCCAGCGCGTTGCGAGCCTTCGCGTTCGTCGAGACTGCCGCCGGCGTCGTGCGGCGCCTCGACCGCTATGTGTCCACCCTGAGGCGTCATGGGCTGGTGACGGCTTGCGTCATGGCCCTCGACCTCGACAGCCTCCGGGTCAAGGTGGCCAACGCCGGGCATGTCCCACCGATCATCGTCTCGAAGAAGGGCACGAAGGCGATCCAGCGAGGGCGTACCGCCCCCTTGGGGAGCGGGAGTGTGCGCAACCGGTTCCGTCCCGGACGATTCAAGCTGCGCCACGGCGACCGCCTCTTCCTCTATACGGACGGACTCGTGGAGCGCAGGGGGGAGACGATCGACGAGGGCATCGAACGACTGGTGAGCGCCGTCGACAGCGCATCCCGCGATCTGGCGAAGGCGTGCGACCAGGTCCTCGACGCGATGGAGCCCCCGGGCGGCTTCACGGACGACGTGGCGATTCTCGGCGTCGAGTTGCTGCGCGAGGCGAGCAGCCGATTCAAGGTCTCAGCCCGCGAGGCTCGCTGGGCTGCCGACGAAGACGCGACCGGGGGCGGCGAGGTCGGGCCCCGTCATCAGCCGCCGACCGTCGGGGGCAACCCGACACTCCGTTGACCCCTGTTTGAATTCCGGCGCCGGCGGGAACAATCACGACGGACCCGACAGGAGAGTCATGATCTTCAACAAGCGAAACATCTTCTTCGTCGCCGTCGGCGCGGCCCTGATGTACTTCTTCGACCCGGTGACCGGCCCGGCCCGCCGGAACGCCTTCGCCCGCAAGGCGAAGTCGGCCTACGAGGAGAACGTCGAACCGGTACGAGCCGCCTAGCGGATCGTCACGCCCACGCCGGCAGACTCGAGAGCACTCTCGAGGAGTTGCCGCGCCTGCTCGATGAGCCGCTGCGCCTCGGCGACCTCGGCCTGGTATGTGGCCAGATCGGCGCTGCGGAGCGCCTGTTCGGCGCGCTGGAACGCCTGGTTCGCCCGGTTGAGGAGTTCCGTCACGGCCTGGGTGAGATCGGGCGGAAGCTCCCCACCGTCGCCGTTCCCGGGATCGACCACCGGGGCGTCACCGAAGACTCCGGCGAGTGCCTCGTCCAATGTCTCGCGCATCACGATCTTGTTGCCGAAGACGACGATCACGAACTTGAACTCGGGGAGAGCCGCGATCTCCGACCCGGCCTCGGTCCGGGCACTCAGGTAGATGGGCTGGATGTAGAGGATGGACTCCTCGATCGGCACAACCAGCATGTTGCCCTGGAGCACGTCCGATCCCTGCTGGTCGAGAAGAGTGAACTCCCGGGAGATCTCGGGGTTCTGGTTGATCCTCGCCCCCACCTGCCCGGGCCCGTCGACGAACACATCCCGGGGTAGTTCGAAGTCGATCAGATCCCCGTACTCGTCGGCATCCGACTTGGCGATGAGGAAGGACACCATGTTGGGCCGGGTCGCCGCGGTGAACGGCTGCAGCATCAAGTACGAGAGGCCTTCCTCATCCGGGAGCTGCATCAGGAGGTAGTAGGGCACCATGGGACGATTGTCGGAGGGGAACGACTCGCGGAGGTTCTCCGCGGCCGTAGTCGAGGGATCGCGGGCGATCTCCCACGGGTCCCCGTTGTTGTAGAAGACTCGCGAGTCCGTGACGTGATACTTCGTGTAGATGTCCGACTGCACCCGGAAGAGGTCCTCCGGGTAGCGGAGATGCTGTAGGAGGCCGGCAGGCATCTCGTCCCGGGTGGAGAACAGCGCCGGGAAGATCTCGCGATACGCCCGGATCAGCGGATCCTCCTCGTCGAACACGTAGAAACGGATCGTGCCGTCGTAGGCATCCACCGTCGCCTTCACCGAGTTGCGGACGTAGTTGAACTCGGACGGCAGCCCCGAGTTGACGTTGAGCCGCCCGGTGGCCTCGACGTCCCGGGTCGTGGCGGCGGGGTCGTCGGCAGGTGTGGAGTACGGATACCGATCGGTGACCGTGAACATGTCCTGGACCCACACCAGCCGGCCATCGAGCACCACGAGATACGGGTCGTTGTCGGGGTGGAGAAACGGTGCGGCCTTGGTCAGGCGCTCACGCACATTGCGAACGAGCAGGACCTTGCTGTCCGAACGCACCTCGCCTGAGATGAGGGTGTTGACATCTGCGAAGCGCAGGGCAAAGGCCGCCCGCTGGAAGACGTTCCCCACCGTGATCCCGCCGGCGCCGTCGTAGTGATTGAAGGCGACGGTGTCGTTGCCGGTCTCGATCGGGAAGTCGACCTCCTGCTCGTTGGTCCCGACGATCGCGAACGTATCCGGCTCGAAGGCCTCTCCGAAGTAGATGCGGTTCTGGGCTATTTCCAGCTCGGCGGGGACATTCTCATCGGGATTGATGTCCTTGATCAGGAAGTCTGGCTGACCCTCGATCGTCACGTTGTTCGCCGGACTCACCACGGTCCCGAACCCGTGGGTGTAGACCAGGTGGCGATTCACCCAACCCGCTCCTGGCAGGCTGTCTTCGTCGAGCTCCCGGGTCGACAGCATCACCTGCGTGACGCCGCCGTCGAGCGGGTAGCGATCGACGTCGACATCGAGGAACTGGTAGAAGGGCCGCAGCTCCTGGAGCTGGCGGTATGTCGTCAACAGGACCGTCGGGTCCCACAGCCGGACGTTGTCGATGGTCTGACTGTTGGCAGCGATGCCCCCCGAGTCGAGGTCGGAGGCCGCAGCGAAATCCCTCACCTCCACGGTCTCCAGCCCGTATGCCTGACGGGTGAAGAGGATGTTCCTCTCCACGTAGGGGAGCTCACGATCGATCTCGTTCGGCTGCACCGAGAATCGCTGCACCGCGGCCGGAATGACTCCGCCGGCGATGATCGACACCGCGAGCCAGCCCCCGAGCGCCACGAGCGGCAGGGTCCACCCCTTCAGCCTGATGTTGATCAGCAGCAGGACGGCGAAGAACAGTGATATCCAGAACAGGAACTGGAGTGCCGGCAGTTGGGCGTTGACATCGGTGTAGGTGGCTCCGAAGACGGCTCCGCGGTCGCTGTAGAGGAGGTCGAATCGGTCCAGCCAGTATCCGACCGCCTTGAGGATCGCCATGATCGCCAGCAGCACGGAGAGGTGGACCTTCACCCCCGACGCCACCCGCTGCCGACCCGGGGTCACCTGGATGCCCCCGTTGAGATAGTGCATCGCGGCGACCACGAGTGTCGTGATGAGCACGAACTGGAACGCCCACCCGAACAGATCCCGGTAGAAGGGCACATCGAACACGTAGAAGCCGATGTCCCGGCTGAATACCGGATCCTGGATGCCGAAGTCCTGCTGGTTGCGGAACAACAGCAAGTCCTCCCACCAGGCCCCAGCGCCGAGGCCGATCAGCAGGCCGAAGAAGCCGGAGACGGCAAGACGGAACCGGAGCACGCGGTCCGACACCCAGGCCTGGAACCGCTCGATCAATTCCTCGTCGGGGCTCCCTGCCGCAAGCGAGAGCGCCGGCGCGAGCCGGTCGGCCACGACGAGGTTCAGGAACATCAGTGCGAATGCGACGATCGTCGCCACGACGACGAGCAGCACCCGGGTGAAGATCAGGGTCTTCCAGACCGGCGCGAAGCCCACCGAGTCGAACCAGAGGTAGTCGGTCCAGAAGGTGGCGATCCCGCGCAGGGACAACAGCACCACGAAGAGGATCCCCAACCCGATCAGCAGCCACCGGCGCGCGCGCGACGGGCTCCTTCGGAAGGGGACGGGGCTGGGTCCGCGCTCGATCATGCCTGGGCAAGCCTAGAAGCCGAACGGCAGAACACAGAAGGCAGAGAAGCCCTCCCGGATCTCAGGCCGGGACCGTGACGGTGCACGAGCAGTCCAAATTTGCCGGCGGAACCGCGAAGCCTTCCGGGGGGCCGGACTCGGGATCCCACCGCAGCTCCTCATGGCCGGCGCACCCGGCGCACGGCCGGCCCGACGATCGTCCCGTGACCTCGGTCCATCCCCCGACGCTCAGAGCGGACAACAGGCTGTCGTGGTAGGCGGCAAACACGATGGTGCGCACCCAGCGCTCCGCTTCGTCACCACGCCATGCCCGGAACACGCGAGAAACCACGGAGGCGACCTCACTCGGCCCGCCGTCGGCCGTGCGGGCCCGTACCAACTGATCCGTGAGATCGTCCGCCATGCGGCCGACGAGCCCGGCGGGTCGCGGACCCGGGAGCGGCCGCGCCGATTGCACCCCGGCGAGCGTCGCGGCAGCACTGGCGCCCGCGCCTGCAGCCTTCTGGATCGCCGGTTCGACGACCGCAGTCAACTCGGCGGTGATCCGGGTCGGGTCGGGTGACCAGTCGGGAAGCGACTCGAGGGCGGTGGTCTGCAGGTCGACGATCCGCCGCTTCACCTCCCGTAGCGCCCCATTGTGGACTGGCAGCGCCAGCCGATCCCGAAGTGCGATCGGGTCCCGGGTCATCTCCACCGGCTCGTGCTCGGCGGTGGTGCGGAGCGCATCGAACAGTGTGCCGACGTCGTCGCCGCGGTCCGCGGCCGGTTCCGGCGACGGCGTGTCGTTCAACTCCTGGACCTCGGCGGCCAGCTCGTCGCTGAGATCTCCGGGCTGAGACGCTCCCTCCCCGGACTGCGCTGCGGACCGGCTGCGTCGGGCCGGCCGGGTTTCGGCTGGAAGGACGGCGATGTCCTCGATGGACCGTTCGGCATGCAGCCGCTCGATCTCCTCGCTCAAACGCGTGACCCCCCCGCGGGGCGCGCCTTCCCCACCGGCCTCACCGACCCGATCGATCATCTGCTGGGCGAGCTCGCGCGCCTGGGTGACCAGCCGGTCGCCCTCGTACCGGGAATTCCGCACGATGTCATCCGCTTCCTTTCGGGCGATGGCGAGGCGCTGATGCGCCTCGCGTTCCGCCTCGGCGCGGATCACCAGTGCCTCGGCCTCGGCGTCCGCCACGATCTGCTCGATCGTCTCCTGTACGGATCGGATCAGCTCATCCCCCGCCTCCCAGGCATCCCGGCGAAGGTCGAAGGCCTGCTGCTCGGCCTCGGCCATCACCCGCTCCGCCTCGGAGCCCGCCGCCTCGAGCTGCTTCGCCGCGTCGGCGGCGCTGTCACGCTCGATTCGCTCCGCATCCTCCCTGGCCCGGGTTCGCATGCCGTCGGCTGCCTCCTTGGCGGCCTGGAGAACGCGCGCAACCTCCTCGCCCACGGACGAGACGTCACGGGCGAGATACTCGGGTCCCCCGGATCGGGTGACCTCGGCCAGCAGGTCGTCGTGGCGGCGCTGGAGATCGCCCCACTCCTGGACGGCGCGCGCGATCAGCGCATCCACGGCCTTCTTCTCATATCCGCGTCGACCGGTCGGAAGATCGCGCGTCGAGAAGGTATCGGGGCCAAGCCGATCGTCGCCCATATGGGAAGACGTTAATGGCCGGGTTCGGGTGTATCAGGACGCTTCGGGCACCATGCGGTGTCGGCCTTCTGCTCCCAACGATCGAGCGAACGTCGTCGGGCCGGCCGCTGGACCCCCCGATCACGCCGGTCTCGCCACCGGTGACCCGGGCCTACGGCCCCGCAGCCACCGCCAATGGGTCGAGCGCGGCCAGGTAGTCGAGTGCCTCCTGGAGCGTGGCGACGGGCACGATCTCGATGCCGTCGCCGGCAGCGGTCAACGCCGCCTCGTAGTTGTCCACCGGGACAAAGACGATCTCGGCCCCTATCGCCCGCGCGGCGAACACCTTCTGCCGGACCCCTCCGATGGATCCGACGGTCTCGTCGAAACGGATGGTGCCCGTGCCTGCGATGCGATGGCCGCGGGTGAGATCCTCCTCGGTGAGGAGGTCGAGGAGGGTGATGGCGTACATCATCCCGGCCGAGGGGCCCCCGATGTTGCGTGAGTCGACGTCGACGTCGATCGGGAGGGCCATCTCGAGGTTCACCGTATCGAAGACGACGCCAACCATCGGCTCGCCCTCGAGCTGGGTGTGCTCGATGAGGGTGATCGAGACCTCGATCGGCTCTCCGGCCCTGGTTCCTTCGAGGGTGATGGTGTCGCCGATGTCGTATGTTCGGATCAGCTCGCCCGCCTCTTCGGCGGTGGAAATCGTCTGACCGGCGACAACTGTGAACCGGTCGCCGACCTGGAGCACCCCCTCGGCCGGGCTCCCCTCGACGATCTGGAGCACCTCGACGCCATCGCCGAGGAACTCGACGTCGTACCCGAGACGGCTCAGCGCCACGAAGATCGCCGTGTCGATGGATTCGTTCATCAACTGGAGGTTGGTGCGCCGCACCTGCTCCTGGGTGACACCGGGCGGCCTGATCACCTGGCGCTCGAGCAGGTCGACCCTCTCGTCGAGGTACCGGGCCTCGAACCACTCGAATGGGTTCACCTCCCTCAGGGTCACCGTGAGGAGGTACAGATCCCCCGATGTCTCGTAGACCGCCACGTCCTCGCCAAACGAGACGAGGTCGGCGACCTCCTCGCTGGGACCCGGCGCCATGGCGAAGTAGGGGAGTCTGACCGGCCAGAAGACCAGCACGAGGAGCCCCACCGCGAGGAAGGCGGCGACCAGCACATAGGGCCATCGCGGTGTTGACGGGCGCGGCTCCGCAGGAGTCTCGCGAAGTGCCGGGAAGGAGTCGCTGTCGATCATGCGGGACCAGCCGATGGTACCGGGGGTATGGCGCTGAACGACACGCCTGGCCTGATCTGTGGCGACGCCGCAGTTACGATTCCCGTCATGTCTCGCATCTCGCGCACCATCGCCCTCGCAAAGTCGTCGTGGCAGGTCCTCAAGGCCGACAAGGAGCTCTTGCTCCTCCCTGTCCTGTCCCTCGTCGCAACGCTCCTGGTGGCCGCCACGTTCCTGGCGCCGATCCTCCTCTCCGGCGAGGCCGTCGCCCTCGAGGATCCGGGACCGGTCGGATACGTGCTGCTGTTCGCCGCCTACGTGACGCTGGCGTTCATCACGATCTTCTTCAACGCGGCGCTGGTCCACGCCGCCAACGAGCGGATGGACGGCGGCGATCCGACTCTCGGATCGGCCATCCGCGGCGCCCTCATGCGAGTGGGGCGGATCCTTCCCTGGGCCATCGTCTCGGCCACCGTGTCGATCGTCCTGCGGGCGCTCGAAGAGCGTGCGGGGTCGCTCGGCAGGATCGTGTCGGCGATCGCCGGCGTCGCCTGGTCCCTGGTCACCTTCCTGGTCATCCCCGTCCTGGTGATCGAAGGCGTGGGTGTGGGCGAGGCCGTCAAGCGCTCCGGGTCGCTGTTCAAGAAGACCTGGGGAGAGAACGTCGCCGCCCAGGTGGGATTCGGCCTGATCGGTTTCGTGGCGATGATCCCGGCGTTCCTGATCGGCGCCGGGGCCGTCGCCGCAGGCGGCGCCATCGCCGTTATCGGCATCGGGGCGGCCATCGCATGGGTGCTCACCGTGGTGATGGTGCTCTCGGCCCTCAACGGCATATTCCAGACGGCGCTGTACCGCCACGCCGCCGGCGTCGAGGCCGGAAGCGGACCCTTCGCATCCGGCGAGCTCCAGGCGGCGTTCCAACCGAAGGGCGGGAGCGGGTTCACCCGCGGATTCGCGGGGTAGACGTCGCCCGTCGCCCGTCAGCTGTTGGGCGCCCGGATGGCGGGAAACGGGTAGCGGGAAACGGGTGACGAGCCCGGCGCGATCAGTCCGGATTTGACCCCAAGAGCCGCCATGCGACCGGCAGCGCCACACCGGCCAGCGCGACCTTCACCAGGTCGCCGACCACGAACGGCGCCAGGCCCAATTCCATCGCCCTCGCCGTCCCGACATCGAGAGAGTGGGCCAGCCAGGTGAGGCCGAAGATGTAGATGATCACGCTCCCGGCGAGGAACGCCGGGATGGCGGTCGTCACCGAACGGTCCTGACGGTGCTCAGCGAGGTATCCGATGAGTGCGGCCGCCACCACGAACCCGACCAGGTACCCGCCGGTGGCGCCCGTCGCCGTCTCCCAGCCGCCCCTCGCCTCGGCGTAGAAGGGCAGACCGATGGCACCGAGCAACCAGTACAGCGACATCGAGGCGGCGCCGGCCCGCCAGCCGAGGACGGCGCCGGCGAGGAGCACCGAGAAGGTCTGCCCGGTGATCGGGACCGGGGTGAACCAGAGCGGGATCGCGATCTGGGCCAGCAGGGCCGTCAGGAGGGCGAACCCGACGACCAGGGTCAGGGTGACTGCCCTGGTGCGCGGGAGAATCCGTGATACGAGGGTCGCAGGGGCGGTGGTCATGCGTTGGGAGGCTACCGTCGCCCGTCGCCCGTCGCCCGGGCAGCAACAGGAGGGCCGCCCGGTTCGGGCGGCCCTCCTCGATCGCTATTGCTTGCTCAGCCCACGAAACAGGGGCTCTCGAACACGTAGTTGGCCGCGATCTCACTGATCGTGGCATCGGTCACCGGCGACAGGCCGTCCGACGACTCCGGGTCCACCTTCGAGATGATGGTGGAGCGGACCACATGGTCGGCGGGAGCGCCGGTGTAGTCCCGGTCCGGGAGGATCCCGGCATAGTCGACGCCTTCGAGCGCCGACGCGACCGCGGCCAGGTTCGGACGCGTCAGATCGTTCGCCGCGATGGCCTGCTCGAGCATCGCCTTGATCGGGTACTGCCAGGTCCACCCGGCCACGTAGGCACCGTGCGGACTCCTGCCATTGGCATCAGCTGCGGCGCGCATGTCGGCGTGCCCTTCGCTGTCCGTGTCCCAACCGCCCCACGGCGTCGTGCCCGTGTAGACGGCCTGGAGCAGCGGCACGAGGTCGGCGTTCTGCATGAGCGCGACGTTCCAGGTCGGCGAGGCGCCGAGGATCTGGAAGGTCTGGAACCCGTTCTGGAACAGCCCGCCGGCTACCTGCGCCATCTCGCTGGGGCCGGTCACCATGACGATGAGCGTCGGCTGAACGCCGAGCAGCGTCGTCACGGCCTCGGTCACGTCGCCCCCGAACGAGATCGGGATCTGCAGGATCTCGGCGACGGGGTCGCCGAGGCCCAGCTGCGCCGCGGCGATCTTGGCGCCGGCGCCGTAGTCCCCGCCGTAGTCGCCGGGGAACGCCACGAGAGCCCACGTGAACCCTTCGGGCAGTTGACCGGCCATGTACGTCATGCCGTTCATCGCCTCGAAGCAGTACGGGGCGCCCGTCTCGAGGACGAGGCCCGAGTCGACGTCGCTGAATGCCCAGCCCGACCACCAGGTGGCGGGGGCGGCGACGATGTTGTTCTCCGCGAGGGTCGGCAATGCCGCCTGGGTCTGCGGTGTCCCCAGCGACTGGGCAAGGGCCGCGACCCGCGGGGCGAGCGTGGTGGCACCCTCGACCGTCTGCGCCGGGTCATAGTGGGCGTCGAAGGTGTTCTCGGCCGTGATGATCACGTCCCACCCGTCGAGCCCGCCGGCCTCGTTGATCGCGCCCCAGAAGTCCTCCTGCGCCTGCGTGAGCGGGACGCCCAGCGGAGCAAACGGACCGTCGGTGAGGTCGGAGATCACGCCGAGGTAGATGCACCCGTTGCCTTCGTTGACGGCATCGGGGCACGGCGCCGGGGTGGCGCCGACGTCGACTGCGGTCTCCGACGGGGCCTCTGTCGTCGTGGTCGCTGCGGTGGTGCCCGTAGCCGCCGTCGTGGTCGTCGCCTGGGTCGTGGTGGTGGCGTCATCGTCGCCACACGCCGCCGCAACCAGCGCGAAGGCCATCAGGAGGCTCGCAAGCACGAGCCACCGTCTTCTCATCATTCCCTCCCTGGTAACTGAATTCGCTGAATCCCGCCCGGATGGGGCAGTTGGTCTGTCAGCCTATCGGAATGGGCCGACTGGCGACGGGAGAACTCCGTGGTTTCCACGGAGTCGCAGGAATCCCGGCGTCTGTTCACTCGCCGCGAGGCGAGTGAAGTCGGCCCGGGAATCAATACGAGAACGGCCACGCCTTCCAGTAGTTGCGGACGCGGATCCAGATGCCGTAGAGACCCAAGGGCTCGAAGATCAGGAACCCGACTATCAGGCCGCCGAACATGATCTGCTCGAACTGGGCTGCCGTCACGAAGCCGCCGGTGGGCGACGTCGAGATGAACGAGAACAGCCAGAATCCGGCGAGCCAGCGCACGATCCGGGGCAGGAAGGTTATGAACACCGCCCCCATGATCGACCCGGCGATAGTGGCCGCACCTCCGATCAGCACCATCGCGATGTAGCGGATCGACAGGAGGAGGTTGAACGAGGCCGGCTCCAGTCGCCCTATCGCCGAGTAGAGCAGCGCTCCGGCGATCCCGGCATAGAACGACGACACCACGAACGCGATCATCTTGTAGCGGGCCAGGTTGATCCCCATCATCTCGGCGGCAATGTCCCGGTCGCGCACCCCGGCCAGGGCGCGCCCGATGCGCGACCGCGCCAGGTTCTTGGCGACCAGCGCCATCACGACCAGCAGGATCAGGCCCAGGAAGAAGAGCTTCTGTTGCTTGGAGAGAAAGACCCCGAACACCTCCCCTGGCTGGTCGAAGCGAAAGCCGAGGAGGCTGGGGACCGCGGTCTCCCGGCCGAGGCCGACGCCCCCGGTGTATGTCTCGGACTCCCGGAAGAAATGCTCTCCCAAGAAGACCAGTCCGAGGGTGACGAAGGCGAGATACAGGCCACGGAGCCGGAAGGCCACCGGCGCAACGACCAGCCCGGCCAGGGCGGCGACCAGCCCGGCCGCAGGGAGCCAGATGATCATGTCGAGGCCGTATCCGACGTGAACCACCCTTTCGACGTTCTGCCCCGTCGCCAGGTCGAAGACCTGTCGGGTGACCTCGGTCCCGCCGAGAACCGCTGCGGTGAAGGCTCCGACGCCGAGGAAGAACGCGTGCCCCAGGGAGACCTGCCCGGCGTACCCGGTGACGATGTTGAGCCCGATCGCCCCCACCGAGGCGAACATGGCGCTGACCGCCAGGAGCAGCAGGTCTCCGCCCAGGGAGAAGTCGACCAATCCCGGGATCAGGGGGATCGTGCCACCGAGGCCGAGGACGACGATCGCCACGATGAGAACCACGAACCAGAACCGCTGGACGTTGTTCCGGAAGATCGCCGTGTCGGACTGGTAGTCGGCGATCAGCCCGGGGCGACGCCTCATACGCGTTCGACCTCCTTGGTGCCGAAGAGGCCGTACGGCTTGACGAGAAGGACCAGGAACATCACGAGATACGGCACCACCTGGGCGAAGTTACGGCCGAGGAACTCGGCGTATTGCGGCTGGTATGTGACGGTGAGCGCCTCGGCCACCCCCACGATGATCGCTCCCACCAGGGCGCCCGCGATCGAGTCGAGACCGCCGATCACCACCACTGGAAGCGCCTTCAGCGCCACGACTCCCGCGGATCGATCGAGTCCCGGTGGCGTGGCCCCGATGAAGACGCCTCCAACCATGGCCAGCACGGAGGCGATGGCCCACGAAGCGGCGAACACCGCGGTGACCGAGACGCCCTGGGTCAGGGCCACCTCCTGATCGAAGGCGGCGCCGCGCATCGCGAGGCCGAACCTGGAGTACTTGAAGAACAGCAGCAGCGCACCGACGAGGACGACCGTCGTGAGGATCGCCGCCACCTGCCGGTGAGCGATGTTGAGGGATCCGAAGGTGAGGAACCGCAGACCCCACGGATCGCCCATCTGCCGGGTCTCCACGCCCAGCAGGTCGAGGGCGATGATCGTTATCACCGTGTTGAGACCGATCGTCATGATCGCCACTGCGAACACCGGCTTGCCGACCATCGGCCGCAGCGCCAGGCGCTCGACGACGATCCCGGTGAGCGCCGCGAGCGCGACCGCCACCAGTACCGCCAGCCAGAACGACAGCCCGATGACGGTTGCGAAATAGACCACCCAGTAGGCACCGATCAGCATCAACGCCGGCTGGGCGAAATTGAGCACCTGGGTCGACTTGTAGATGATCACGAACCCGAGGGCGATGAGCCCGTAGATCGCCGCGAGGGACGTCCCGTTTATCAGCGCCTGCAGGAACTGCGTCATCGATACATCGACTCGATCTCGTCGCCGAACCGATCCTCGATGATGGAGCGCTTGACCTTTTGGGTGGCAGTGAGCTCGCCATCCTCGTGGTCGAGCTCCTTGGTGAGCAGCTGGAACCTCTTGATCTGCTCCACCCGGGCGAACTTCTCGTTCGTCGCGTCCACCGCCTTCTGGACGAGCGCCCTGACCTCGGGTTTCTCCGACAGGTCCCGGTACGTCGTGTGAGGGATCCTCCGTCGCTGCGCCCATTCACTGACCGCTTCGAACTCGATCCCGATCAGCGCGGTCAGATACTTGCGACGGTCGCCGATCACGATCGCCTCCTTGATGAACGGAGACGTCTTCAAGGAGTTCTCGATCTCCGACGGCGAGATGTTCTTGCCGCCACTGGTGATGATGATGTCCCTGATCCGGTCGACGATGCGGACATGCGTGCCGTCGACCCACTCACCGACGTCGCCGGTGTGAAGCCAGCCCTCCTCGTCGATGGCTCGGGCCGTCGCATCCGGCTTGTTCCAGTATCCGGCAAAGACCGCCGGATGCCGGGTGAGGATCTCGCCGGTCTCCTCGTCGAGGCGAATCTCACAACCCGGGTACGGCTCACCCACCGTGCCGAGCTTCACCCGCCCCGGCCGGTTGGTGGTCGCCACACCGCTGTTCTCGGTCATCCCGTACGCCTCGTAGAGCGGCACCCCGATGGACATGAAGAACTCGAGGATCTCCGGAGCGATCGGCGCCGCGGCCGAGACGGCGTGCCTCACCCGACGGAGCCCGACCCGCTCCCGAAGGGAGCGATACAGGAACACGTTGCCCATCTCGAACAGGACGCGGCTCAGTGCGGTGTGCCGCCCTTCTCGCCGCAGCAAGGTACGCCCGACGTATCTGGCGACCCGCAGCCAGATGGCGGCGTTGAGCTTCTTGATCCGCGATGCGGAGGCCAGGCGGATCTGGATGGCGGCGTGGATCCTCTCCCAGATCCTCGGGACACCCTGGACGACGGTCGGCTGGACGTCGCGCATGTCCGCGACCAGCGTGTCGAGCGACTCGCCGAAGTGGACCGGGACGCCCCCCGCGGTGCCGATCACCACCGAGAACAGCTTCTCGTAGATGTGGCACAGCGGCAGGTACGACACGACAAGGTCGTTCTGCGAGGTCCCTCCGGCGATGATCCCCTCGACACCGGCGATCTCCTGCGCGGCGAACTCGAGGTTCGACAGGGTCAACATCGACCCCTTGGGTGGGCCGGTGGTGCCGGATGTGTAGACGAGGTACGCCAGGTCCGTGGGCTCGGCAGCCGCCATCCGGTCGGCCACCGCGCCGGGGTGGGCCTCGCGGTGCTCCATCCCGCTCTCCATGAATGCGTCCCAGGACATCAGCCGGGGATCGTCGTATGCGTCGACGCCGCGGTGCTCCAGGTACACGATCCTCTCCAGGCCGGGGAGGTCGGCAGTCGGCACGGCCAGGACCTTGTCGGCCTGCTCCTCGTCCTCGACGATCAAGATCTTCGACCCGGAGTCCTGGAGCAGGTATTCGACCTCGGACGTCGGATTGGTCGGATACAGGCCCACGCAGACGGCGCGGGCGGCTATCGAGCCCAGATCGGCGTAGACCCACTCGGGCCGGTTGTCGGAATGGATCGCCACCCTGTCGCCCGGCCCGAACCCATTGGCGATGAGGGCATGGGCGAACGTCTCCACCTGGTCCCAGTACTCCTCCCAGTCGATCTCCCGCCAGATCCCCCGGTTCTTCTCGCGAAGGGCGACCCGATCAGGCGTCGTCGCTGCACGGTCGCGGACACGAGCGGCCGGGGAGGCGTACCCGGTGGATCGGTCGACGGTGGCGGTCATGTCTCTCCTCCTTCGGCGATGGCGTGCTCCTGGCCGAGATAGGCCCGGATGACGTCCTGGTTGGATTGGATCTCGCTCGGCGTGCCCACCGCGATCGGCTTTCCGAAATCGATGGCGAGGACCGTGTCGGCGAGGTCCATGACCATCCGCATCTCGTGGTCGACCAGGATGATCCCTATGCCGAGCTCGCGCCTGATGTCGGTGATGTACCGCGCCATGTCCTCGGTCTCTTCGAGGTTCATCCCGGCTGCCGGCTCGTCGAGAAGCAGCAGCTTGGGCTCCATGGCGAGCGCCCTCCCCAACTCGATCCTCTTTTGGATGCCATACGGGAGCATGGCGACGTAGGACTTGCGGTGCTGGTGGATGTCGAGGAACTCGATGATCCCCTCGACCACTTCCCGGTTCCGTGCTTCTTCGCGAGCGGCCCGCCCGAATCGGATCGCCGCCGAGAACGTCCCGTACTCGACGTGCTGGTGGCGGCCGAGCATCAGGTTGTCGAGAACCGTCATCTGCGGGAACAGTTCGATGTTCTGGAAGGTCCGCGCCACGCCCAGATCGGCGATGCGATGAGGCTTCATGACCAGGAGGTCGTGGCCGAGGAAGCGGATCGATCCCTCCTGCGGCCGATAGATCCCGGAGATGCAGTTGAAGATCGATGTCTTGCCGGCGCCGTTCGGGCCGATGATGGAGAACAGCTCACCGTTGTGGACGGTCAGCGAGACGCCATCGATCGCCTTGACGCCGGCGAATGACAGGTGGACGTCCTGGATCTCGAGGATCGGATCGTCTCCAGAGACTCCCGGCAGGAACTCATGGAGAAGGCGGGCCCTCACGACAGCCACCGCTTCTTGCGCCGGTAGTGCTTCACCTCGGCGAACGACTTCACCTCTTCGCCGTGGAGGCCCAGGTAGAACTCGCGTACGTCGTCGTCCTCCAGGAGTTCCGCAGCAGGCTTGTCCATGACCATCTTCCCGGTCTCCATGATGTAGCCGTGATCGGCGATCCCCAGGGCCATGGTGGCGTTCTGCTCCACCAGGAGCACGCCGGTCCCCTGGCGGTTGATCTCGACGATGATGTCTCTGATCTGCTGGACGAGGAGCGGCGCCAGGCCGAGGCTGGGCTCGTCGAGCAAGAGGAAACGGGGGCTGGCCATGAGGGCACGGCCGATCGCCAGCATCTGCTGCTGGCCCCCGCTCAGATACCCCGCGGTGAATTTGGGGCGCTCCCGCAGCGCGGGAAACAGGGTGTAGACGCGCTCGAGGCTCTCATCGAGCTTCCGGCGTGCCGTGTGGGCACCGAGCTTGAGGTTCTCCTCGACGGTCATCTCGGCGAGGACACGCCGACCCTCCAGCGCCTGGCCGACGCCGAGCTTCACGATCCTGGCCGGCGAGTGGTTGTCGATTCGCTCGCCGTCGAGGGTGATCTCACCCTTGGTCAGATCTCCGTTGTGGACGTCGAGAACGCCGCTGATGGCCCTGAGGGTGGTCGTCTTGCCGGCGCCGTTGGCTCCGAGCAGCGCGACGATCTTGCCGTCGGGAATCTGCAGGGAGATCCCGCGCAGCACCAGGATCACCTCGCTGTAGACCACCTCGACGTTCTTGAGCGACAGCATCGGCTCCTGCGCGCCCTTCCTCTCTACCCGGCCGAGTGCGTGGAGAGGCTAGTGGCCGGGCCTCCCCCGGGACGCCCCGAGCTTCCAGCAACCAGCCGCCGGCCCCCCGGCCGGAGGCAGAAACATCCGTCTTGCCGGCGACCGGGTCCTGGGCGCCGGCCACTACTCCCTGGGGCCCTCCCTCACCCACTCCGAGCCGCCCTCCCAGTGCTCCTTCTTCCAGATCGGGGCTCGAGCCTTCAACTCGTCGATGAGGTGGCGAGCGGCCTCGAACGCCGCGGGGCGGTGCCCTGCGGAGACGGCGACGCCCACCGATTCCTCGCCGACTCCGAGCGAACCCACCCGGTGGATCGCGGCGACGGAGCCGATTTCCCACCGAGATCGGGTTTCATCGACGATCTCCTGGATCTTGGCCTCTACGACCTCGCGATAGGCCTCGTATTCGAGGCGGGTGACGGCCGGGCGCCCCTCGGAGTGGTCTCTCACGGTGCCCACGAACAGAACGATCGCCCCGGCGTCGGGACGCCGGACGGCGTCGACCAGCAGGGCCGGGTCGATCGGAGCCTCGGAGACGCTCACGAGGTCGGGCCGGGGTACGTCGCCTGTGTCCATAGAATCGCCTTCCATGGCCGACACTACCCCCACGCCGGGGGACGCCTCCGAGGACGGCCTCAGCGACGATGCGTTCGCAGCCGGGACGTTCGACCGTCTCCCGGAGCCGCCTCCCGCCGAGGAGGGGTTCCCGACGCTGTCCGTCGAGGTGCTGCCCTCGACCCGATCCGCCGCGACGCGTCGGCCGATCTGGCAACCGATCCTCCTGTCGGTGCTTGCCGCCCTCACCGGAGCGGTCGCCGCCCTTGCCGCCTCAGCGGTGCTCGAGAAGGATCCGGCGCCCCCTGGAGTCACGGTCGTCGAGCGGGTGGAGACCCAGGTGGTCACTCCCGGCGAAGGAGTCACCGCCGTCGCCGCGGTGGCGCGGCAGGTGCTCCCATCGATCGTCACCGTGGAGGTGAGCTCGACGGCGGGGACCGAATTCATCGCCGACGGCAGCGGATCCGGTGTGATCTACGACGACGCCGGGCACGTCATCACGAACTCGCACGTGGTCGCCGACGCGGTCGTCTTCCGGATCGTCTTCGCCGACGGGCGCACCTATCCCGCCGAGCTGGTCGGAGCGGATCCCCTCACCGACGTCGCCGTTCTGCGCGTCGACGCGATCGGAATGACACCCATCGTCGTCGGCTCGTCACGGGACCTGTCGATCGGTGACCAGGCGATCGCCATCGGCAACCCGCTCGGACTCGAAGGCGGGCCTTCGGTGACCACCGGGGTCCTCTCCGCAGTGGAGCGCCGGGTGCGAACCGTCAACAGCGAGTTGTTCGGCATGCTCCAGACCGATGCCCCCATCACACGGGGATCGAGCGGCGGGGCGCTCGTGGACGCTGGGGGCCGGCTGATCGGCATCACCACCGCATTCGGCGTGAGCGATGTGGGCGCAGAGGGTCTGGGGTTCGCCATCCCGGTGGAACTCGTGACGAGGGTGGCCGACGACATCATCGAAACGGGAGTGGCGTCGCATGCCTTCCTCGGCATCAGCGGGTCGACCCACTTCGAGGACCTGGGCGGCGGCGCAGAGGCGCCAGCCGGCGTGGCGGTGGCCGACATCATCCCCGGGACCGCCGCCGACATCGGGGGCATCGACCCCGGCGACATCATCCTCACGGTCGCCGGCGAGCCGGTCATGACGATGGACCGGCTCGTGATCCGTCTGCGCCTGTTCCACGTCGGAGACTCCGTCACGGTCGAGCTGCTCCGGGGCACCGACACCGTCGAGGTCTCGATCGTGCTCCTCGAGCGGCCGGAGGACCTGTGACCGACAATCTCTTCGATCGGCTCGCCGACCTCATGCGCTCGAGCGGACCCGTCAACTGGCGGCTGGCGCGCGAGATCGCCGAGAGTGTCGCCGGCCCGGCCGAGCCGATCGATCCGTGGCTCGACGAGGAGTTACGTGACCTTGCCGCAACGGCGGCCCGGCTCGTCGACCAGCACTCGGTGCTCGATCCAGCGCTCGTCACTGCACCGGCGACGGTGACCGATCGGCGGGGATGGGCGGCCGCCAACATCGAGGCCCTGGGCTATCTTGCCGAGCCGCTGGCCGAGAAGCTCTCGTCCGACGCGTCCTCACCGCTCCAGCCGCTCGGGCCGGCCCTGCTCGGGATGCAGATGGGAGCGACGATCGGCACGTCCGCCCAGTCGGTGCTGGCCGGGTTCGACCTCGGCCTCCCATCCGGGTCGGCCACCGGGCCGGTGTTCGTGGTGCCCAACATCGAGGCGTTCGCCGGAGAAGAGGCACTCGACCCCCGCCAGGCACGGCTGTGGATCGCCCTCCACGAGGTCACCCACCATGCCGCATACGCGGTCCCCTGGCTCCGGGAACACGTCTTCAACCTCGCCCATGCGTTCGTCGAAGGTCTCGAGTTCGACGTCGGCGGGATCGAGCGGCGCATCGAGGCGTTGCAGGATCCCGAGGCGCTGCAGCAGATGATGCACGAGCCAACCGGTGTCGCCGGCCTGCTCAGCCCCGAGGACGAGGGCGTTGCGGCAGGCCGCCTACGGGGCGTGCTCGCCGTGGTGGAGGGGTATGCCGATCGAATCGTCGAGCGTGCCGCCGGCGATCTCATCCCGGCAGCCGACGAGCTGCGTTCGGCCATCGATCGCCGTCGCCTCGACCCGTCGGCCGGAGAGCAACTCCTCGAGCAGGCTCTCGCCTTCGACCTCAAGCACGCGGACCACCGGGTCGGCGAGCGGTTCTGCGCCGAAGTGGCGAGGAGGTGGGGCGACGAGGCGCTCGACCGCATCTGGGAGGGCCCAGAGATGCTCCCGGACGAGCCCGAGCTGCACGACGTGGTGGGATGGGCGGCACGGGTTCTCCTTTAGGCGGAAGCGCCATCGAGCCCTCACGATCTGCCTCGCGAGCCTCGGAGCCGCACGGCCGGCCCGGAGATGCCGATACCATTCTGGGTTCGCACGACGAAAGGCCCCGCATGCCCGCCGAAATCGGCTCCCCGGCCCCCGACTTCTCCCTGCGAAACGTCGACGGTGAGATGGTCTCCCTCGATGACCTGAAGGGAAACAAGAGCCTGGTCGTCTTCATCCCCTTTCCCTTCACCGGGACGTGCCAGGCGGAGCTGTGCGACATCCGGGACGGGCTCGCCGGGATCGAGGATCTCGACGCCAGGGTCGTGGCAATCACCACCGACACGATGTTCGCCAACAGGAAGTGGTCGGAGGACAACTCGTTCGGGTTCCCGGTGCTCTCCGACTTCTGGCCCCACGGCGAAGTCACCAAGGCATACGGGACCTTCGACGACCGCGTCGGTGCGGCCAATCGCAGCACCTACGTCCTCGATGCCGAGGGCGTGGTGCGCGCCATCGTCGCTACGGAGACCCGGCGCGAGGCGCGGGAGTTCGACGAATACGTAGCGGCTCTCCAGAGGATCTAGGCCCTGTCGCGCTCGTTGAGTCGCAACGATTCTTCACCCGACCAGGGGAGGTCGTGGTGGCCGCCGTCGAGGCGCAGCCGGATGGATGACCGGTCCAACGTCACCGAGCCGACGGTGATGGTCTCCGGGTCCCTCGGCGAGTGTGGAACGCCGCGTGGCGGCCCTGATCCGCGCCACCAACTCCCGTAGCGAGTAGGGCTTGGTCACGTAGTCGTCGGCACCGAGATCCAACGCGGCGGATCGCCCGAAGCACGTCCAGACCCGCCAGGCCCGGCAGCATCAGATCGAAGAGCACGACATCGGGCTTGACGTCGCGGAAACGGTCCAGACCGGCCCGGCCGTCCTCCGCCACGACGGCGTCGAACCCCTCGCGGTCGAGCGCCACCCGCAGTGCCCCGATGAAGGACGGCTCGTCCTCGACGATCAGGACCCTCGTGCAGGCGCCTTCCAGCGCGGGAGGGTCACCCGGAACGTCGAGCCCTCACCCTCGACCGACTCCACCGTGACGTCACCGCGGTGGTTGCGTGCGATGTGTCGGGCGATCGACAGCCCCAGTCCGGTCCCGCCTGTGTCCCGGCTCCTTGCTCGATCGACCCGGTAGAACCGCTCGAAGATCCTGTCGATGTGGGCCTCAGGGATCCCGATGCCCCGATCCACCACCTGGATCACGATCGAGTCGCCTTCCGCCGCTGCGGCCACGGAGACCTTGGGGGCCGCGTCGTTCTTCTTGAACGAGTACTTCACCGCGTTCTCGATGAGGTTCGAGACCATCGTGCGCAGCTGACGGGCGTCCCCGGCAACGCGGAGCGCCGGATCGATCGGGTCGACCTCGAGTGCGATCTCCCGGGACTCGGCCACCTCGGCCACGTCCCGGACGGCGCCTTCGATGGGATCGGCGACCGAAACGGGCTCGTCGTGCGCCGCCAGAGCCTCGGCCTGCGACAGATCCAGGATGTCCCCCACCAGACGGGCCAGCCGATTCGACTCGGTCTGCAGCCTCTCGGCGAGCCGGGTCGACGCCGGGTCGCCTTCGATCCCCGAAGCGAGGGTCTCGGCGAGGACCGCAAGGGCACCGAGCGGCGTCTTCAACTCGTGACCCACGTTGGCGATGAAGTCGCGGCGCATCGCTTCGACCCGCCGCTCCTCGCTGACGTCGGCGACGAAGGCGACGCAACCGGCGCTGGCCACCCCGAAATCGAGCGGGATCGCGGCCACCTGGAGGATCGTGCGCACGGGCGTGTAGAGCTCCACCTCGCTCTCGACCGCGCTCCGCCCGAGGATCGCCCCTTCGATCGCCTCACGGATCCGCACCTCGGCAACCGCCTCGCCGCGACGGGCGCCGAGGTACCGCGCCGCCGCCGGGTTGGCGGTCACGACGAGCCCCTCGTCGTCGGTGATGACGATTCCGAGCGGGGCTGCGTGGACGGCGCCGGCCAATCGAGCGCGCTCCCGCTGAGCCGCTGCCGTCGAGCGCTCCAACCGGTCCAGGGCTGCGTCGAGGTCGGCCACGCGGTGACGACCGCCCGTGGCGGGAGCACCGATCCGGCTGATGGCATCGGACACCGATCGGGCGTGGCGACGGTTGCGGGCGAACAGCCAGGTCGCCGTCGCCACGGCCGCACCGGCCACCAATACCAGGACGATGCTGGTCGTGTCCATCGAGGCGAGGTTAGGGATGGGGACGCGGCTCGAGGAACCCGGGTTGGCAACGCCTCGGCGGAATTCAATGGATGTCCCGGAAGTCGGCGGAGCTGTTCGGCCTCGGGCTCGACGCCCTGGCCTACCTCGACGCATCGGCGGGGCGCGCGCTCGACGGGGCTGACGACGAGGTCGACGACCTGGCCGGAGAGCTCTACGCGGCGATCGCGGCTCGCTCGGGGGACATGGGGTCCGACCTCGCCGTGGAGCTGTCGCGGGTGGGCCGGTACATGGAGCGGATCGCAGACCCCGCCGTCAACATCGCCGAGCATGTCACCTTCATCGTCACCGGATCGTTCCCGGAAGAGGAGAGCGCCGCCACCCGCGACGAGGGATGACGCGGTTCCCAAGGTCTCCGGTCACCGCCCGCCAGCGACTACCCGAACAGCCTCCGCCACAGCCTGACGAAGAACGCCGGATCGCCGGGCTCGGGAAGGGTCTGCAGCACCGCGATCAGATGGTCGGGTGGCAGGTCGCCGACCAGCACGTAGGAGTGATCCCGGCTGTTCCAGTGGACCCAGACGTTGGTGGGAGTGACCACCCGCCGGTACACCTTGCCGTCGACGCCGAAACGGGTCGCCTGCTCGAACTCGGCAGGGGTCTGCCCCCTCCCGGCCTCGAACACCGAGAACGAGAAGAGGCCATCGCTGTAGTACGACTGAGATCCACCGGGCGCCTCGTAGGCGTCGACCAGCCGGTAGCCGGTGGTGTCGGCTGGAAGCCGCGAGGTGGCGGGCACGGATTCCATCACCGTGCGGCGCCGGTACTCGTCGGGCATCTCACGGTGCTCGGCGCCGGGGCCGACCGCGAACTCCACGAGAGACGCCAGGCGGAACACCCGGCCCTCGCCGTCCAGGATCTCGGTGACCAGGGGGATGGTGCTCTCGTCGTCGATGACGAGTCGTGCCCGGGGGCGGCCCTCCTCGAAGATCACGACCTCGGTCGCCGGTCGCCCGAGTCGGGTCACCGCTCGCGGCTCGCCCAGCGTGTAACGGTCGCTCAGGGCCCAGGAGGACCACTCGGCCACCTCCAGGGCATACCACTCGGCACCGGAGCCCATCGCCACCAGCGATCCGGACAGCATCAGATCGCGGTCGGGGCCGTGGACCATCGACATCCCGCGGCTGCGCTCCACCTGGTAGGTGGCCGCCGCCGAGTCGCGCCCCCAGGTGCACATGACGACGCCGACGCCATGGAACTCCCCTGCCCCCGAGCTCTCCAACAGCTCCTCGAGTGATTCGTCGGCCACTGCGGTGAGCGGGACGGACACGAGCGCGGCGACCGCGAGAGCGACGACACGGCGCCTCATGGGTCACCTACCCCGCCGCGGACCGTGGAGATCCCCGGATCGACGACCACCCGGGCGGTGTGCTGATCGCGGAGGGTGTCCAGGTCGATCGTCGGCCCCTCGTCCCCGGGTGCGATGGCCAGCCCAAGGGCCAGCGCCGCCGCGGCGGCTCCGGACGCCGCCCAGGCGAGGGAAGGCCTGACGAGCCGCCGGGCCGGCCGGATCGCAACCCTCGGCTCCACCATCGGGAGGCCGCGCACCGCCAGGCGGGCGGCAGTGATGTCGGCGAGTTCCTGGGTGCACATCGCGCACGATCCGAGGTGCGCATCGATGCGCGACCGCTCGTCGGCTGTCACCTCGCCGTCGATGTGGGCCGAGAGCAGGTCGCCGAGATGGGTCACGAGAGCAACTCCTTCAGCATCTTGCGCCCCCGATGGATCCGGCTGCGAACGGTGCCGACGGGGATCGCCACGGCTGCGGCGATCTCCTCGTAGGTGAGTCCGACGACATCGCACAGGACGACGGCCTCGCGGAAGTCGTACGGGAGTTGGAGCAGCGCCGCCTGGATGTCCTCGCCGAGCCGGACCCTCGCGAGCTCCTCTTCCGGCGAGGGTGCCGGCTCCAGCCCGCCGGGCTCGTGCTCCGGCAGCGGCACGCTGGGACGCCGCTTGCGACGGCGCACCTCGTCGAGGAAGGCGTTCCTGGTGATTCGCCAGAGCCATCCCTCGAACGACCCTGGCCGGTAGCGCGACAGCCCCTTTCGAACGCGCAAGAGGACCTCCTGTACGAGGTCGTGTGCGTCGTTCGGGTCACCGGTGAGGCGATACGCGAAGTTGTAGATGGTGCGCCCATGTTCTCGTGCCACCTCTTCCCAGGACGGGATGGCGTCATCGGGCATCCGCCACTCCCGGTAACGATGGGGGGCCGGACCGAGTTCCTCGGCACCACGATGACTCCGCCGAGACCACGCTCGCTACCGCATGGCCAGGGCGTCGATGAACCCCGGGAGCCGTTCCCGCGTCACGAACCGGATGCGGCCGTCGCGTCGCTCGCGGTCGTAGATCTCGAAGGGGGCGTACTTCTCCGAGATCAGCATGCCCCGGTTCGTCCCGGACCCGCCGAAGTCGACGACGAACTGTCGGATGTCGTGCTCATCGAGCTCGGGATGCGATCCCTCTTCGTGGGGCACGACACGCACGAAGGTCGCCTGGCCTTCGCGACGGGCCCGGTAGGTGTCGGGCCCCGACGCTTCGAGCATGTATCCGCCCGCACGCATGAGGCCGAGGGCGATCTCGGGACCCGTCGCCGTCGTCGGATCGACCCCCTGGGCGCGGAGAGCGGCAGATGCCGAGCCGGGGAGCCGCACCTCGCCGGCAAACGGCGGCAGCTCCTCACCCTTCGTCGGCACGTCGATGCCGGGGGCGGTCTGCGGGAGGGTCGAGATGTGATCGAAGACATCGATATCCCGCCCGCCGTGCGGCAGGAGCTCGGGGAGGATCGGAGGGGGAAGCTCGCCGGGTGTGTCGAGCGAGATCGTCTTGGCCACGGCCCACTCGCCGGCGCGCCGCCCGAAGGCGACGACCTGGCTGACGTCATCGATGGGGAGCGAATGGCGCTTCTCCCGAACCACCTCGACGGCCTCGCGGCCGAGCAGGTCCTCGAGCACCTCGTCGGACTCGTCGGGCAGCGGGACCTCGAAGTGCACCCGGGCGGCGCCATCGGTCACGTGGAACTCCGCCACTGCCGGCCGCAGCCTGTCGGATGACTCGACTGACACCCCGCCCGCGGACGACGGAGCCGATGAGGAACGTGACCGGGTCACGAGCACCACAACGACGATGGCGACGACTGCCAGACCGATGATGACCCAGACCATTCCACTCCCCGGTCGCGTGAGGTCATTGTATGGAGGCGGAAGGGCTGCGCCGTTCGGTCAGGCGGGGAAGGCAAACGGCAAGCGGCAAACCAATGGAGACCGACGACTCTACGAAGCCCGACGGGCTGCTGCGATCTGGCGCTCACGGCGGACCCGGCGACGCTCTCGCTCCGACATGCCGCCCCAGATGCCGAACTTCTCGCCCGTGACGATGGCGAACTCGAGGCACTCGGCACGGACCTGGCATTCCCGGCAGATCGCCTTCGCGGCCCGTGTGGAGGCGCCGCGCTCCGGAAAGAAGAGATCGGCATTCGCCCCGGTGCAGTTGGCCCCGTCCTGCCACGAGAGGTCCATGCCGACCGACAGGGCCGCTCTCAACTCGTCGAGCATGGTCACCGTCACCCTCTTCCTGGAATCACATCGATGTCATTATTGCGCGCGGACCGCGCGCAGTCAATGGCGTTCGGTGTTCATGCGTTGAGTGGTGAGAATCGCGCGGACAGCGCGCGTCTTCATGTCGTCCGACTCCCGTCGATCAGATCGGGTTCTACGAGGCCACGGCGATTGGCTCGACTTCAGGATTAAGACGGGCGACCGGCGACGGGCGACGGGCGTCGATTCCCCCAGGCGCGAGCCCGGCGCTACCTCTGCGAAACGTATCTCCGGTTGCGCCACTGCGACTTGAAGTAGTCACGATTCATCACAGCGATGAAGTCGATCGAGATCGACTTGGGGCAGGCCGCCTCGCACTCGCCGTGATTGGTGCAGGATCCGAAGAAGGATTCCATCGTGTCCACCATCCCCTGCACCCGTCGCCACCGCTCCGGCTGGCCCTGGGGCAGCAGGTTGAGGTGCGAGACCTTGGCCGCGGTGAACAACTGTGCGGCACTGTTCGGGCAGGCGGCGACGCATGCCCCGCATCCGATGCAGGCCGCGGCATCCATGGCCGTCTCGGCGACGTCGGGCGAGACGTGGATCAGATTCGCCTCGGGCGCACTTCCCGTGTCCACACCGATGTAGCCACCGGCCTCGATGATCCGGTCGAACGCGCTGCGGTCCACGACCAGGTCCTTGATCACGGGGAAGGCCGCCGCCCGCCAGGGCTCGATCACGATGACATCTCCGTCGCTGAACTTGCGCATGTGAAGCTGGCAGGTGGCCGTCCCCCGCTGCGGGCCGTGGGCCCGTCCGTTGATCATGAGGCCGCACGATCCGCAGATGCCCTCGCGGCAGTCGTGCTCGAAGGCGATCGGCTCGCGGCCCTCGAGCGTGAGGCGATCGTTGACCACGTCCAGCATCTCGAGGAACGAGGCGTCGGGGCTGATGTCGCGCGCCCGGTACTCCTCGAACTCGCCGGGACGGTCCGGGCCGCTCTGACGCCACACCCTCAGAGTCAGATCCACTACGTGTAGCTCCTGGTCTTCAGCTCGACGCTCTCGAAGTCGAGCTGCTCCTTGATGCGCGTGGGCTCGGCGCCGGGGCCGTTCCACTGCCACGCCGACACGAAGGCGTAGTCGTCGTCGTTGCGCAGCGCCTCGCCCTCGGCCGTCTGGTGCTCGACGCGGAAATGCCCGCCGCACGACTCCTCGCGATCCAGCGCGTCGCGGCACATCAACTCGGCCAGTTCGAAGAAGTCGGCGACCCGGCCCGCCTTCTCGAGCGACTGGTTGACCGACTCCTCCTCGCCGAGCACCCGAACATCGGCCTCGAACTCCGCCTTGAGGGCCGGGATCTCGGCAATCGCCTTCTCCAGCCCCTCGGCGCTCCGTGCCATGCCGCAGTGCTCCCAGACGATCTTGCCGAGTTCGCGATGGAACCAGTCGACGGTGCGGGAGCCCTTGGTGGCGAGGAACCGCCGGGTGCGCTCCTCGACGTCACGCACCGCCTCGGTGAATGCCGGGTGGTCGGTCGGCACCGGGTCGGTCCCCAGCAGGCCCGAGAGGTAGCCGGCCACGGTGTTGGGAAGGATGAAGTAGCCGTCGGCCAGGCCCTGCATCAGCGCACTTGCGCCGAGGCGGTTGGCCCCATGGTCCGAGAAGTTGGCCTCCCCGATCGCATAGAGGCCGGGGATGGTCGTCATCAGGTCGTAGTCGACCCACAGGCCACCCATCGTGTAGTGCGGGGCCGGGTAGATCCTCATGGGGCGGTGAAACGGGTCTTCGCCGGTGATCCGCTCGTACATTTCGAAGAGGTTCCCGTAGCGCTGCTCGATGGCGTCGCGACCCAGCCGTGAGATCGCATCGGCGAAGTCGAGATACACACCGTTCTCCAGCGGCCCCACGCCCTTGCCCTGGTCGACGACTCGTTTCGCCGCACGGGAGGCGACGTCTCGCGGCACCAGGTTGCCGAACGCCGGGTACTGCCGCTCCAGGAAGTAGTCGCGGTCGGCGTCGGGGATGTCGCCGGGCGCCCGGGACTCGTCGGCATCCTTCGGCACCCAGATCCGGCCGTCGTTACGAAGCGACTCGGACATCAGGGTGAGCTTCGACTGGAACTCGTCGCTCTGGGGGATGCACGTCGGGTGGATCTGGGTGAAGCACGGGTTGGCGAACAGGGCACCCTTGCGATGAGCCCTCCAGATCGCCGTCACATTGCACGCCTTGGCATTGGTCGACAGGAAGTACACGTTGCTGTAGCCGCCGGTGGCGAGGACGACCGCGTGAGCCGAGTGGGTCGAGATCTCGCCGGTCACGAGGTCGCGCACCACGATTCCGGCCGCGCGTCCATCGACGATCACCACCTCGAGCATCTCGGCGCGGTTGTACTGGCGCACGGTCCCGGCAGCGATCTGGCGCGCCAGGGCCTGATAGGCGCCGAGGAGCAGCTGTTGGCCGGTCTGGCCCCGCGCGTAGAAGGTTCGCGCCACCTGGACACCCCCGAAGGATCGGTTGGCGAGCAGACCGCCGTACTCCCGGGCGAACGGCACACCCTGCGCGGTCGCCTGGTCGATGATGATGTTGCTCACCTCGGCGAGCCGGTAGACATTGGCCTCGCGCGCCCGGTAGTCCCCGCCCTTGATGGTGTCGTAGAACAGGCGATGCACGCTGTCGCCGTCGCTCCGGTAGTTCTTGGCTGCGTTGATCCCACCCTGAGCGGAGATGCTGTGCGCCCGGCGGGGGCTGTCGTGATAGGTGAATGCCTTGACCCGATAACCGAGCTCTCCGAGGGTGGCGGCGGCCGAGGCCCCGGCGAGGCCCGTGCCGACGACGATCACCTCGAAACGCCTGCGATTCGGCGGAGCGACGAGGGGTAGCTCGAAGCGATGGCGGTCCCACTTCTCTGCGAGGGGACCCTCGGGGATGCGGGCGTCGAGCTCCATCGTCATCCTCCCAACTCCAACACTCCGGTCTGCACGGCGATCGGGAAGGAGAGGTTCCCGATGACGACGAAGCCCGTCACCGCGTAGGCGAAGAGCCGCCGCCATGTGTTGAAGTTCGGATGATTCCAGCCGACGCTCTGGAACAGGCTCCACACGCCGTGGTAGAGGTGGAATCCGAGCGCGATGTTGGCCACGGCGTAGATAGCCGCCGACAGCGGCCGCTCCATGCTGAGGATCAGGTTGCTGTATACGTCGCCGCGCACCCACTCGCCCACCGCAGCCGGCTGCGCCCCCCAGGTGAGGTCACCCAGGTGGAACACGATGAACAGCAGCACGATCGTTCCGCTCCACCTCATGGTTCGCGAGGCGTAGTCGGCCACGGCGTAGTCGCGCTCCCGGTACTTGGCACCACGCGCCTTCCAGTTCGTGTAGGTGAGCGAATACGCCGCATGCACGTGGAGCACGAAGGCCACGATGAGCCCGGCCCGCATCAACCAGAGCAAGCTGGTGCGGGGAGCGATGGCACCGCCGAGGTCACGGAGGGCCTCCGCATACGAGTTGATCTCCTCGGCGCCCAGATACACCTTGAGGTTGCCGATCAGGTGCGCGATCACGTAGCCGATCAGGACGATGCCGGTGACGGCCATGACCCACTTCTTGCCGAGAGCCGAGCGATAGAACCGGATGGGGAGGGGGGCGGGTCTCTTGGGCTTCTCGGTGGTGGTCACGGCCGTGCATTCTCGCGCGTCCCGGCCGCCGGGGCGAAGTGACCAAAGACCGTTGCCCGTCGCCGGGTGCCCCTCGCCCGATAGCCTGTTGGGGATGCGCACGCCCCCTGTCGTCATGCCGGCCATCGTCACGCCTTTCGGGCGCAGAGGGTCCATCGACCTGGCCGGCCACCGTCACAACGTCGAGCTGCTGGGGTCACGGGGCACCGCCGGGTTCGTGATCGGCGGATCGACCGGGGAGGGCCCCTACCTGGAACCTGACGAGCGGCTCGAACTCGCCGCGGCGACGCGCGACGCCGCTCCCGAAGCCTTCGTGATGGTCGGGCTCGCTGCCGAGTCGCTCCGGGCTGCCGTCGCCATGTCCGAGGAGGCGGCCGACGGTGGAGCAGACGCGGTGCTGGCACTCACCCCCGCCAGCCTGGTGCGACATCGACCCGATCTCGTGGAGGGGTTCTTCGTCGACCTCGCGGGAAGGGCGCGGCTGCCTGTGTTTCTGTATTCGGTGCCCAGGGTCGCCGGCTTGGAGCTCCCCATCGAGTCGGCGATCCGCCTGGCGAGCCTGGAAGGAATCGTGGGAATGAAGGACTCGGGCGGGCACCCGGGCCGGATCTCGCACATCGCCGCCCTGGCAGGTGAGAAGTTCTCCATGTACTGCGGAGCGTCGGCCGCCATCGCGCTGTCGATCGCAGGCGGTGCAAGAGGTGCAATCACAGCCAGCGCCAACTACGCCAGTGCGCTCGTGTCCCGGGTCGTGGAGGCGGCAGGACGGTCGCCGGGCGAGGCCTCCGAGCAGCAGAAACACCTCCGAACCCTGTCGGCCGCCGTGGAACGTCACGGCGTCGCCGGTGTCAAGCATGCCGCCGCCCGGGTGGGCCTGGTGACCGGACCGCCCCGGCGCCCGCTGCTCACCCCGGGCGCGAAGGCCAAGCGCGAAATCGACGCCGCCCTGGACGCCGCCGGAGTCCTCTGACCGGCGTCGGGCGACCGGCGTCGGGTTATCCTCCGCCCCCGAACGAGAAAGGACGCGCCTTGGCCAAATTCCTCACGACCGATTGGCTCCAGGAACTCAACGAGACTGTGAATGCTCACGAGGGGTTCACGAAGGCGATCGCCAACGTCGACCTCACGCTCCAGTTCGAGGTTCCGGACGCTCCAGAGGGGACCGAAAGCCGTTACTTCTTCAAGATCGAGGACGGCACTCTCGAAGCCGCCCCGGGTGATGCCGAGTCGCCCGACGCCACCATCTCGAACAGCTACGAGACCGCGGCGGCGGTGTCGAAGGGCGAGCTCAACACCCAGATGGCGTTCATGTCGAACAAGCTCAAGGTGAGCGGGAACATGGCCAAGATCATGATGAATCAGGGCATGTTCAACGCCTTCGCCGACGCCGCCTCAGGGGTCGACGTCGAGTACTAGCCCAGGTTCTGCCAGAGCCGGGCGATTCGCAACCTTGTGATTCGCCACCATGAGCAAGGGGCGCCCCATGGGGGCGCCCCTTGCTCTGTCTTGGTCGTTCGATGGCTCAGTTGTTGACCTTGTCCTTGAGGACCTTGGAGGCCTTGAAGGCCGGCGCCTTGCTCGCGGCGATCTGGACCGGCTCACCGGTGCGGGGGTTGCGGCCGGTACGTGCAGGCCGATCCCGAACCTCGAACTTGCCGAAACCTGCGATCTGGACTTCATCTCCCTTGGCGAGTGCCTTGGTGATGGCGTCGATCACGGCGTCGACCGCCGCACCGCCCATGGCCTTCGAGTCTCCAAACGACGCCGATACGGCGTCGCCGAGCTCCTTCTTGTTCATCTGCATTCCTCCTCTAGAGGGAATCACATCAATGTGACTCTAGCCACTGTGGACCACAACATGCGACATTCTGAGCAGAAAGTCGTTGTTTTGTATGGACAAGCGCACGCGGCACGCGGCCCAGGGGGCTCAGGACGACGGATCGAAGGCCGGGTACAGAGGGCTCATCAGCCCAGATCGAGGGAGTGCAGTTCCGCGACCTTCTCCTTGACCGCGTCCGCGGCGGCCCGCAGGCCGGCCAACTCGCCGTCGGTGAGGGGAAGCTCCACGATCTCGGTGACCCCACCCGAGCCGACCCTGGCGGGAACGCCCAGGTACACGTCGGACACCCCGTACTCCCCGGCCGTCCAGGCGCAGACCGGCATCACCTCTCCGGAGTCCTCGATGACGGCGCGAACCATCTTGGCCGCCGCCGAGGACGGAGCGTAGTAGGCGCTCCCGGTCTTGAGCAGGCCGACGATCTCGGCCCCACCGGCACGAGTTCGAGCCACCAGCTCGTCGATCGTCGCGGCGTCGAGCGCGTCGACGAGCGCCTTGCCGCCGACCCGGCACTGCGATGGCACAGGCACCATGGTCTCGCCGTGGCTCCCCAGGGTGAGGGCTTCGACGGAAAGGATGTCCTCGCCCGTCTGCTCCGCGATGAAGTGTGCGAAGCGAGCGCTGTCGAGGTTGCCGGCCTGCCCCACGACCCGGGACCGAGGGAAGCCCGACACCTCTGCGGCCAGCGTCGTCATGTGATCGAGCGGATTCGTGACGACTATGAGCACCGCGTCCGGCGAGGCGGCGACGATCTCGTCGGTGACCTCCCTGACGATCTTGGCGTTGACCTCGAGAAGGTCCATCCGACTCATGCCGGGCTTGCGCGGCAGACCGGCGGTGATCACGACGACGTCGCTTCCTGCCGTGTCGGCGTAGTCGTTGGTGCCGACCACCTTGGTCCGGTAGCGCTCCAGGGGTCGGGACTGGTTCATGTCGAGAGCGAGGCCCTGAGGGAGGCCTTCGACGATGTCGGTCATCACGATCTCGTCGGCGAGATCGGCCTCGGCGAGTCGCTGGGCGGTCGTCGAGCCGTACTTCCCGGCACCGACAACGGTCACTTTCGTCATTCACGGCCTCCGGTGGATGCTTCGGCCTGAGAGTACCGGCACGCGAGAGGGACCCGTCAGGGGACTATGACCGTCAGATGTCCAGCGAGTCGATCAAGCGCCGAACGCGGTCTTCGATGTCGTCCCTGATCGCCCTCACGACGTCGAGAGGCTCTCCTGAAGGATCACGCAGCGGCCAGTCTTCGTATCTGCGGCCCGGTATCACCGGGCACTCGTCGCCGCAGCCCATCGTGACCACGACATCCGCCCGGCGTATCCCGTCGTAGGTCCACCGCTCCGGTTGCCCCGACGAGATGTCTATGCCGGCCTCCTGCATGGCGGTGACTGCAACCGGATCGACCTCCGGGGCGGGCTCGGACCCTGCGGAACGAACGTCGACCTGGTCGCCGGCAAGATGCCTCAGCCAACCCGCAGCCATCTGTGACCGCCCCGCGTTGTGGACACAGAGGAAGAGAACGGTGGGCTTGGTCACGAGGTCGGAGAACGCGAGTAGCGCGGCTCGACTTCTGCTGGTGGCCGGCTACTGGTCTCCGGTTGCTGCATCACAACCGCTCGATCACCGCGTCGGCGAACCCGCTGGTGGGCACCTCCGTCGGCTTCTCCATCATCCGGGCGAAGTCGTACGTCACGACCTTGTCGGCGATGGCAGCCTCGATGCCGTGCTCGATCCGATCGCCGGCGTCGCCCCAACCCATGTAGCGGAGCATCAGGACCCCCGACAGGATCACCGATCCCGGATTCACCTTGTCCTGGCCGGCGTACTTGGGGGCCGTGCCATGAGTCGCCTCGAAGACCGCGTGGCCGGTGTCGTAGTTGATGTTGCCGCCCGGCGCGATGCCGATTCCCCCCACCTGGGCGGCGAGGGCGTCGCTGATGTAGTCCCCGTTGAGGTTCATCGTCGCGATGACGTCGTATTCGTCGGCGCGGGTGAGGATCTGCTGAAGGAAGGCGTCGGCGATTGAGTCTTTGATGAGCACCCGGTCACCGGGATCCCCGCCCGACTCCTCCCACGACACCGTGCGGTCGCCGAACTCGTCCCTGGCGAGCTCGTATCCCCACGTCCGGAAGCCGCCTTCGGTGAACTTCATGATGTTGCCCTTGTGGACCAGGGTCACCGAGCGGCGCTTGTTGGCGAGTGCGTGGTTGATCGCCGCACGCACCAGGCGCTTGGAGCCGGTCTCCGAGATCGGCTTGATCCCGATCCCGCTGTCGGCCCGGATCTGCCAACCCATCTCCGCTTCGAGGAACTCGAGCAGGCGCTTCGCCTCGGGGCTCCCCGCGGCGACCTCCATGCCCGCATACACGTCCTCGGTGTTCTCGCGGAAGATCACCATGTCGATCTTCTCGGGATGGCGCACAGGTGAAGGGACTCCCCGGTACCAGCGCACGGGACGCACGCAGGCGTACAGGTCCATGATCTGGCGAATGGCGACGTTGAGGCTGCGGATCCCGCCTCCTACCGGGGTTGTGAGAGGGCCCTTGATTCCGACGACATGGTCCCGCAGCGAGGCGACCGTCTCTTCGGGAAGCCACTCCCCGGTCTCGTCGAAGCCCTTCTGGCCGGCAAGGACCTCGACCCAGGAGATCTTCCGCTCACCGCCATAGGCGCGCTCCACTGCCGCATCGAAGACACGACTCGCGGCGGCCCAGATGTCGGGCCCGATGCCGTCCCCCTCAATGAAGGGAATGATCGGCTCGTCGGGGACGGAGAGGCCCTCCGGCCCCATGGTGATCTTGGCGGGCATGATGTCTCCGAGTCGGGTGGTAGGCCGATTATCGCGGCCCGGCGAGCGACCGCGGACGACGCGCCTCAGCCGGGCACCGTGAACCGGACAGTGGCCCCCTTGCCCGCCGAGGATTCGACCGCGAGCGCGCCCCCTACGAGGTCAGCACGCTCGCGCATCCCGAGGATCCCCAGAGAACCTCGCGGGACGAGCGAGTCGTCAAACCCGCACCCGTCGTCGGAGATCGCCAGAGTGACGACCCCGGGAGCGAACTCGAGCGAGACCTCTATCCGGGCACAGCCTGCATGGGTCACAGAGTTGGCGAGCGCCTCCTGCGCTATCCGGTAGGCGGCGACCTCCACGTGATCCTCCAGACGACGCGGCTCGCCGACCACGCGCAGTTCGACGGCCGTCGACTCGGTCCTGTGCTGCTCGCCCAGGGAGCCGAGCGCCGCCACGAGGCCCAGGTCATCCAGCAACGAGGGGCGCAGAGCCCCGATCGTCTCCCTGATCGACCGCAGGGTCTCCTGGGCGAGGGCTGCGAGGGCATCGGCGGGCTCCGTGCCATCGGCAGACCCTGCCGACATTCGCCGCAGGCCCCGCGAGAGCACCACCAGGGATTGAGCGGGCCCGTCGTGAAGGTCACGGGCGATCCGGCGTCGCTCGGCCTCCTGGGCCACGGTCACGGCGCGGGCGTAGTTCTGCAGACCCAGCCGTGTGCCCTCGCGTATCAGGGCGTGCTCGAGCGCAAGCGCAAGCTCCCCCGCCACATGTGTCACGAGGCCGATGTCCTCCTCGCCGATCGCTCCGCGACCGCGGTGAACGACCAGGTCCCCGACCGGCACACCCCGTATCTCGACGGCCGCACTGGCGGTCTGGGTCTGGGTCGGAAGTTGCCCGGCGACCATCTCCAGCGAATCCACAGGGAGCTCCGCGAGTCCGTCGGATCCTCCGCCGACTCTGGCCGAGCTCGCCACGAATTCCGCCGCCTCCACCCCCGGGGCCTGCACGAGCGCGCCGAGGACGGCACGGGTCATGTCCTCCGGGGACTCGAAGCGATTGAGCACCTCGGTGACCGCCTGCAGTGCCCGCAGTCGCATGCTGGTCGCCTCGGCCTCGGATCGCGCCAGCCGGGCCCGCTCCACCATGAGACCCACTATCAGGCCGAGCCCGAGCACGGTCGTGTTGGCGAACGCCTCGCCGAGCCAGACGAACTGGTCGCGATGGAACAGCACGAGGTTCGGGATGCTCAGGAGTGTCGCCAAGGCCCCCGTCATCAATGCCCCCTCGAACCCGTACCAGTAGGCGGCCAGCACGATCGGCAGGACGTACAGCTCCACCGGCAGGTATGCGATACCTCCGAGGAAGCCCCCAACCTCGCCCTCACCGACGAACTCGACCACCCCGTGGAACGCCGTGACCAGGGCCATGAGAACCTGCACCACCCAAAAGCGCCGCTGCCCCAGAAGCACCCTGAACCGCCGGAGGCTGGCGACCGGCAGGGCCATGGTCCGGGGAAGGGGATCAGCCAGACTCATCGTCCGTGGTCACCAGGCCGCGCCGAAACGCGATCGCCGCGGCCTTGGTGCGGCTGTCGGCTCCAAGTTTGCGGTACAGGTGGGTGAGATGGACCTCGACCGTCCGCGGGCTGAGGTTCAACGCCTCGGCGATCTGGCGGTTCGAGTCTCCGCGAGCGACGAGTTGCAGCACGTCCATCTCGCGTGTGGTGAGCGACTCGGCCTCCGGGTCGCTGTTGTCTCTTGTCTCTCTCATGCGTCCCACCAGCTTCATGGCAAGCTCCGGGGCGAGCGTCGTCGCTCCGGCGGCAGCCCGGACGACTGCCTCGATCAGGTCCGAGTCGGCGACATCCTTGAGCAGGTACCCGGCCGCACCCGATTTGATCGCCTGCCAGATGTACTCGATGTCGTCGTGGATGGTGAGCATCACCACCGCCACATCGGGAGCACGCTCCCGAATCACGGTGAGGGCGTCGATGCCGCTCAGCCCCGGCATACCCAGGTCGACGAGCGCGACATCGGGTTGCAGTCGCCCGATCAGATCGACGAGGGATGGCCCATCCACCGCTTCGCCTATCACTTCGATCCGGTCGTCCTGCTCGAGGATGTCGCGCGTCCCACGCCGAACGAGCCCATGATCGTCGGCGATCACGACGGTGACGGCACGTGTCATCGCAGCCAACGATATTCACCAATCCCTCGCCGGGCGCAGGGCCGGTTGGCCCCACGACACCGTGCACCCGAGATCGGCGGCCGGGCACTCTACGGGATTCCCCGTAGCCGAAAACAAAGGATTTCTCGGACACTCACTCGACGTTCTCCCCTCACGACCGAGCCATGGACGAGCGAACGTTGGACCGGGATGACCGCCACAGCCAGCCATCCAGCGCTCGCTGATCGCCGCGAGATCTCGCTTCGTCCCGGCCGGGACCAGGCCGCGACACACCCGCCGCGGCAGAGGACAGGGCAGAGCGAGTGATCATCATCGCGGTGCTCATCGGCGGGATCCTGCTCATCGCCGGGACGCTCCTGATCATTCGAAGAGGCGTACGCACCTCCGTCGCCACAGTCAGCGAGCGCCGGGATCTCGATGGCTCCGCGTCGCGGCGCTCGTTCTTGAAGTTGGTGGGTGTGGGGAGCCTGGGTGTGGTGCCGGCGTTCGGGCTGTCGAAGTTGCTGGACGACGTGGTGACCGGGAAACCGTCGGCCGGGCCATCGACACCTGCCCGGGGCCCGAAGGGCCGGATTCGACAGTGGGCCATGATCATCGACCTTCGATCCTGCGACGGTTGCCAGAGCCAGGGCACACCCCCCCAGTGCACCACCGCTTGCATCGAGGGCCACCTCGCCCCCGAGCCGATGGAGTGGATCGAGGTCTTTGAGCAGGAGATCCCCGGCGGAGGGACCCAGTTCATTCCCACCCCGTGCCAGCAGTGCCAGAACCCGCCGTGCGTCAACGTCTGCCCGGTGGGCGCCACCTTCTCGACACCCGAAGGGGTGGTGCTGATCGATCAGGAGCGCTGCATCGGCTGTCGGATCTGCATGGCGGCGTGTCCCTACGACCGACGCTTCTTCAACTGGGGCGACCCCCCTGTCCCGCCGGAGGCACTGCTGGCGGACTACTCGGCCGACCATCAGATCCCTGCCACCAGGGGCACCGTCATGAAGTGCGACATGTGCCCGGACATGGCCCGAGCCGGGACGCTGCCGTACTGCGCCCTGGCGTGCCCGAACGGCGCGATCTACTACGGAGATCTCGAGGAGGACGTGGCCACCAACGGACGCGAAGTCGTCGCGATCAACCGCTTCCTGAGTGAGAACCACGCCTACTCCCTCAAGGAGCACCTGGGAACGAAGCCACGCGTGTACTACCTCCCCGGCTACGGCCAGAACGTCGGCCGCGATCCGTTCGAGCACGGTCGCATGGAGACGACATGGCCGTGGATGCGCCGGGTCGAAGGGGCCAGGACGTGGGACCGATGAATTACCGCGAGCGCCTCGAGGAGCGCACCTTCGCCCCGGCGACCCGCACCTCGCCCGGCTACTGGGTGCTGGTCACCGTGCTCGTCGGTGTGATCGGGTTCGGGTTCTATGCCTGGACGACCCAGGCTCGCGACGGGCTGATCGTCACCGGAATGCGCGACCGTATCGCCTGGGGCCTCTACATCTCCGTCTTCGTCTTCTTCATCGGGATCAGTCACGCCGGCACGCTGATCTCGGCGATCCTCAGGGTCACCAAGGCCGGATGGCGCGCACCGATCACCCGTATCGCCGAGTTCATCACGGTCGTCGCGCTTCTCTGCGGAGCCACCTTCATCATCGTCGACATGGGCCGGCCCGACCGGCTCCTCAACGTCCTCATCCACGGTCGTTGGCAGTCGCCCATCCTCTGGGACGTCCTCGCCATCTCCACGTACCTGATGGCGAGCATCGCCTACCTGGGGATCCCGATGGTCCCCGACCTCGCTCTCTTCCGGGATCGGCTGACGGATCGGGTCGGCAAGTGGCGGCTTCGCTTCTACCGGCTCGCCGCCATCGGGTGGAAGGACTTGCCAGGGCAACGAACAGCGTTGCTGCGGGCGATCACGGTGCTCATGATCATCATCATCCCGATCGCGGTCTCGGTGCACACGGTCGTGTCGTGGATCTTCGGGATGACGCTGCGAGTCGGCTGGAACAGCACCATATTCGGATTGTTGTTCGTCGCCGGAGCCATCTTCTCGGGAATCGCCACCCTGGTGATCGTGATGGCGGTGCTCCGCAGGGTCTACCACCTCGAGGAGTACATCACCGAGACGCACTTCATCAATCTCGGCTACCTCCTGGCTGCCTTCACGCTGATCATGATGTACATCAACGCCTCCGAGTACCTGACCACCGGCTTCAAGCTCGAGGAGGGCGAGGAGTTCCTCTTCCGGCAGCTCTTCCTGGGGCAGTTCGCCGGGATGTACTGGTTCTATTTCATCGGCGGGCTACTGATCCCGGGGCTCATCATCCTGGTCAAGAAGACCCGGACGATCGCGGGGGTCGTCGTCGCCGCCGTGCTCGTCGACGTGGCGATGTTCCTGGAGCGCTACTTCATCGTGATCTCCGCTCAGCGGGTGCCGCTCATGCCCTACGAGCCCTTCTCCTATGTGCCCACGTGGGTGGAATGGTCGATGTTCGCCGCGGGCATCGCCCTGTTCATCCTGCTGATCGCAGTGTTCGTGAAGATCTTTCCGATCATGGCGGTCTGGGAGATCGTCGAGGAGCACGAACACTCTGCCGCAGCCGAGCCCTCACCACGTCTCGCCGGCGGACTCGAGCCGAGCGGGGGCCACACGTGACAAACCGCCGCACCTTCCTGCTCGTCACGCTCGTCGCTGCATCGATGGTCCTGCTGGCGTCTCCCGCATCCGCCGACCACCTGGAGGTCGAGACCGAGATCCCGGAGTCGGTCGCGGCCGGGGAGACGATCGTCATACGGGTCATCGTCCGTTCGACCGAGACGGGTGACCGAGTACCCGACGCCGTCGTCACCGTCAGCTGGGATGTCGAGTTTCTCGGGGTCGCGGGCCGGGTGGAGGTGGCACGAGCCACGACCAACGATCAGGGCATCGCCACACTCCGCTGGCAGGCTCGAGGCGGGGTCTCCGAGCAGATCGTCGTCGCCTACGCCGCCAGCGGGGGCTCCACCATCGAATCGGCACCACAGTCGGTGATCACGGTGACGCCGGGGCCCCAGATCGTCCGCTCCCGCTCCGGGGTGAAGATCCCCGGATTCGGGGCCTGGGTCCTGATCGCGATCGTGGTCGGCATCTGGGCCACCATCCAGTTCGCCCTCCTCGGCCCGGTGCAGGTCGCCCGACGTGCCGTTGAGGACGGTGACGCGAAATGAGACCGCGACTCAACCTCGCCACCGTCATCTTCACGATCGCCGTCGTGGTGGCAACCGCCCTCGTGACGATCATCCTCCGTAACCCGGCGACCCACTCCAACCTCGAATCGCCCGAATTCTACGAGCGCACCGAGCTGGCGTACCTCGGCCAGAATTACCTCTACACCGGATACGGGACCGCCGAGGACCTCATCCGAGCAGGCATCGACCCGCACGTCGTGGGCCGTGCGCTCTATGTGCGGGCGGGGTGCATCGGATGTCACGGTGTGTATGGACAGGGAGGGGTCGTCGGGTCCTCGCTGTGGGACCTCGGCGACCAGGAGCCATCCGATCTGATCCGCTACATCCGTTACGGCCCGGCAGGGATGCCCGCCTACCCGGAGGCCGTGCTCACCGACCAGGACATCGAGCTGGTGCTCGCCTTCCTCGAGAGCGCTCCTGGTGACGCGGTCGCCGCCGGCGTCACGACGACCACCACGCCGCCTCCGGTCGTCACCACGACAGTCACCACGACAACTGCGCCTGACGGTGCCACCGCGACCACCGCGGGGCCAATGGACCGCACACTCGGCGCACCTCGCATCGATCCCGGCGACATCGTCGTCGACGGTGACCCGTCGGACTGGGCGGTGATCGACGGCCTCCAGCTGACACTCGAGGCGGTCGTCGGTGGAGGAGCGCCCTCGCACCCGGCTTCGGTGAAGATCGCTCACGATGGCACCAACCTCTATGTGCTCTTCACGGTCGACGACGACTTCGAGTGGAGCGACATCGACCCCCACTTGTCAGGTGCACCGGCGATCCTGTGGGCCATCGAGTCCGGAGCCGGGCCTCATATGGGCGGCGAAGCCGAGACCGGATTCCCCGGACTGGGCCTCGTCGACATCTGGTACTGGCGTCTCGAATGCCCCATCGGGATCGAGTCGGGAGGAGCGGTGGGCGGACCCGGAACAGGCGACCCCGGCAACGACGACGCGTGCGGCCTCGACGACGAGTGGGCCTCTGATCCCTCGGTCGTCGAGGACGACGCGGGAACTGGAGCCGAAAACAGCATCCTCGGCGTGTTCGGGCACAGCAACCCGGTCAACGACACCCCGGGTACGTGGTTCTTCGAGTTCTCCCGTCCTCTGCAGACCGGAGACCCCCTGGATGCGCAATTCGCCGCCGGGGAGACGGCTCGCCTTGCCCTCGCCTACTGGGATCCCGATGCCGGCGAGAATGGCTGGGGGCGTCGAGACCACGTGCAGAGTTCCAGCCAGGGATGGATAGATGTCGAGTTCGCAGACTGAGGACGACGCCGAGTGACCGAAGGCCGAGCGATCGGTCCGGTCATCCCGGGCGCCCCACCCCGTTCTTTCGAGTCTGGCTGTGGGAACGGGTGGGGCGCCCCGTCATAGGGCAGAGGAATCGGCCGGCTCTGCGAGCAGCAGCGTGTTGTACAGCAGCCCCGCGATCGTCATCGGACCCACGCCCCCAGGGACCGGAGTGACGCCGGCGGCGACATCGGCGACCTCGCCGAACACGGTGTCACCGACGAGGTGGCCATCCACATGGTTGATGCCTGCGTCGACGACGAAAGCGCCCGGCTTCACATGGCTCCCCGTGATCAAGCCGGGGCGTCCAGCGGCCACGAAGAGCAGATCCGCACGGGACGTCACCGCGGCGAGGTCGGCGGTACCGGTGTGAGCCACGGTGACCGTGGCGTCACGGCCCCTGGAACCGAGCATCACCGACAGCGGACGGCCGACGAGGGTGGATCGCCCCACGACCACGGCGCGCATCCCCCGGGTGGGGATCTCGTAGTGGTCGAGCAGCCGGAGGATGCCGGTCGGCGTCGCCGGTCGCGGTGCGGGGACCTCCAGCACCATCCGCCCGAGGTTGACCGGGTGAAGGCCATCGGCATCCTTGCGCGGGTCCATGCCCGCGAGCACGGCACCCGGGTCCAGGTGGCCGGGAAGCGGCAGCTGGACGATGTAGCCATCGACCGAGTCGTCCCGGTTGAGGCCGGCGACGGCCTCCTCGACCTCCTGCTGCGCGGCATCCGCGGGCAGCCGGATGTCGAAGGACCTCATCCCCGCCGCCTCGGCGGCCTTGTGCTTGTTGCGGACGTAGACGGCCGACGCCGGATCGTCGCCGACCAGGAGAGTGGCCAGCCCGACGCGCTTGCCATCGGCGGCGAGCGCTCCGACGCGGCCGGCTATCTCCGCCCGCAACGCGGCGGCGGCCTCTTTGCCGGAAAGGATGCGAGCGGTCAAGATCGTCCTCGGGTCGACACGCCGTGGCCAGGTTAGGGTGCGCGCCACACCCCCACCGGAGGCCAATGGCCGTACCCGCCGATCCCGCGCTCCCCCTCATCGCAGACCTTCTCGACGTCGGGCGAGCCCGCTCGATGCTGGAGGCCGCGGTCGGCCCGGCGACGATCTCAGACCTCCGGCTGGTGGGTGTGGCGTACCGCCCGGGCTCCCACATCACCACGCGATACGACGTGACACTGGCCGGCGCGCCGGACCGGGTCTCCATCACGGCCATGCACGGTGAGTCCCTCCCGGACGGCGGCCTCAGGCTCGCCAGCGGCATTCACGAGGTCGCCCTGTGGCGGTTCCCCGACGATCCCGGGCTCCCCGGATTGAAGGTGGTACTGGAAGCGGAGGGCCTCGAGCGGATCCTTGGCGAGTTGGGGATCGGCGTCGGGCCGGCCTCGATCAGGCTGCGCGCCTACCAGCCGGGTCGCCGGGCCGTGGTAGAGGTCCGTACGAGCAACCACCGCCTGTTCGCCAAGGTCGTCAGACCCAAGCGGGTGGCCGAGTTGCAGCGACTGCACCGATCACTGGCGCCGGCCGTCCCCATCCCGCGCAGCCTTGGGTGGGAGCCCAATCTCGGCATCGTGATCCTGGAGGCCATTCCAGGCTTCTCAGTCGCCGCAGCCCTTGTCGGCGGCTCGGCACGAGGCGTCGCCGGACCCGACGAGCTGATCGGCCTGCTCGATCTCATCGAGCAATGCGACGTCGACGGCCGACCCCGGCCTCCTCCGGTGGTCCGGGCGCCCGATCACGCCGCCGCCCTCGGTCTGATAGCGCCCGAGGCCGCGAACGACGCCGCCTGGGTGGCCGAGGCGGTCTCCGAGGCGCCCGCCGAGCCCCCGATCACCGCGCACCGCGACTTCCATGCCTCGCAGCTCCTCGTTCACGAAGGTTCCCTGCGGCTGGTCGACGTCGACACGGTCGGAAAGGGCACCCGGGCCGACGATCTGGCGATGTTGCTCGCCCAGGTCACCTGCCTGGCCCAGCCAGGGCCCAATCGCGTCTCCGTCGTCGCCTACCGGGATCTCGCGGCGCGGCGGTTCGAAGAGCTCACTGAGAGACGGTCGCTCCGTCTGCGAACGGCCGCGGCGATTCTGGGTTTCGCACAGGGGCCGTTCCGGATACAAGCCGCTGACTGGCGGAACGAGACGGTTCGGCGCATCGACGAGGCTCGTCGCCTCGCCGAAATGTGATTCAAGTCCGAGACATCTCGGAGCCGATTGTGATCAGGCGCATGGAATCGTCATCGCTCGTCGATTGACAAGAAGCAGACGAGAGGAATCTCAAAATGGTCGTCAGAAGAGGCTGGAGAGTCGTATCAGGCACCGTGGCCGCCGGAGTCATCATCGTGCCCGCAGCCGGAGCGCTGGCCAGCGATGGCATCCCGGCGCTCGAGGATGTGCAGCCGTTCATCGGTCAGTCCTATCTCGACGCCGAGGACGCCGAGTTCTACCAGCAGGTCGCAGACGGCGTCCCGGTGGTCTTCGACTTCGAGAGCGTGCTGACCGCCGAGGACACCACCCTGTCGGAGCCGAGCGAGCCCACCGTCGCGAGCGCCTCCGTCCCGAGCGAGCCCAGTGACCCCACCGTCGCGAGCGCATCGGTCCCCAGCGAGCCCAGCGAGCCGAGCGACGCCAGTGAGCCCAGCGAGCCGAGCGAGCCGAGCGAGCCGAGTGAGCCGAGTGAGCCCAGCATCTGAGACTCGCCGAGCCTGAACCCCCGAGGGGCCGCACAGGCGGCCCCTCGGTCGCGTCAAGAGCTCGGCTTCCTCAACACCTCGCGGATCATCGAGATGACGGTCCCCACCGCGCCGACGTTGTAGCCCTCGGGGATCACGATGTCGGCGTAGCGCTTGGAGGGCTCGACGAACTGGAGGTGCATGGGCCGAACGGTGTCCAGGTATTGCTTCTGCACGGAGTCGAAGGTCCTGCCGCGCTCGTTGATGTCGCGTGCCAGTCGCCTCACGATGCGCAGGTCGGCGTCGGTGTCGACATACACCTTCAGGTCCATGAGATCGCGCAGTGCCGGTTCATAGAGCACGAGGATCCCCTCGACGATGACGACGGGCTTCGGTTCGACCCGAACCGTCTCGGCCGCCCGGTTGTGCACCGTGAAGTCGTAGACGGGCCGGTCGATCGACTGTCCACCTAGCAGCTGCTGGAGGTGGACGACCAGCAGATCGGTCTCCAGGGAGTCGGGGTGGTCGTAGTTGACCTTCGATCGCTCCTCGATGGGGAGATCCGTCAGATCCCGGTAGTAGGAGTCGTGCTGGATCAGCTCCACCTGCTCGTCCCCGATCTCCTCGACGATCGACTCTGAGATGGTGGTCTTGCCGGAGCCGGATCCTCCCGCGATCCCGAGGATGAGAGGGCCGGCCGTGGGCCACGATCTGATCGGCGGCGGCATGGAGCGACGATACCCGTCGACACACGAGACCCGCCCGTGACAAGTGCACCGTCCCCATTACGGTGGAATTCAGACGACCGAGGACGCACATGGCGATCATCGAGTGCCCGAATTGCGGGCGAACCGTCTCCGACACGGCGCCCAACTGCCCGGACTGCGGGGTTCCCATCGCCACGACCCAGCAGGAGACCGTCGACGCCCCGGCGCACCGTCCGCCGCCGATCTCCCTCCATCCCTCGAAGCCCGAGCCGGCGAAGCCTGCCGCTCCGCCGGCGTCGACCGGCACCCGTGTCGAGTCGGCGAGTGGGTGGGCGATCGCCGCCGTCGTGGTCGGCGTCGCAGGCATCGCGCTGGTGATGGTCGCCGCCGCTGCGGACGTCTCCTGGCCCGCGTTCCTGGGTCTGGTTCTGGGCGTGGCCGGGGCCGCCTTCGCGCTGGTCGCCCGCACCGTCGCGTCGCGCGGCGCAGACGTCAGGCCCGGCGCGGGGCACCAGGAGCGCCTTGAGGCGGGCCGCACGGCGGCTCGGCGCCGTGCCCCGATTACCGCTCTGGGTTGGCTGGTGTGCGGTGCCGCGGTACTGGTGAACGTCCTGTGGCTGATGGCGACGTGAACGCCTAGAGAGCCCTGGCGACCGCCTCGCCGATCATCGTGGGATCGTCGAGCACCGTGACCCCGACCTCGCGCAAAGCCTCCATCTTCGCGGCCGCGGTGCCACTCGAGCCGCTGATGATCGCCCCGGCATGCCCCATCTTCTTCCCCGGTGGAGCGGTGACTCCGGCGATGTAGCCGACCACCGGCTTCGTCACCGATTCTCCGATGAACCGCGCCGCATCCTCCTCGGCGCTGCCGCCGATCTCCCCGATGAGCACGATGGCGTGGGTCTCGGCGTCCGCCTCGAAGCGCTCCAGCACGTCCACGAAGGTGGTGCCCGGCACCGGGTCGCCTCCGATGCCCACGCACGTCGACTGCCCGAGACCGCGCATCGTCAACTCGTGGATCGCCTGATAGGTGAGGGTCCCCGACCGCGACACCACGCCCACCGGGCCCGGCATCGTGATCTCTCCGGGAGTGATGCCGACGTTGGACCTGCCCGGCGAGATCAGGCCCGGGCAGTTGGGGCCGATGAGGGCGGTCCGGCTGGTCTGCTGGATGTAGTTGTAAACGCGGGCCTCGTCCTGCGCAGGGATCCCCTCGGTGATCGCCACGATCAGATCGATCCCCTCGGCGGCGCCCGCCTCGAGGATGCCGTCCGCGGCGAACGCCGGAGGCACGAAGGTCATCGCCGTGTTGGCGCCGGTCTTCTCGACCGCCTCGGACACGGTGTCGAAGATGGGCACGCCTCCGAGATCGGTCCCGCCCTTGCCCGGTGTCACCCCGGCCACCAGATTGGTGCCGTACGCCTTGTTGCGGAACCCGTGGAACCGCCCCTGGGCGCCGGTGAGGCCCTGGACCACCAGGCGGGTCGATTGGTCGATGTAGATGGACATCAGGCCTCCCTCGCCTCGCTGGGAGGCGATTGGCAATTCGCCATTCGCAATCCGCCAGATGCCGTGCGGGGATCGACGCGATCCACCGGTCTCCCGACGGGTGACGGGCGACGGGCGACGGGCGACGGCATTTCAGTCCTCCGCCGCGAGCAACACGGCCTTCTCGGCGGCTTCACGCATGGTGGCCGCGGGGACGATCCGATCGGAGGCGACCTCCGCGAGCATCTTCCGAGCCTCTTCGGCGTTGGTGCCGTCGAGACGAACGACCAGGGGCCATGGAAGGTCCAGCGTGCCGGCAGCCTCGATGATCCCGCCGGTCACCTGATCGCACCGGGTGATGCCGCCGAAGATGTTGATCAACACCGACTTCACCGATGGATCGTGGGTGAGCACCTCCAGGGCGTCCTTCATCGTCTCCTCGCCGGCGCCGCCGCCCACGTCGAGGAAGTTGGCCGCCTTTCCACCCACGAGCGACACCAGGTCGAGGGTCGACATCACCAGGCCGGCGCCATTGCCGACGATCCCCACGGACCCGTCGAGTTTGATGAAGTTGAGATCGCGCTCCCTGGCCATCGCCTCGATCGGGTCGAGGGTGAAGGCCTCGCGGAACGCCTCGAAATCTGGATGTCGGAAGAACGCATTGGAGTCGAGGGTCACCTTGGCGTCCAGGGCGACGATCTCTCCGTCACCGGTGAGAATGAGGGGGTTCACCTCGACGAGATCACAGTCGAGCGACACGAAGGCGTCGTAGAGCGCCCGAAGCGCCGCCGCGGACTTTCGGGCCGTCGCACGGTCGAACCCCGCCCGGTAGACCAGCTCGGACGCCTGCCAGTTGGTGAGGCCGATCACCGGATCGATGTGAAGACGCACGACGGCGTCGGGATCCTCCTCGGCGACGGCCTCGATGTCCATGCCCCCGCGTGCCGACACCATGGCCAGATGCTTCTTGGCCGCCCGGTCGAGCGTGAACGACGCGTAGTACTCCGCCGCAACATCGGACGCCTCCTCGACCCACAGCCGGTGGACGACATGGCCCTTGATGTCCATGCCGAGGATCTGCCGGGCATGAGCCTCGGCCTCGTCGGGACCATCCGCAAGCTTGATCCCGCCGGCCTTGCCCCTGCCCCCCACCTGGACCTGTGCCTTGACGACCACCTTGCCTCCGAGCTCTTCGGCGGCGACGCGGGCTTCGGATGGAGTGGTGGCCACCCGCCCCTCCGGGACCGTCACTCCGGCACGCGCGAACAGCTCCTTGCCCTGGTATTCGAAGAGATCCATCAGTTCCCCGAGTCCGGGATGTGCCCGTCGACCCACTCGACCACCCGGGCGAGAGGGGTGCCGGGCGTGAAGATCTCCGCGAGGCCGGCGTCCTTCAACGCCTCGATGTCCTCGCCGGGGATGATCCCGCCTCCGAACACGATGATGTCTCCGGCGTCCCGCTCCCTGAGGATCTCGACCACCCGTGGGAACAGGGTCATGTGGGCCCCGGAGAGCACCGACAGGCCGATCCCGCCGACATCCTCCTGGAGGGCGGTCTCGACGATCTGCTCGGGGGTCTGGTGAAGGCCCGAGTACACGACCTCACAGCCCGCATCGCGCAAGGCGCGCGCGATCACCTTGGCCCCGCGATCGTGGCCATCGAGCCCCGGTTTTGCGATGAGAATCCGGCGCGGCATTGGCAAGGCAGGTTACCCGTTACCCGTTGCCCGTTCCCCGGTGCGGTCCGCGCCATCGGTACGGGTGACGGGTAACGGGAACCGGGCAACGATTCCGCAAGGGAAGAGACGGCGAATCCGTGATCACCCGTCGACGCGCGTGACCTTCTCCACGCCCGGGAGTGCGCGCAACTGGACGAGCAGCTCGTCGGCTCTGTCGGGCTCGACGGTCACCTGGATGCTCGCGCGATCGACCGCGATCTCGTGGATCAGGACCTCGCCCACGGGTGCCGCCAGGCGACGCGCCGCCACGACGGCCTCCTGTACCGCCGACGGGTCGTTCATGCGCATGGCGATCACCGTGGTCGCTTCCCCGCGTCGCCCTCTGAACAACCACTGGGTCACCCCGACGACGTAGAGGACCACGACTGCGAGGCTGGTTGCCAGCACCGCGATCTCCCACTCCCCGATGCCCGAGGCCATTCCGACGGCCGCCGCAGACCACAGGCCGGCTGCCGTCGTGAGCCCGCGGACGGTGAACCCGTGGCGGAAGATCGCCCCGGCGCCGAGAAACCCGATGCCGGTGACCACCTGGGCGGCGACACGGGCCGGGTCGGAGCCCGCGAACGCCTCCACGCTGAGCAGGCTGAACAGCGCTGCCCCCAACCCGACGAGCATATGCGTGCGGATCCCGGCGGCCTTCTGGGCGACCTCGCGCTCGAACCCGATCAGCCCCGAGAGCACCGCCGCCGCAGCCAGCCTCGCAATCGCCTCGGCAAGAGGGAGCGTCATGCCGGCTCCAGTGGCGCCCAGGCGAGCAGCAAGCGTTTCTCGCCGGCCTCGTCGAAGCGAACGATGGCCTCGGCGCGGTCACCGGCGCCGTCGACCGCGACGACCGTGCCGAGGCCCCACTGACGATGCCGGATCCGATCACCGCGGCCGATGTCCTCACCACCCAGCGTGGGACGCGGCGCGGTGGCCTCCCGGTCGGGCCGGCGCACCCGCTTTTCGGCCTCGGCCGTGAGCGAATCGGGGATCTCGCCGAGAAACCGGCTCGGCGAGTTGTAGTTGGTGGCTCCGAACAGGTTGCGGGTGGTGGCGTGGGTGAGGAGCAACCGCCGCTTTGCCCGGGTGATCCCCACGTACGCCAGGCGCCGCTCCTCCTCGAGCTGAGAGGGATCCCCCAGGCTGCGCATGTGCGGGAAGACCCCCTCCTCGAGGCCCGCGATGAAGACCACCGGAAACTCCAACCCCTTGGCGTTGTGCAGTGTCATCATCGTCACCGCGCCCGACTCCTCCATCGCGTCCACGTCCGACACCAGGGCCGTAGCCTCCAGGAACAACTCGAGGCGGCGCATCCCATCGAGGTCCTCCCAGCGCTCTTCACCGAGATCGGCCATCGGTCCCGACTCCTCGAACTCGGTGGCCACCGACAGCAGCTCCTTGAGGTTCTCGGCCCGGCTGAGCGCCTCGATGCTCCCCTCGCGCTCCAACTCGTCGAGATAGCCGGTGTCGTCGAGCACCGCCTGGAGGGCGGCCCGAGGGCCTTCGGCCGCGGCGCCCACGAGCAGGTTCATCAGGGCCACGAACTCGGCCACGCTGTTGGCGGCCCGAGCCGTCAGCCGCGGGTTGTCGCCAGCCCGCGTCAACGCCTCGTAGAACGAGACACCCTCGGCCTCGGCAAAACGATCGAGATGGCCCACCGAGGTGGCGCCGATTCCTCGCTTGGGCACGTTGACGATCCGCTTCATGGCCACCGGGTCCGAGGGGTTCACGATCGCCTTGAGGTACGCCATCACATCCTTGACCTCGCGGCGGTCGTAGAACTTGGGCCCGCCGATGACCTGATAGGGAACCCCGTATCTGACGAGCACCTCCTCGAGGACCCGGGCCTGAGCATGTGTCCGATAGAAGATCGCCGCGTCCGAGAGGCGCAGACCGTCATCCTCGAGGGCCCCAAGGTGCTCCGCGACGAACGCCGCCTCGTCGTGCTCGTCCTCGGCCCGGTACACGGTCACCGGGTCGCCCGTCCCGAGGTCGGTCCACAGATGCTTGGGCTTGCGGCCCGGATTGTTGCCGATCACCGCGTTGGCCGCGTCAAGGATCGTCTGGGTCGACCGATAGTTGCGGTCGAGGACGATCACCTTGGCATCCGGGTAGTCGCGCTCGAACTCGAGGATGTTGCGAATGTCCGCACCCCGGAATGCGTAGATGCTCTGATCCGAGTCGCCGACGACGCACAGGTTGCGGTGCTTGCCCGCCAGGAGCTGGACCAGCCGGTATTGAGCCCGGTTCGTGTCCTGATACTCGTCCACGAGGATGTACTCGAAGCGGTCCTGGTAGTGCTCGAGGACCTTGGGGAACGCCCCGAACAGCTCGACTGTGACCATCAGCAGATCGTCGAAGTCCATGGCAGACGCCTCCAGCAGACGCTGCTGATAGAGCCGGTAGACCTCCGACACCTTGTCGTGATAGGGGCCGGTCCCCTGGGCGGCGAAGGACTCGAAGTCGACGAGCTCGTTCTTGGCGTTGCTGATCGCCGCCCGGATCCCCTTGGGTGGGAACCTCTTGGGATCGAGGTCCAGGTCCCGGACACACCACTCCACGAGCCGCCGGGCGTCGAGGTCGTCATAGATGGTGAATTGCGATTTGTACCCGAGCACGGATGCGTCGCGACGGAGGATGCGAACACATGCCGAGTGGAACGTCGACACCCACATCCCTCGAGAGACCCCGCCGACGAGGCGACCGACTCGTTCCTTCATCTCGTCGGCAGCCTTGTTGGTGAACGTGATCGCGAGGATGCCGTAGGGCGACACCCCGAGGTCCTTGATGAGGTGGGCGACGCGGTGGGTGAGAACCCGCGTCTTGCCCGATCCTGCCCCAGCGACGACGAGCACCGGGCCATCGGTGGCCGCGACCGCCTCACGCTGCGAGGGGTTGAGGTCGTCGAAGAGGTCGGTCTCCGGCATGGGAAGAGTGTAGGGGTCGAGTCGATCGGGAGTTACGAGGGTGTGATTAGTGCCAGACCGCAGGGCGTGACCGGTGCTCCGGCCGTCGTAAGGTCCGACGGTGCGGCACATCTCCACCGAGGAGCGAAGGGCTCGGGTCGCCCGGAGACATCTTCTGGCCGAGCCGGCTTCGAGCGTCGAGGAGGTCGCCGCCACCCTCGTCGCCTTCCACTCGACCGATCCGACGACCGTGTACCTGTCCGCCCGAGCCCGGGACGAAGGCTTCCGCCGAGAGGTCGTGAGCGAGTGCGCGAGACCGAACGCGAAGCTGCCCGGCTGGAGGAGTGGCTGGAGGAAACTGTCGTCTCCCCGCGCCTTCAGGAGCCCGCTTCACGACGAGTTGAGGACTGGCTAGGCAGCCAGCGCTGCGATCAACTCCGTGATAACTGCAGCCAGCGCACCCTTGCGGACGTCGTCCTTGTCCAGATAGGCATTGGCGCCGGCGGCAAGGGCCCGGCTCTGGTCGTCGGAGGTGGCGGCGCCCGACAGCATGACGATGGGGGCCTCGATGCCCAACGCCCGCACCCGTGCGGCGAGCGTGGCGCCGTCCATGGTCGGCAGCACGTAGTCCATGACGATGGCGTCGAAAACCTGCTCGGCAAGCACCGACAGGGCCTCCGTCGGGCTCCCGGCGAGGTCCACTTCGAACCCGGCCGACCCGAGCGCACCTCCCACGACCTGGCGCGCCCCCCGTGAGTCGTCGATCACGAGCACGCGACGCCTGGGGCCGATCGCGCTCCCGAGGTCACGAGTCCTCTCCACCAGGCGACTGGGATCGACGAGGACCACGACATCGCCGCCGCCGAGCAGGGCGGCACCGGTGAGGTGGGGGACGCCATCGAGGATCGGCCCCAACTCTCGCGCCGCCACTTGCCGCCTTCCGATCACCCCGGCGACCGTAAGACCCACCGGACCGATGGGGCTCGACACCACCAGGACCCCTGTCGGTTCATCGGCCTCCTGAAGCCCGACCGACGCGGCGAACGAAGCCAAGGGAACCGTCGAGCCATGCCACTCCATCTCGGTGCGGACCGGTGCCTCGCGAAGCCTCACCGACTCCAGTGGAAGCCGATCGAGGACCGCCAGCTCCGGGATCCCCCACGTCTGGCCTGCCGCCACGATGAGCACGACGTCCTGCAGCGCCCTGCTGGTCGGGACGGTGATGACCACGCTCGTCCCCACACCCCGCTCCGTCTCGAGTGTCAGGCTGCCGTGCAGGGACTCGATCGTCTCCGCGACGACGGCAAGGCCCTGCCCGTCGCCGACCAGGTCGCTGTCCGGAACCGTGGAGAAGCCGGGGGTGAACAGGATGGACCGCAACGCCTCGGTGTCGGCCGCCTCGGCCCTGGAGACGAGCCCACGGCGCATCGCGGTCTCCCTCACCGCAACCCAGTCGATCCCCTGGCCGTCGTCTTCGACGATGATCGACAGTCGGTGACCGGCGGCATCGGCACGCAGGGCGATCGTGGCCGTGCGTGGCTTCCCGGCGCGTGCCCGCTCCTCCGGCGTCTCGATCCCGTGCTCGACCGCGTTCACCAACAGGTGTCGAAGGGCATCGGACAGCCGCTCCAGCACCTGGCGGTCGGCCGAGTTCTGGTCGCCGACGAGCTCGAATCGAATCTCCTTGCCGGCCTTGCGGGCGACGTATCGGACCAACTGCCGAAAGGTGCTCGTGATCTCACTGAGCGGCGCCGCAGCCAGCTCGACCGCCCGGTCCTGCAGATCGATGACGGTCTTCTCGGCTCCAGCCACGAGTTCCTGCAGTCGCACGAGCGGCTCGTCCATGTCTGGGCGATCGTCGAGATGCGCCGCCACACCGGCCACGGCAGTCGCGATGGCCTCGGCATCGACGCGAAGCGAGCAGATCTGGTTGATCAGCCTGAACAAGGCGGCTGCGTTGACCCGTGTGTTCTCGCCGAAGGCCCACGAGTCGAGACCTCCGAGAAGGCCGCCGAGGTCCCCGGGGCCCGGACGGTCGCCGGCCTCGGCGAAGTCGACATCGGCGAGCCGGTCGATCGCGAGGGCCCGCCGCAGATGGCGCATGCCGGCTGCGAGGCCCGGGGTGCCCGTTGCGGGATCCGAGCCGACCGCCGGCTCGAGCTCCCTGGCGAGACGCTCCAGCGACCCGGCCAGCGAGGCATTCCCATCGGTCTCTCCCTCAGCAAGCGAACGCCACGCGTCTTCGAGCAGCTTGCCCGCGTCGGAGATCGCGCTGTAGCCCATCATCCGGGCGGTGCCCTTGACGGTGTGGCCCTCGCGAGCCATGTCGGCGAGGAAGGAGCCCGACTCGCCGTCGCCGAGGCGCAGCGCACCCGTCACGAGACGCGCCGATCGCTCCCCGATCTCCCCGGCGAAGAGCCTCTGGATCTCGAGGTCGTCGTTGATTGCGGCCAAGGTCACCTCGATGTGTGGACCTCTCCCGTATCGACAGAGCCGGTGCGGTGCTTGAGGCAACGCCCGCGTTCCATCCACGAATTGCCTTCAAGAAAGGTCGACCGAATTGCCGATAGCGAAAGATGGCGATTCTCGGAGGAAGACAGATGAGGCGAATCACCCGGATTCTCGTCCCAGCATTTGCCGCGCTGCTCG
>DATHSA010000019.1:0-18938 GCA_035464675.1 Acidimicrobiia bacterium
GATCACCCAGCGGCGCCCGGTGGCGTCGGTGTCTCCGCCGCCCTCCTCGGCGAGGATGCGGTCGTCGGGGCGCTCGTCTCGGATCATCTCGACGATGACCGTCTCGGCTTCGCGGTCGACGGCAGTCACCGGGTCGACCACACCCTTGGAGTCCGCCGAGCGGGATCCGCCGGCCTGGATGACTCGAGCGGCTTCAGCTGCCGCGGCCCGGGCGAGGGCGAGGTCGTCCATGGGGTGACGATAGGACTCGCCCGTCGCCCGTCGCCCGTCGCCCGTCGCCCGGCAGCGGAGGGAGACGTTCGGGTAATGGGTAACGGGTAACGGGTAACGGCAAACGGGTAACGGATAACTACCCTCGCCGCGCCATGCTCCAGATCGGCGCCGTCCTCTTGTCGGCCCTTCTCATGTGGGCCTCGTTCCCGCCCCTCGATTGGGGGTTCCTGGTGTTCGCCGCACCTGCGCCCTTCCTCTGGGCACTCCGGCGGGCATCCACTCCCAGGGAGGCGGGATGGCTCGGGTTCCTGTTCGGTGTGGCGTTCTATGGCCCGTTGCTCATCTGGATCTTCGTTCTCGGGGCGATCGCCTGGATCCCGCTGACGATCGTGATGGCTCTCTGGGCGGCCGGCTTCGCCCTCGTGATGTTCGTCGGCCGAACCTGGTCCCCATGGCGTTGGTGGCTGTTGGCGATGGGGTCATGGGGGTTGTGGGAGTTCCTCCGGGCGCGCTGGCCGCTCGGGGGGTTTCCCTGGGGATCGGTCGGATTTCCGGTGGGAACCCTCCCGTGGCCGCGGGGAGCCGCCCAGTGGGTGGGGGCGACCGGCTGGGGAGTGATCGTCATCGGGGTCGCCGCCGGGATCGTCCTCATGTTCGACGAGGAGCACGACCGAAGGCCGCTCGAAATCGCTGGTGCTGTGGTGGTGGCATTCACGCTGCTCGGCGCCGTCTTTGCGCCCGACGCCGCAGGAACGCCGGTCCGCGTCGCGATCGTCCAGGGCAACTCGCCCTGTCCTCGAGTCCATTGCCCCAACGAGAAGGTGCGCATCTACACCAATCACATGTCACTGACCAACTTGATCGAGCCCGGCGCGGTCGACCTGGTGGTGTGGGGCGAGGACTCCTTCGGGGGCGAGGTGAATCCGACGTTCAACGGCGGGGTGCGCGACGACATGAGTGCCCAGGCCGTGCGAATCGGCGCGTATCTCATCGCTGGTGGTACCCGACCCGGCGCCCCGGGCTTCTTCGAGAACTACAACGTCGTGTTCGATCCTTCGGGCGAGATCATCGGGGAGTACCTGAAGCGACACGGGGTGCCCTTTGGCGAGTACGTCCCGTTCCGCAAGATCCTCCAGTTCATCCCCCAACTCGACGCCGTCCCCAACGATCTCAACCCGGGGCATGGCCCTGTGGTCTTCCCCATCGCGGTGCCCGAGGGCCAGGGGACGTTCGGCTCGGTGATCTCGTTCGAGGGAGCGTTTGCCCGGACCATCCGGAGCGAGGTGCGCGCCGGGGCGCAGATGATCGTCGTCGCCACCAACGAGGCGTCGTACGGACGGGGCGCAGCGTCGGATCAGCTCATCGGGATGGTGCGCATGTCGGCTGCCTCTCTTGGCATCGACGTCGTCCACGCCGCCGTGACCGGCAAGTCGACCTTGATACGCGCCGATGGATCGGTGAGTCGCAAGACCGGCCTCTTCGAGGAGGATCTGCTTCGCGGCATCGTGAACCTGCAGACCTCGCGTCGCACGGTCTATTCGGTGGCCGGCGACTGGCTGCAGATCCTCGCCATCCTGGGCGCGATCGGGGTCCTCGTCAGCACCCTGAGAGGTGGCCGCACCCGCGACTTCAAGATCAGGCCGCAGAGGAGGTAGGCAGGCTGCATGCACCTCCCCCGTGCCTGCGGCGCAGTACGACGTCCCCTACCGCACGACCCTGGTCCCATCTCTGCCTTCGAAGGCGTCGCCCAGGGCGGAGACGCTGGTGATGAGGGCCGCGCGGCCGGTGGCGCGGGCGTAGGAGACACATGCCTCGATCTTGGGACCCATCGACCCCGGTGGGAATTCGCCTTCTGCCAGCAACTCCTCGGCGCGGTCGGCGCTCATCTCGAGCATCGCCGATTGATCGGGAGTTCCGTACCCGAGGGAGGCATGGCCGACCTCGGTGAGGATCAGGAGGCCCCGGGCGTCGAGTTCGATGGCGATCAACGCCGCCGTGCGATCCTTGTCGATCACTGCTTCCACTCCGGTCAGGTCGCCGTCCTCGGCCTGGGCAACCGGGACGCCGCCGCCCCCGCCGGCGACCACGAGCCGGCCGGCGGCAGCCGCCCCGGCGATCGCGTCGATCTCGACGACTCCTATCGGCGGCGGGGAGGGCACGACCCTTCGCACCCCCTTGCCGGCGACGGTCACCATGTCCCAGCCGCGGTCGGTCCTCAGGGCGTCGAGGTCCGCCTCGCGGTAGAAGGGCCCGACCGGCTTGGTGGGCTCCGACATGGCGGGGTCGTCGGGGTCGACGACCACCTGGGTGACGACGGTGGCCACCTCGATGGGACGCGACCGCGCCGCCAGGGCGTTGCGGAGCGATCGGGAGAGCAGGTAGCCGATGCTTCCCTGGGTCTCGGCGACGAGGACGTCGAGCGGCGAAGCCGGCACCTCATCGCGCGCCGCCTCGTTCTGGAGCAGGAGCGCTCCAACCTGGGGCCCGTTTCCGTGGACGAGGACCACGCCGGAGTCGTCCGGGAGGAGCGTGAGCATCGCCTCGGCGAACGCGTCGGCCTGGGCGGCGGCGGCACCTGGATCTCGGGCGTCAGGAAGGAGAGCGTTCCCTCCGAAGGCTACGACGGGCGGCCCTCCCTCGGCAGCCCAGATGGGCAGGTCCGTCATCGGCGGCCCTAGCCCTCGTACGCGCTCAGCGCGGCGTCGATCAGATCGATGCCCTGGTCGAGTTCCTCGCGGCTCACGCACAGCGGCGGGATGAACCTGATCACGTTGGCGTTCGGCCCGCAGTCGAGGATCAGCAGGCCGTGTTCGCGGGTGTGCTTCGCCAGGAACGGGAACGCATCGGGATCGGGCGTGTTGGTGCCCGGCTTCACCAATTCGACGCCGATCATCAGGCCGAGTCCTCGCACGTCGCCGATCGTCGGGTGCCGCTCCTGCAGCTCGGCGAATCGCGCGAAGGCATGCTCCGACAGGGCCGGGGTGTTGGGGATCAGCCCGGCAAGGACGTCCATGTTCGCCGCGGCAGCAGCACATGCCACCGGGTTGCCGCCGAACGTGGTGCCGTGCGATCCGGGGGGCCAGGCCTCGAAGATCTCCTGACGGGCGCCGATCGCCGACAGCGGCAGGCCGTTGGCGATCGCCTTGCCCATGAGGAGGACGTCCGGCTCCACCCCGTAGTGCTCCGAGGCGAACCACTTGGTGGTGCGCCCGAACCCGGTCTGGATCTCGTCGAGCATGAGCAGGATGCCGTGCTCGTCGGCGAGTTCGCGCAGCCGCGTCATGAGCCGCTGGGGGATCGGGTAGTAGCCGCCTTCGCCCTGGACCGGCTCGACCAGGAACGCGGCGACCTCCAAGGGCGTCACCTCATGGGCGAACTTGAGCTCCAACTCGCGGATGGCGAGATCCGTCGCCTCCTCCTCGGTCATCCCCCATCCGAACGGATGCGGGAAGGGTGTGACGAACACCGAGGGGAGCAGCGGGTGGTAACCCTCGCGGTACTTCGCCTTGGAGGTCGTGTAGGTCACCGAGCCCATCGTGCGTCCGTGAAATGCCCCGCGGAACACTACGACGCCCTGGCGGCCCGTCGTCTTGCGGGCCAGCTTCACCCCGGCTTCGACGGCCTCGGCGCCGGAGTTCATGAAGAACAGCCGGTCGATCGACGCCGGCGTGTGCTCCAGCACCTTCTCGGCGGCGGTGACCAGCGAGTCGTACCGGAACGCCCCGCCGGCGTGCCACACCCTGTCGAGTTGATCCTTGGCGGCGGCGACGATGTCGGGATGGTTGTGCCCGGCGTTGGTGACGGAGATGCCGCAGGCGAAGTCGAGATACTTCTCGCCCTCGACGTCCGTCACCCATGCGCCCTCGGCGGACACGACCTCGAGGTCAGAGTCCCAGGCGATGACCGGGGCGTAGACCTTCTCATGACGCTGGACGAGACTGTTCATCAACACTCCTCTGGTTGTCGGCGACGTACCAAGCGCGGGTGACGGAGGCCGTTAGGGAACGGCGAAGAGATGCGCCCGTTGCGTCCGCGGCGTCGTCGGCATGACACAATCATGCCATGCCGGGGAACACCCGGATGGGGCCACGGGTCCCGATCGATGTCTCGCAGGAGGAGCAGCACGTGCCGTCGTTCGATGTGGTGTCACAGGTGGATCTCCAGGAGGTCCGCAATGCCGTCGACCAGGCGGCCCGGGAGACGTCCACCAGGTACGACTTCAAAGGGACGGACACCAGAGTCCGGCTCACGGACGAGGGGATCGCCCTCGAGTCGGCGACGGAGGATCGCCTGAAGGCGGCCATCGAGGTGCTCAAGGAGCGTCTGGTCCATCGCAAGGTGTCGCTCAAGTCGCTCGCCGGGGGCGATCTTCAGCCCGCCGCCGGGGGCCGCTCCAAGGCTCTCTTCACACTCAACAAAGGCCTGGATTCGGATTCCGCCCGGGAGATTGCGAAGAAGATCAGGGAACTGCCGGTGAAGGCCCAATCGCAGATCCAGGGCGACCTGGTGAGGGTGTCTGCAAAGAAGCGCGACGACCTCCAGGCCGTGATCGCCGAGTTGCGCAAACTGGACTACCGGTTGCCCCTGCAGTTCGTCAACTATCGGGACTAGGTCGGCGCCCTCCGATATCGCGTCTTACGATCGGGCCGATCTGGCCTCTACATGGGTAGGAGCCGAGGGGGCCCGGTGCAGGACGACGTGCGAGTCGACTCTTTCACGAGCTTCGTCGAGGAGACGGAGGCGAGGCTGCGACGGGCCCTCACCGCCAGCTTCGGTCCAGAAGCGGGGAGAGAGGCCACCGCGGAGGCACTGGCGTACGCCTGGAGGAACTGGAGCCGGGTGCGCTCGCTGGACAACCCCGCGGGGTACCTGTACCGGGTGGGGCGCGACAAGGGGCGTGACTACGTCCGTCGTCGTGCCGGCGTCGGGCTGCCCGGGCCCGGCGGCCTGATCGCCTCCGGTCTCCCCTGAGCCCGACCCGTCCTCATGTCCGCTGAGCGAGCACGATCCACACCTGTCTCGCGTATCCGAGCACCCGCCCGCGTTCGTCGGCGACGGCCGTTCCCGCATATGCCTTGCGTCCGTCTGCGCCCATTTGCCAGCCGTAGGAGACGAGTGTGGCGCCGACCGGGACCGGTTCGACCAGGCGAGCCGACATGCGGCCCAATACCACGGGATCGGCGGTCAGTTCGCGCATGGTGGCCCACGCACCCGGGCAGTCGAGCGCAGCCCACACGATCTCGGGGCGAAGGTGGTCGTCCGATGCGGGGAGGCTCTCGTCGGCGCGCCACGACGAGGCGACCACCCCGGTTCCCGTCACCGGGCCGGGGTGAATCGAGAGCCCGTCGGTGCGCTCGGTGCCGCACGTGAAACAGGTCGGGAACTCGTGGCGCCGGTATCCGAGGTAACGGGTGCGTGCGTCCTGGGCCTGTTCGACCGACGGGGCAGCCGGGATGTCCAGCTGGACGTCTGCAGGACGCACCTCGGCGACGAGGGTCTCGTCGTGGGAGATGTGATGGACGCCGTCGACTTCCGACACCTCCAGATCGACCTCGAGGGGCGGTGGTGAGCGCAGGGTGACCTCGGCGTCGCCTTCGACAATCGAGGCAAACAGGCCGCACGCGTATCCGCCGTTGCCCGATCCCGGTGGGCCGTTGAAACGCGACGGGATGACGAGGCTCACAGCACCTGGCTGAGGAACTCGCGGCAGCGCTCGTTCTGAGGATCGGCGAACACGGCGGCTGGCTCACCCTCCTCGAGGATGATCCCTTCATCCATGAAGACCAGCCGACTGCCGACCTCACGAGCGAATCCCATCTCGTGCGTCACCACGGCCATGGTCATCCCCTCGGAGGCCAGCTGCTTCATGACGGCAAGCACTTCACCCACGAGTTCGGGGTCGAGGGCGGAAGTGACTTCGTCGAAGAGCATCATCTTCGGCTTCATCGCGAGTGCCCGGGCGATCGCCACACGCTGCTGCTGCCCGCCTGAGAGCTGGGAGGGGTACGAGTCCTCCTTCTCGGCGATTCCGACATGGCGGAGCTGCTCCCGGCCGATCTCGACGGCGTCCTCCTTGGACAACCCCAGGACCTTGATCGGGGCCAGTGTGATGTTCTCCAGCGCCGTGAGGTGCGGGAACAGGTTGAACTGCTGGAACACCAGCCCCATGTGGGTCCGGGCCTCGTTGAGATCGGTCCGGATGTCGGTGAGGTCGACGCCGTCGAACAGCACCCTCCCCTCGGTCGGCTCTTCGAGCATGTTCATGGTCCGAAGCAGCGTCGACTTGCCCGATCCCGATGGCCCGATGATGACCACCACCTCGCCGGGGACGATCGACATGTCGATCCCGCGCAGGACGTGGAGGTCCCCGAACCACTTGTGGATGCCCTCGAGGCGAACCAGCGAGCCGTCGGTGTTCATGAGGAGGGAGGGTACCGATCGGCGAGACGCCGATCGGTACCCTCCCGCAATTCGCAATCCGCGATACGCAATACGACAGAACGCGTTTCGCAGCTCTGGAAGCGACTCGGTCGTATTGCGTATCGCGCCGAGGGGCGGTCTGCCGCGAGCCGAGATGCCTCTCGAGAGCGCGCCCACGCGAGCCGCGGGACTTGCGTATTGCGGCTGGGTGGGGCGGCTCAGCCGCCCCACCTAGCCAATGACACTCGTCAACCCGCTTCTGAGCCTGCGTTCCACGATGGTGACGATCCGGATCATCGGGATCGTGATGATCATGTAGCCGGCCGCCGAGCCGAGGAACGCCGTGGCGTCGAAGGTCGACGAGTAGATGTCGCGGCCGAAGCCCAGCAGTTCCTTCTGCGCCAGCGTGAGGCCGAGGACGGATACGAGTGAGGTGTCCTTGATCAGGATCACGAACTCGTTGAGCAGAGGTGGGATGACCCGGCGGATCGCCTGTGGCACGATCACGAACCGCATCGATTGGAAGTAGGTGAGGCCGAGCGAGCGCGGCGCCTCCATCTGACCTCTGTCGAGCGATTGGATCCCTGCCCGGTAGACCTCCGCCGAGTAGGCGGCCAGGTTGAGCCCCAGCACCAGGATGGCGATCGTGTACATCGACAGGGGCACCCTCAGTGCGGGGACGACGCCGATCCCGGCGAACGAGATCTGCCAGATCAGCGGAGTACCGCGAAAGAAGTTGACGTAGATGCGTGCTGGTGCCCGCACCACCCTCCGCTTGGACATGGTGAAGAGCGCCAGCACCAGGCCGAGGCCGAACCCCAGCGCGCCTCCGGCGACCGAGAGCACCAGGGTGTTCTTCGCAGCATTGGCGAAGGAGCGGGCCGTCGCGGTGGCCAGGATTCCCCAGAAGGCGCCCGCCCCGGCTCCGGCGAGACCGGCCCATACGATGATCCTGGCGGGTGCCCTCTGGAAACGAACCCAGAGGCCGGCGAGGCCCGCCGTAACGGCTCCCCAGCCGAGCGCGGTCATCAAGATCGAGCCGACCGATCCGACGATCGTGGACCAGACGAGTCCGACGCGCGACCCGATCGTGGTCAGGTTGAGGAAGTTGCGGGCGAAACGATCGACGTCGGTTCCCCGGAACCACAGGATGATCGCGGCTATGGCGACCACCTGCACTGCAAGCCATGCTCCCGAGATGGTCGCCTCCCGCGCCGGCTTCGTAGGCATCCACCGGAAGGTGACGAATCCGGCGACGGCGACGACAAGGGATGCCGCCAGGGCGATCCAGGACACGAGCGCGAACGATCTAGAGGTGATCCCGGCGGCGAGAGGGTCGGAGGGGGAGCACTCGAGGCGGGTCACATCGGGAGGGCACACCTGGGTCCATCCGTAATGGGTGAGCACGGCGAGCGACCCCGCGATGATGAACAGCAGCAGCAGCGTCCCGGCCGCCAGCACCGCTGCCGACCACTTCGTCTGGTTGCGCAGGAAGTAGCGCAGGCCCCGATCGGGGGGCCCGACGCGTTCGGCGGTCAAGGCGACCATGGATTCCTCCGTTCCCTCGTCGGCGTGAGGTTACGTGTCGACCGCCTGCGGTTGCCTGCCGAGAGGATGTGTGCCGGCAACGGGCCTTGACACCTTGCGCTCGACTCTTGAACCTTTGGTGATGATCCGGCCGGTGCGATCGGAGGACATCGCCGCCGTCTCCGCGCTGCTGACGGCGGAGGGCTGGGGTGCGCGTGCCGGGCCCGACCGGCTCGCCGAAGCCGTCGACGCCGCCACCCGGGCCGTGGTCGCAGAGGAAGACGGCGAGGTCGTCGGCTTCGGGCGCTGTGTCACCGACGACGTCTCCAACGGCTACCTGTCGATGGTGATCGTGGCCCCGGGTCACCGGGGGCGTGGTATCGGTCGTGCCATCGTCGACACCCTCACCGGTACGGATCCGCGGATCTCCTGGGTGCTGCGGGCGGGCCATCCGGGATCGGATGGTTTCTGGGAAGCGATGGGTTTCCGCCGTTCGGAGATCGCCTACGAGAGGGAGCGCCGGGCATGAATCGGGACTCCTATCTCCACTATCTGCGAGATCGGCGTGCCCGGTTCCACACAGTGCTCAGGGAGCTGGGGCTGTCCATCGGGAGCGACGCCGATCTCACGAGGCAGGTCGGAGGGGGCTGGACCCTCGGCGAGCATCTGGTCCACATCGCAGCCTGGGAGCGCCGCTACGCCCGCGTGATCTCCCGCGGGCCGAAGCTTCCGTACCCGTCGAACTGGCAGAAGTTCAACGACGCAGTCTTCGCCGAGTGGGAGGGCGTCGACGCCGATGCGGCGCTCCGAGAGTACGAGGATGCCCACCGCGAGATCGTCGTCGCCATCGAGGCGCTTCCCCCCGACGGAGATCCGGAGCGTCCCGGGCTCCTCGACGGATGGGACATGAGCGCCGCCGCCGGCCACTACCGGGAGCACGCCACGATCCTTCTCGAGACCGCGGGACGACCGAAGCCGCCGGCGTGGCGGGGGCGAATCGTCGAGTAGGCCGTCGCCCGTTACCCGGGTGGGTTCGCGGCCAACTCCTTGCTCACCTCACTGGGGAGGGTGAACCAGCGGAGGCTCTCGAAGTCAGAGGTGCGCTCGATCTCGGGGACCTCGATCGGGCCCGCCTCTGCGGCGATCTTCGTCGCCTCCTCCAGGTAGTCCGTCAGACGCGATTCGGGCTCGAAACGGCGCCGGTCGGGATGGGAGTATCCGTCCGGCCCTATGGCGAGGTCGTCCAGGGACATCGGGGGATGGGCGTCGCGATCGAGGTGGGTCCACAGACCCGAGGAGTAGTCGTAGCGGTAGCGGGGGAGGAGCCGCCAGCCCTCGTCGGCGACGAAGTGGACTGCGTCGAGGATGAATTGGAACGTGTCCTCGCTGATGAAGTAGTTGAAGTTGACCCGCACCCATCCCGGCCGGATCACCTCGCATCCCCGGGCGATCTCCCGGTCGTAACCCTCGGAGGTCTCCACGTCTATCCCGAGCAGCCGGTGGCCGTATGGGCCGGCGCACGAGCAGCCTCCCCGACTCTGGATGCCGAAGAGGTCGTTGAGCAGGGCGACCACGAAGTTGTGGTGGAGCCGGCGTTCGCCGTGATGGACAACGAAGGACACGATCGACAACCGTTCCGATGTGGGGTTGCCGAGGATCTGGATGTTGGGGTTCTCCGACCACGAGTCGATCGCCCGGCGAATGAACGACTCCTCACGTTCCCGGATCGCCTCGGTGCCCACCGCCTCCTTGAGCGCGAACACCAGCCCGCATCTGATGGCGCCCACGATGTCGGGTGTCCCCCCCTCCTCACGGTGCTCGATGTCGGAGAGGTAGCGGTGGCCGGTGGCGTTGACGAACGCGACCGTTCCGCCCCCCGGCACGGTGGGAACGCGGTTGGTGAACAGTTCCTTTCGGGCGACGAGCAGTCCCGGGGTCCCCGGACCGCCGATCAGCTTGTGCGGGCTGACGAAGACGGCGTCCTTGTAGGAGAGGGGCTCGGCGGGGTCGACGGCGCCCATCGTGATCCCGACGTACGGAGCGGCCGCCGCCATGTCCCAGAACGACAGGGCACCATGGCGGTGGAGAAGGGCGGACACTGCAGCGGTATCCGTCGTGATCCCGGTCACATTCGAGGCGGCGGAGAACGACCCGATCCGCAACGGGCGATGCGCGTTGGCCGTGAGGGCCTGTTCGAGAGCAGTGAGGTCGACATGGCCGTCGGCGTCCTCGGGGATCACCACCACCTCGGCGATCGACTCGCGCCACGGCAACTCGTTGGAATGGTGCTCGAACGGACCTATGAAGACCACCGGGCGCTCCTCGTCGGGGATGCGGTCCAGGAGCCCGTACCGGGCGTCCAGTTCGGCGGGCAGGCGCAGGCCGAGCACCCGGATCAGGTGGTCGATCGCCCCCGTCGACCCGCTTCCCGTGAAGATCACCGCGTGATCGTCGGTGGCGTCGAAGCATCGCCGGACCGTCCGACGGGCATCCTCGCGGAACCGGGTGGTCTGCAGCCCCGTGCCGGAGGACTCGGTGTGGGTGTTGGCGTAGAGGGGGAGTACCTGTCCCCGGATGAAATCCTCGATGAACTCGAGGGACCGCCCCGACGCCGTGTAGTCGGCGTAGGTGACCCGTCGGGGCCCGAACGGTCCATCGACGACGTCGTCACGCCCGATGACGGAGTCACGGATCAGAGGGATGAGGTCGGGCACGGTCGAGAGGCTACTGGTCGGCGGCCGGCGGCCGCCCACAAGGAATCCCCCCGGTCGAAGGCGGGTGGGAGGGGGGCGGCTCACTCTCCGTGCGCGCCTGCGCGACTCATCCGAACAACAGGGCCCCAATGCACAGCACGATCACGGCGAGCGCCACCGAGACCTGGCGGGGGATCGCCGCCCGGCCGGACACGGGTAGTCGGCGCCAGGCGAAGGCCACCACTCCGCCTGCGAGCAATCCGCCGACATGCGCTTCCCACGCGATGTTCTGGATCACCAGGGGGAGCGCCAGGTTGATCCCGAGGAGGAGCAGCAACTGTGGAAAGACCGCCCGGCCCATCGGGGTGTGCCGCTGGTCGTAGAGGACCACGATCAGTGCTCCCATGAGCCCGAAGATCGCCCCCGAGGCGCCCACTGCCGGGTTCGGGCGGCCGATCAGGTGATACAGGGCGCTTCCGCCCAGGCCGGATGCCAGGTAGAGCGCGGCGAACGGCACCGATCCGTATCTCCGCTCCAGGGCGGGGCCGAACAGGAACAACGCCCACATGTTGAAGAGGACGTGGGCCAGGCTGGCGTGGAGGAAGATCGAGGTGATCGCTCGCCACCACTCACCGTCCCTCAGGAGATCGGCCCGCTGGGCGCCCTCGATGAAGAAGCGCCGGCCGACCTCCGGGTCGAATTGCCCGACGAGGAACACGGCGACGTTGATCGCCAGGATCACGAACGTCACCGGCGCGGTCCGGCTCGGTCGGCGGATCGCCTGCGCGGTCACCACACGGTGGCGGCCGGTCGGGGCGGCGCACTCCGGGCACTTCTGCCCGACCGGCGTGTCGATGGTGCAGTCGACGCAGATCGGCTTGCCGCAATTCGAGCAGGAGAGCCTCGTCGGACGGCCGGGATGTCGATAGCAGACGACTTGGCTGGGCTGATCGCCGCTGGTCACGGGGCTGACCCTAGATGGTCGGCTGCCAGAGGCAGCCGCCCACAATTCGCGATTCGCAATCCGCGATACGACAGAACGCGCCAGACCTGTCGGCCGCAATCGGTCGGATCGCCCATCGCGCCGAGCGGCGCGAGCGCGCGATTCCAGATGCCATCGGCATCCAGCCCGGCGCGAGCCGCGGGACTTGCGCATCGCGGGAGGCGGCCGAAAGGCCGCCGACCCTCTCGTAGACTCGCATCGACGCGAGGAGGCCAGGCGATGGACTTCGGATTCGGCGAGCGGGCGCTCGAGTGGCAGGAGCGGATGCGGTCCTTCATGGACGAGGCGGTGGCTCCGGCCGAGCCGTTGTACGAGGAGCAGATGGCCGCACTCGGCGACCCGCACGCCCACCCCCAGATCATCGAGGACCTCAAGGGCGAGGCCCGCGAGCGAGGCCTGTGGAACATGTTCCTTCCCGACGACCAGTGGGGGGCGGGGCTCTCGGTGCTCGAATACGCACCGCTGGCCGAGATGAGCGGTTGGAGCCCGCACATCGCCCCCGAGGCCACCAACTGCGCCGCCCCCGACACCGGGAACATGGAGATCCTGGCGATGTTCGGCACCCCCGAGCAGCAGGAGCAGTGGCTGGTGCCGTTGCTCGAGGGCGAGATCCGGTCGTGCTTCTCGATGACCGAGCCGGAGGTGGCGTCCTCTGACGCAACCAACATCGCCTGCCGGATCGAATCGGATGGCGACGACTACGTGATCACCGGACGGAAGTGGTGGTCGAGCGGGGCGATGTCGGAACGGTGCAAGGTGGCGATCGTGATGGGGGTCACCGACCCGGACGCCGACACCTATCGCCGCCAGAGCATGGTGCTGGTGCCGCTCGACGACCCGAACGTCGAGATCGTGCGCGACATGACGGTCTTCGGATACCACGAACGGGGAGGTCATCCCGAGATCCTCTACGACGGGGTCCGGGTCCCCAAGGAGAACCTCCTCGGCGAGGAGGGGAGCGGTTTCGCCATCGCCCAGGCCCGGCTCGGGCCGGGGCGGATCCACCACTGCATGCGCCTGATCGGCATGGCGGAGCGCGCATTCGACGTGATGTGCCGCAGGGCCCTGAGCAGGACGGCGTTCGGCAAGACCCTCGCCGAGCAGGGCGTGGTCCAGGACTGGATCGCCGAAGCCCGCATCCGAATCGAGCAGGCGCGGCTCATGGTGTTGAAGGCGGCGTGGCTGATCGACACCGTCGGGGCAAAGGGAGCGAGGATCGAGATCTCGGCGATCAAAGTCGCGGTCCCGCGAATGGCCACCTGGGTGCTCGACCGGGGGATCCAGGTGCTCGGCGGCGCCGGGGTCAGCCAGGACTTCCCGCTCGCCTCCCTGTACGCACACGCCCGCACCCTCCACATCGCCGACGGCCCCGACGAGGTCCACAAGCGGTCGGTCGCCCGCCGGGAGCTGCGGCGATACGCGGAGGATCGGTGAGCGAGGCCGTCTTCGCCCTGGACGGGGACCGCTTCCAGCCCCAGCCGGTGTCACGGGCCCGCTGGTACGACGAGGTCCTCCACGGGGGCCCGGTTGCTGCTCTGTTCGCCCGGCAGGTCGAACTCGTCGAGTCGTCCCAACCGATGATGGTCACCCGGCTCACGGTCGACCTGATGCGCCCGGTGCCCACGAAGCCGATCTCGGTCGCCACCAGGGTGTTGCGCGAGGGTCGTCGCATCCAGGTCGTCGACGCCACCATGGAGTCCGAGGGGGTCGAGGTGGCGCGCGCCTCGGCGCTTCGCATGCGCGTCGGCGACATTCAGGATCTCCCGGAGCACCCACGGCGCCCGGCGCACTCCGGTCCCGACGGTCTGGACAGGGCGGTGTGGCGCGGGGACGACGACGGGATCTGGTTCCACAGTCACGCCGTAGAGATGCGGTTCGCAGAGGGCAACTTCTACGAGCCGGGCCCGGCGACCGCCTGGATGCGGATGGTCGTGCCCCTGGTGGAGGGTGAGGACCCGAGCCCCTTGCAGCAGATCGCCGCGCTGAGCGACTTCGGCAACGGCGTGAGTCGCGTCCTCGCCAGCGGATGGTGGTTCATCAACGCGGATCTCACCGTCTACCTGGAGCGCTACCCGGAGTCGGAGTGGATCCTGCTGCGGTCGCGAACCGACATCGATGACGAAGGGGTCGGCCTGGCCCAGAGCGAGCTGTTCGATCGGGAGGGATCCATCGGCCACGCCCTCCAGTCACTGTTCGTCGACCGGGCAGAGCAGACCCAGAGTGGTTTCTAGGCCGACGGGGAGCCCACGGAGTAGAGCTGCCACTCGCCCTCGATTCCCTTCAGGGTGTGCACTCCTCGATCGATGAGCGGGATGGTGGCCCCCATCATCAGGTCCTTGACGGTGCGTGAAACCATGATCCCGCCGGGATCCGCCTCTCCCAGGATCCGCGCCGCCAGGTGGACCGCGACTCCGCCGATGTCGCCGTTGCGGACCTCGACCTCCCCGGTGTGGATGCCGGCGCGGATCGACAGTTCGATTCGTCGGAGGCGGTCGCGGAGGTCCGTGGCGAAGTAGACCGCCCGACCGGGTCCGTCGAACGTGGCGAGCGCTCCGTCCCCGGTCGACTTCACGAGCGTGCCCGCATGGGCAGTGATGCACGCCCTGACGGTGGCGTCGTGCTCGTCGAGCAACTCCCTCCATCGCTTGTCACCCATGCGGCGGGCGGTTCCGGTCGAGTCGACGATGTCGCTGAACAGGACCGTCGCCAGGATCCGACCGATATGGCCGGGCGACGCCGATCCGTGCAGGAACTCCTCGACTGCTCGCAACACGTCGTCGGCATGCTGGAAGGCCGGGTACACATCGCCCCCCTCGATCTCGACGAGACTCGCATCGGGTATCTGCTCGGCCAGATACCGGCCGTTCTCGGGGGGGAGGACCTGGCTGTCAACCGGATGGATGACGAGTGTCGGGGCCTGCACCGCCGGCAGCAAGGCACGAGCGTCGGCCTCGAGGCTGGCGGCGAAGAGTCGTGCGGCGACGTCCGGGGTGGCCGTTCCGCGCTGGAGACGGGTCGCCCATCGCTCGAAATCCTCGTCCCCGGCACGACTCGGAACCAGTGACGACGCGTCGAACGAGGCCCCCCAGTCGTCGAGGACCTGGGCCGTGAGCGCGGGCACGGCCTCCCGGGATATGCCCCAGGGGTAGTCGTCGGCCTGGGTGAATCGCGCACTCGTGTGAAAGAGGATGAGCGCTCGGGTTCGCTCCGGTCGGGTGGCGGCGAACAGCATGCCTACCGGCCCCCCATCGCCGTCGGCCCAGATGGCGGCACTGTCGGAGCCGACAGCGTCCATGACGCACTCGATGTCCTCGGCGAATGACTCCCATGGCGGGAGAGCATCACGAGGTAGTGGATCGGAGGCGCCCGATCCGCGGCGATCGAACCGGATCACCCGTGCCAGGGTCGCCGCACGACGCAGGAAGAGGCGCAGCCGGGGCTCCTCCCACTCGATGTCGAAGCTTCCAAACCAGCTGGGGATGATCAGAAGGTCGACGGGGCCGTCGCCGATCACCTGATAGGCAATCCGCTGACCGCCGAGGGTGGCATAGCCGGTCGTGGGTTCCTGCATGGTTCGGTCTCCACAGCGTACGATCGATCCGGCGCCCGGCAGAGGCTACCGACGGCCCGGCCCCGATGACCGCTACCGTCTCGACTCCGATGGCTACGGCAATCCGATGAGGCGATCGGTCTCCCGCTTCCTGCTCCGTATCTTCGGGTGGAAAGTGGTCGGGGAGGCCCCCGACCTCCCCAAGTTCGTCGCCATCGGCGCGCCCCACACCTCGAACTGGGACTTCCCGCTCGCCCTGCTCACTGCCCGGGTGCTGCGCATCCGCATCTCCTGGATCGGCAAGGCAGGCTTGTTCAGATTCCCCTTCGGTGGGCTCATGAGGTGGCTCGGTGGCATCCCCGCCCAGCGCACCGGCAGTGAGGGGCTGGTCGGCGCGATGGCGGAGCGATTTGCCGCGGCGGAGCGGCTGGTGGTCGCCATCGCTCCCGAAGGTACGCGCAAGGCGGTCCCGTACTGGAGGTCGGGCTTCTACCGGATCGCGTACGGCGCGGGAGTTCCCATCCTCCCGGTTGCGATCGACGCGGTGACCCGGGAGGTCAGGGTGGGCCACCTGGTCATGCCGACGGGCCGCGTCGCGGAGGACATGGACCGCCTGCGGGCATTCTTCGACGGCGTCCAGGGCATCAAACCCGAGGGCCAGGGCCCGGTGCGGCTCGAGGAGGAGTGAAAAGAGATCGGGCCGGGGAGTCCCCGGCCCGATCTCGAATCGATTCGAGGCTCCTAGCGGGAGCGCTCCTTGGCGATGTTGACATTGAGCTGGCGGCCGTCGATCGACTTGCCGTCCAACTCGTTGATCGCCTTGTTGGCCTCCTCGGACGAGGCCATCTCGACGAAACCGAACCCGCGCGAGCGGCCCGTGTCGCGGTCTGCGACGACCTCGGCCTTGGTCACCTCGCCGTGGGCGGCAAAGAGGTTGCGCAAGGCATCGGAATCGGTGGAGAACGCGAGGTTCCCCACGTAGATGTTTGTGGACATGGATGTGCTCCTTCTGAGCATTGAACCGTCGGGACTGGAACGCCCCGCAGCCTTGTGGACTGCGGCGACTTCACTCGACGGAACAGAAGAAGCGAAGGTGGCGGCGCACGCGATCGCGTGCGCCCTCGCACAGTAGCCACTCGCGAGCGCGATGCCACATCCGGGTGGCCCGTCGAAGGCCCAGGTCGAGAACATGGACTGCTGGACCGGCCACCGGTCCAGCGACTCTGACTCAGGCACCGACCGGCTCGAGCACCGGTTCGGGGATCTGCTCCAGGGGGTCTGGGCGCGGGCTCGGCTCTCCTCGACGAGGTCGACGAGGATCATTCCCAGGTTGGCAGCCAGGATGCTTCCGACGATGGCGCCCAACAGGCCCACACGCCAACCCCGACATCGGGGCGGAACCCTGAGGGACACCCTGATTTCGCACAGGCGCGGGGTCGTTCTACTCGTGCCAGGTGCTTTGTGAGAACAGCCATCGCGCGGCGTGGGCCTTTCGATGACCGTGACCTGTGGTGCGTGCGGGACGACTTGGAATCGTGATCCCCACCCCCCTGTCCACTCTGCCGATCGGACACGATGTCACGTGTTGGGCTGTGCGGCGGATGGGGCGGTGACCCGAAGAGCCGGAGGGGGCGCATGCGCGGAAAAGGTCTGTCAGCGTCTGCCCCCTCCACGCAGCGGGGTACGCCCCCGTGCGGGGCCGCCTCTGGCTCTACGCTCACACCATGAGGGCAGAGGATCCGTATCGACGCATAGCGGGGGTTTACGACAGACTCGTTGAACCGATGCAGGCAGGAGTGCGCAGAGTCGCCCTCGACGTACTCCCGCCACGGCCCGAGTGGCAGGTGCTGGATGTCGGCTGTGGGACCGGAACCGGCTTGGCTCAATATGCCGAGGCCGGATGCACCGTCGTCGGGGTCGATGTTTCGGCGGCAATGCTCGATAGGGCCGCTGCGCGCCTGGGGGACCGGGCTGAGCTCCACCTCACCGACGGCGACGACCTGCCGTTCGAAGACAGCCGATTTGACCTGGTCACGACGTCGATGGTGCTCCACGAGATCCCCCCAGGCGCAAGGGAGGCATTCGTCGCAGAGATGTCCCGGGTCGCAAAACCGCAGGGAAGGATGCTCTTCGTCGACTTCCGGTTTGGGCAATTGCGAGGATGGAAGGGCCCTACCCTTCGCGCACTGTCTTGGGTCATGGAGCGCTTCTCAGGTCACTACTCCGGGTACCAGAGTTTCAAGTCCTCAGGCGGTGTTCCCTGGGTGGTAGCCAGGGTCGGGCTCACCATCGAGCGCGAGAAGATTGTCGCAGGCGGCAACGTTGCCATCTATGAGGTAGCGCCACAGCTATAGGGTCGCTTGAAGGGACATTCCCAGGCCGGGGGAGGACGTCCAGGTACCGGTGGAGGGTCCGTTGGTGATGGACAATCGGCTGGCCCGCGCAGGCCCACCCGTAGAAGCTGCCTTCCAACGTGGCCACATTGCGATTTCCGAGTTTCTGCAGCGCCACGGCGGTGAAAGCACCGTTTCCGCCCTGGTCGCAGAACGTGGGGGCGTTGAATCCTCAACAGGAGTCCCTCGGGACCTCTGACCGCGCCGGACGCCATACCATCATCTCGTGAACCCCATTCTCCGGCCCAGGTGGCTGCTCGGGCATCTCCTTGCCGCCGGAGTGGTGGTCGGGTTCATCGCACTCGGGCTGTGGCAACTCGATCGTCATGCGGAGAAGTCCGACCTGCGCGCCGCGGTCGCTGCCGGACAGGAGCTGTCGCCAACGGACCTGGCTGACGCGGCGGAAGGGTCCTTTCGTCGCGTCGTTGTGGTCGGGGAGTACGACGACCGCCTCCAGGCGCTCGTGCTGCGTTCCCGTGGCGGCGTATCTGGCTATCACGTACTGACACCCCTCACGGTGGAGGGGGGACCGGCCGTCCTGGTGGATCGTGGGTGGATCCCACTCGACCTGGGCCCGCCCGCGCCCCCGGCAGGGCTCGTCAAGGTCGATGGGGTCCTCTGGCCGGCGCAGGAGGGTTCGTCCGTCCCTGATGCCCTTCCCGAGGTCGTGCGTCGGATCGATCCCGAGATCCAGGCTGCCTTCGCCGGATATCCGCTCCGAAGCGACTATCTGATCCTCTCCGGGCCAAGCGATGGACTGCCGATCCCCGCCGAGCCACCGGGCATCGGCCTCGGTCCCCATCTCGGGTATGCCGGTCAGTGGTTCTTGTTCGCCGCCATCGTCTTGATCGGGTATCCGCTCCTACTCCGCAGGACGCTCCTGCGATCCGGCGACAACGGCCCCTGATCGCCAGCCCATGCGTTGGCCCATCGTGATGCCGAAGGTCACCGCGAGGATCCCCAAGATCTGAATGAGGCTCGGAGCCTCGCCGAGGAACACCCAGGCGAGTGCTGCGATCTGGACGAGCATCGTGTTGTTGATCGCCGCCGACTCGGTGGCGGTGAGGTCCCTGAGCGAGTGATTCCAGAGAGTGAAGGCGAATGCCGTGTTGACCACGGCGAGCCAACCGATGTACAGC
>DATHSA010000020.1:0-20382 GCA_035464675.1 Acidimicrobiia bacterium
CCCAGGGTCTCCCCCGGCGACCCGAACAAGACATCGTGATGAGCGAGCAATCCGGGAAGACGCACCGAGTGGATGCGGGGACCGGCGTCGGCGCCCCTCGCCCCGGGGAGGAGTTCCTCCGACTCGACGGTGCGCTCCTGACGGTCTGCGGCGGCGATGCGCGCCGCCGTGTTCATCGCCGTTCCCGAGGGCGCGTCGGCCTTGTTGTCATGGTGCATCTCCACGACCTCCGACGCCGAGAAGTGGGGCGCGGCCATCTCGGCGAACCTCATCATCAGCACGGCCCCGATCGAGAAGTTGGGCACCACGAGACAGTTGGGCGGGCCGCTCCCCCACTGCTCGCGTAGTGCCTCGAGGCGCGCCGAGTCGAAGCCCGATGTCCCCACCACCGCATGGACCCCGAGTTCCCGCCAGGTGGCCAGGTTCCCCATCACCACCGACGGCGTGGTGAACTCGACCACCACCTCGGCCTCACCGACGACGATCGGGTCGGAGGCGACCACTACCCCGGCGACCGACTCACCCGGGTGGTTGGGATCGAACCCGGCGACCAGTTCCAGGCCGTCGGCTCCGGCGACCGTCTCCATGATGAGCCGGCCCATGCGGCCGCCGGCGCCGGATACGGCAACGCGGGTCATGCCACGAACGGCTCCAGGTCGGGGGCGTCGAACGGGCCGACGGCGCCGATCACATGCGGTCCCGAGTAGACCTCCTTGGCCACCGCGTGGACGTCCTCCAGGGTGACCGCCTCGATGCTCGCCACCGTCTCGTCGAGCGACAGGTGCTCCACGCCGGTGAGCTCGTGGCGGCCGAGGCGCACCATGCGGCTGTTGGTGTCCTCCATCGACAGGGCGAGGGAGCCCGTCATGTTGCCCTTCGCCCGCTCCAGCTCCTCGGAGGTGACTCCCCACTCGACCAGCTGGGCCAGCTCGGCGCGCACCAGCTCCAGGACCTGTGCCGTCTGGCTCGGGGTCGTGCCCACGTACACACCGTACGCGCCCGAGTCCGCGTACGGCATCCGAAAGGCGTAGACCGCGTAGGCGAGGCCGCGCTCCTCGCGGATCTCCCGGAACAGGCGACTCGACATCCCGCCGCCGAGGACGTGGTTGAGGATCCCGAAGGCAAACCGCCGGTCATCGCCCCGGGTGAGAGCCTCTCCGCCGATCACCAGGTGGGCCTGCTCCGTGTCACGGCGGACCACCCGGACCGCCGGCTCGATGGGCGGTGGGTCGAGCTCCCGACCCGGGGCATCCCCGTTCCAACCTCCAAAGCGATCCGTCGCCATCTCCACGACTTCGTCGTGATCGATGTGGCCGGCGGCTGCGATCACCAGGGTCGAGGGGTGATAGCGGCGGGCCCAGTAGTCATCGATGATCTCCCGGGTCATGCCGGTGATGGACTCGCGGGTACCCAGGACCGGCTTGGCGAGCACGTGCTCCCCCCACAGTGCCCTGGCGAACTGGTCGTGGGCGACGTCGGACGGGTCGTCCTCGTTCATGTTGATCTCTTCGAGGACCACGTTCGACTCGGAGGCGATGTCCTCCTTCTTGAATGCCGGCCGCTGGATCATCTCGGAGAGCAGGCCGAGCCCCATCGACAGGTCCTCGTCCCGGAGCTGTGCCCAGTAACAGGTGTACTCCTTGGACGTGAAGGCGTTGGAGCGGGCCCCCACCGCGTCGAATGCCTCGGCTATCTCCCGGGCGCCCAGCAGGTCGGTGCCCTTGAACAGGAGATGCTCCAGGAAGTGCGAGCACCCGGCCTCCGCCCCCACCTCGTCCCGGCTCCCGGTGTCCACCCAGCATCCAGCCGAGACGGAGAGCACCGACGGCATCGACTCGGTGATGACGCGCAGGCCGTTGGGGAGGGTGGTGAGTTGGTGGTCCATGGAGGCAGGGATAGTACCGGCGGGATACGATGGGACCTCCGATCGCCGGGCGCACGACACCGCCTAGTCGACCCCCGAGGCCGGTCCCTACACTCGCTCCTCATGATCCGGCGGTTTCTCACCATCGCAGCCCTGGCGGGAGCCCTCATCTCCAGCGTCGCGTTGCAGGCCGCCGCCGGCGAGGCCGAGGGCGGAACCGCCATCCGCGGAACCCTCGAGAACATCGACGGAGCGATCCGGGAACCGGTGGAGGGTGTGACCATCACCGTGTCTCAGGACGGAACCGTGATCGGCTCCGCGGTCAGTGACGAGTCCGGCGACTGGCGGGTGCCCGTTCCGGCCCCGGGCGTGTATCAGGTCGAACTAGACGTGGGCACTCTCCCCGAAGGGGTCGCACTGACCGATCCCGATCGCTATCTGCTGCCGGAGGTGGATGTCAGCAGTGGGCAGGACAAGGTCGTTCGCTTCAATCTGGGGCCCGGGCTCTCGGGCACGGTCGGCAGATGGCAGCGAGTGTGGGGACTGTTCCTCATCGGCCTCAAGTTGGGAGCGATCATCGCTCTCTCGTCGATAGGCCTGTCCCTCGTGTTCGGGGTCACCGGACTCGTCAACTTCGCCCATGGGGATCTGGTCACCCTGGGTGCCATGCTCGCCTTCTTCTTCAGCACTTCTCCCGTTGGACCCGGATGGCCGCTACTGCTCGCGATCATTCCGGCACTGGTCATCAGCGGCATCTTCGGAGGAGCACAGGAGGCGTGGCTCTGGCGGCCGCTCAGACGGCGGAAGTCGGGCCTGGTGTCACTGATCGTGATCTCGATCGGCCTGTCCTTCGTCATCCGGTACGCGATCCTGGTGGTGTTCTCAGGGCTCCCCAAGCCCTACGCGCAATTCGCCGTCCAGACGCCGATCGACTTCCTCGGTGCGCCTGTCGTCCCCAAGACGCTCGTCGTGATCGTGGTGGCGGCGGTGACCCTCGCCCTGGTGGGGCTGTTCTTCGTCAGGACACAGATGGGTACCGCGATGCGGGCGGTGTCGGACAACGGCGACCTGGCGGAAGCGTCCGGGATCGACGTCAACAGGGTGATCATGGTGACCTGGGTGCTCGGAGCCGCACTCGCCGCGTTCGGGGGGATCCTCCTCGGAGCCAGCGAGCAGGTGCAGTGGGACATGGGCTTCAAGATCCTCCTCCTGATCTTCTCCGCCGTGATCCTCGGCGGGCTGGGGACGGCATTCGGAGCGATGATCGGCGGCTTCGCCATCGGCGTGGCCGTCGAGATGAGCACCCTCGTCGTGCCGGTCGAGTTCAAGACCGCAGTGGCCCTGGGGATACTGGTGGTCATGCTGCTGTTCAGGCCACAGGGCCTGCTCGGAACCGCGGAGCGGGTGGGCTGATGGACTGGGTCAGCATCTTCGTCGAGTCGGCCCGTTCGGCGATCGGGGTTCCGGCGGCCGCCTATGCCCTCTCCGCGGTCGGGCTCAACCTTCAATTCGGCTACACCGGATTGCTCAACTTCGGGCACGTCGCGTTCATGCTCGTGGGGGCGTACGGCACGGCCATCACAGTCGACCAGGGTGGGCCACTCTGGCTGGGCTTCGTGATCGGACTCGTCCTCGCGCTGATCCTGGCGTTGCTGATCGGCATCCCCACCCTGCGCCTGCGGGCCGATTATCTGGCGATAGTGACGATCGCCGTGGGCGAGATCCTCCGTCTGCTGGTGCGCTCCCGGCTCGCCGCCCCACTCACAAAGGGAATATTCGGCATCCAGCGCTTCGCCAACGGGTTCTTCGAACTCAATCCACTTCCCGCGGGGCGGTACGGCATCGGGACCCTGCGATTCAGTGAGCGGACGGCGTGGGTGGTGCTGGTCGGGTGGATCCTCGTCGTTCTGGTGACACTCCTGGTGCGGCGGCTCGTGAGGAGTCCGTGGGGACGCGTGATCAAGGCGATCCGCGAAGACGAAGACGCTGTCCGCAGCCTCGGCAAGAACGTCTTCCTCTACAAGATCCAGGCGTTGATGGTGGGAGGGGCGATCGGCGCCCTCGCCGGGGCGTATCTCGCCATCGACCAGCAGAACGTGGCGCCCGACACCTACATCCCGCTGCTCACCTTCTACGCGTTCACGGTCGTGATCATCGGTGGGCCGGGAACGATCTGGGGTCCCCTGGTCGGCTCGGTGCTGTTCTGGTTCCTCTTCGAGTTCCTGGACGAGTTCATGACCGAAGCCCTGCTGGCCGGGTGGTTCGGGCAGTCCCTGGACGGCACCGACATCGGCCCACTCCGGTTCATGCTGTTCGGCATAGGCTTGATGTGGCTCATGGCGTATCGACCCCAGGGGATCTTCGGATCCAAGGAGGAGTTGCTCCTCGATGTCCAGTGAAGCCCTGGCATCGGTCGCCCCCGAGCCCGGCGCCGCGAAGCCGGACCCGATACTCGTCGCCGACTCGATTCGGCGGCACTTCGGCGGCGTCCACGCCGTCGACGTCGAGCACCTCGAGGTCCAGCGCGGCACCATCACCTCGCTCATCGGGCCCAATGGCGCCGGGAAGACGACGCTCTTCAACGTTCTCTCCGGATTCGACTCGGCCCAGGCGGGCGAGTGGCATCTCAACGGCGGGCCACTGGTCGGGATCTCGTCGTTCCGGGTGGCCCGGCGCGGGATGGTCCGCACCTTCCAGCTGACACGCTCCCTGGCCAGGCTGACCGTCCTGGACAACGTCCTGGTCGCCGCCAAGCACCCCGTCGGCGAGCGACTCGCCGGAGCCCTCTTCGGACGGTGGCGACAGGTGGAAGCCGACAACGAGGCCCGGGGACGACAGATGCTCGAGCGCTTCGGATTGGCGCACATGGCCGACGAATACGCAGGGAGCCTCTCCGGGGGCCAGCGCAAACTCCTCGAAATGGCCCGCGCTCTGATGATCGGACCGGAGCTCATCATGCTCGACGAGCCGACTGCCGGCGTGAACCCCGCCCTCACCCAGTCGCTGCTCGGTCACATCACCCGGCTGCGCGACGACGGGATGACCGTGGTGTTCATCGAGCACGACATGGACGTCGTCCAGGAGATCAGTGACTGGGTGGTGTGCATGAGCGAGGGGAAGATCATCGCCGAGGGCCCGTCCGGCGTGGTCGCCCGCAATCCGGCGGTCATCGACGCCTACCTGGGTGCGCACCACGGCGAGGTTCCGGGATGAGGGAACGAACCCCGCTGCTGGTCGCCGAGGGCGTGGTCGCCGGCTACCTGCCGGGCGTCGACATCCTGCGCGGCGTCGACCTCGAGGTCGGCGCCGGGGAATTGGTCGGCGTCATCGGGCCCAACGGGGCCGGCAAGTCGACCCTGGTCAAGGCCCTCTTCGGCCTGATCCCGGTCCGCAGCGGCACGGTCACCTTCGAGGGAGACGACATCACGACGATGCCGGCGCATGAGCTGGTGGCTCGCGGTATCGGCTACGTGCCCCAGCTCGCCAACGTCTTCAGGACCCTGACCGTCGAAGAGAACCTCCGGATGGGTCTCTATCTGGCACCCGATCGATGGAAAGAACGTCTCTCCGCGGTGACCCGAGTCTTCCCGCTGCTCGCCGCACGGCGGTCGCAGCGAGCCATCAACCTCTCGGGTGGCGAGCGTCAGATGCTGGCGATCGGCCGAGCGCTGATGATGAGCCCTCGCGTCCTCCTACTCGACGAGCCGTCGGCCGGGCTCTCCCCACAGATGCAGGACACGGTCTTCGACACCGTGAGGGAGATCGTCGACACGGGCGTGTCGGTGGTCATGGTCGAGCAGAACGCCCGCCGCTGCCTCATGATCTCCGATCACGCCTACGTGCTCGACCAGGGCCGAAACGCCCACGAGGGCACCGGGAGCGAACTGCTTCACGACCCCAAGGTGATCGACCTCTATCTGGGAACTTTGGGTCGGCAGCCGTAGGGACATCCGATCCAGCGGTCCGGAACGCGAAACGGGGGCCCGCAAGGGCCCCCGTTTCATCTCCGATGGATTCGGTCAGGGAACGTCGACGGTGGCGTCGACGTCCTGGTCACCCTCGGCGTTGTACGTCAGCAACGTATACGTACCCGCACCGGGTTCTCCGGCCTCGACGAAGTCAAGCGTTCCACTGGCGCCGTCGTAGTCGATGTTCTCGCCCGCCAGGAGCAGGTCACGGCACTCGGCGTAGCGATTGCAGTTGACCCCATTCCGGGTCACGGCATTGACCTGGGCCTGGATGGCCACCGGATCGGTCGACCCAGCGGCCACCGCGGCAAGGGCGAAGATGATGATGCAGTCGTACGCATGCGCAGAGAAGACGAGCGGAGCATCGGGCGCGAACGCCGCGAAGCGGTCCGGGAACGTCGGCTCACCGCTCGGCGGAGCGACCGAGGGATACGTGGCACGTACGCCCTCGAGAACCGCCGGGTCGTCGGGATCGACGTCCGCCGCCTTCACGTTGTCGACGAATCCGTCGGCCGTGTAGACCGCCACGTCATCCGGTCCGACACCCGCCTCGATGAGTGCCTGCAGGAACGCAGCACCCTCGGCGAACGGGATGAACGAGACGGCATCCACACCGGCGGCGGCGATCTGTGCCGCCTCGGCGTCGAAGCTGGTCCCATCCTTGTCGAACTCGATGAACTCGGGAACCTCGACGCCATTGGCGACGAGATTGTCGCGGATCGACTCTGCGAGGCCCCGCCCGTACTCGTCACTTCGATATGCAACGGCCACACGGGTCGCACCGTCGGCGGTGATCATGTCCGCGTGCACCTTGCCCTGCAGGTTGTCAGGCGGTGCGGTGCGGAAATAGAACCCGTTGTCCTCATAGGTGGTGAAGATCGCACCGGTGTTCGACGGCGAGCACATCGGCACCGAGGCGCCGGTGATGCGGTCGATCACGGCCAGCGAGACACCCGTCGCCGCCGGGCCGATGATGGCGCTCACGTTCTGGTTGAGCAGACCCTCGACCGCGGTCGTGGCGATCGCAGCATCGGTGCCGCTGTCGGTCGGGATCAGGGTCAATGTGTCGCCCGCCGCAGTGATCTCCTCGTTCGCCATCTCCAACGGCTTGATCAACGCGTCGGCGATCGACGCCAGGCCGCCCGTCTGTGGCAGCACGTATCCGAACGTGGCGGTGAACGGAGCCGCCGCGCCACCGTCTGGGCCACTCGTCGTGGTCGTCGCGTCGTCGTCACCGCACGCGGTGGCGACGAGGGCGAGCACCACGAGAAGGGCACCCAGGTGCCGTAGCTTCTTGCTCGATTTCATGTGTTGTTTCCCCTTCATTCATCGGGCCCGGGAACGCGCGTGTGCTCGTACCCCCGGAACCAATGAGTCTAACCATGGCGTCGTTCCCCCGTCGGGCTCCCAACCGACCCGCCACAGGGTCGGGCATGGGAGAATGGGCGGCTGTGCGCGCCCGTGACGAAGCCCTGCTGACCGAGATCCTCCCGCCCGAAGAGCGGGCGGTCGAGGCGGTCGTGGCTCGCTACCAGCGTGTGGCACCGGCCGTGACCCGCTTCGCTCGGTCCCTGGCCGAGAACGACGATCTCCGGGTTCGCCTCGGCTCGCGAACCGCAGCCGAGGTCGGGGAGATCGTCATGGATCCGGGCGTCTTCCAGGCGGCCTACGCCCGACGGGCCCCGGTGACCCCATCCGAGGTGGCGCTGGCCTCCGCGCTTCACGAGGCGGTCCATCTGGTCGCCACCGATCTGGACGAGCCGCGGCCCCTCCCTCCGGAGTGGTTCCCCGACGTCGACGAACCGCTTCCAGAGGATTCCTTCTCGCTGCTCGAGGCGCTCGACCGTGCCGGCGGGCCGGCCGCGGAGGCGATGTTCCTGGCCCTCGAGGACGCCCGCCAGGAGGCCCAGCACCTGGGCATCTGGCCGGGAGCGCGGTCGGTGCTCGGCGATCTGTACCGAGCGTCGGTTCCGGCGGCCATGGGACAGGCGAGGCCCATGGGCCAGTTCGCCCTCTGCTGCTTCCTGGCGGTGGGCGGGTATCAGGAGATCGAGACCCTGCAGGGCCTCTCCTCCGCGCCGGTGGCGGCCGCGCTCGACGACGCCACCGATCTCATCGGCGAAGCCCGCGAGGCTGACGGGCCCTGGGAGACGGCGGGGATCGGGCTCGCCCTGCTGGCGGTCGCCCGCGAGCACGGCCTGCTCACCGAGGCGTCACCCTCCGAGTCCAAGCCCCAGACGGAGGCTCGTCAAGAGCTCGACCGGGATCGGATCGACGAGGGGGTGGACGCGGTCCGGATGATCACGCCGATCCTGCGCGACGCCGAGTCCTATGACGCCACGAAGCGATCGACTCAGGCCATGGCCGCCGAAAAGGGCACCAAGGGGGACACCGATGAGGCCGGCGACCCGGCGACCGACCAGATCCTGCGGGTGTCTGAAGGCCCCGACGTCTACCTGCCCACCGGGCAGAGCGGCAAGCTGATCGTCTCCCCGATCCCGGACCGCTTCGCCCGGTTCGCCTCCGACGGCCGCGGAGCCCTCGACGAGGCGGCACGCCGCTGGGACGTCGCCCACCGCCACATATCCGGCGAGCTGTATCCGCTGTTCGTGGCGAACCAGCGCCGCGGGCTGCGGTCGGGCTACGACGCCGGCGACCTCTCCCCATACGCGGCGCTGTTCCTGGGTGCCGGCCTGTACCAGAGGATGTTCGAACGAAGGTCGCTGCCGACGCGGCGCGCCTATGCCGTGAGCCTCCTCGTCGACGGATCGGCGAGCATGCTGCAGCCTCGGCCCCTGCCCGGGGGCGTGAAGGCGCCGTGGGCGATGGCGGCCGCCACTCTCGGGGCCTGGACCCTCGCCAAGCTGTGCGACGAGCTCCAGGTGGAGTTCGAAGTGTCGCTGTTCAACAGGGCGTTCGCCTCACGCGTCGACGACACCGAGCGCACCTACGTCGACCGGCTCAACCACACCAGGGGGGCCCTGCGTCGCAGCCAGGGCGGAGCCGCCGACCGCCTCACCCGGACGATCAATCACTACCTGGTCAAACCCTTCGACCAGCGCTGGGAGGCGGCCGAGCCGGCGCTGGCCGGCCTGTTCTGGACTGCAGCCAAGCCCTCGGAGGCAGCGACGGTGGCTCGCAAGGAGGCCGGCAGCTCGCCGCCGGTGTCGATGTTCGAGAAGGCGGCCAACGTCGACGAGCTCAATGTCAGCCACGCCGCCGAGCGCCTGGGGCGGCGGAGCGCCCAGGTGCGGATGCTGGTGGTGCTCGCCGACGGCATGACCAGGGGCTCGGTGGAGGCGCTGGCCGCCTCCGTCGACGAGGTCGAGAACTCGGGCACGACCGTGCTCGGAATCGGCATCGGCGACGCCACCGTCGAGGCGGCCTACTCTCGGAGCCAGGTGGTGGCCCGGCCCGAGGCGCTCACCCGGGCCATGATCGACGGCGTCCGATCCGCACTCCGCAAGAGCATCGCCCTCTCGGGTGGCGACACCTGGTGGGCCCACGAGAGCCTTCTATACGATCGACAGGAAACAGAGGGGGTGAGCTGATGGGCTCGCCCCGGGATCATGTCTCGGCTTGTGGCAAGCCGAGACATGATGGAGCCAGCGACCCATTAGTTCACCCCCTAAGGAGCGAAAGTGCCTGAGACCGTCAAGTTCGACGACCCGACGGGCCGGGGAAAGCCGATCGAGCTCACGACTTTCTCGGTTCCGGACGACGTCCCGGATCACGAGCAACGGGCCGGCAAGATCCCGGTCCTCGATCCTCACTATGTCGACCTGGGGATGCTCTACCGGCTGGCCGCGATCGAGGAGGTGCGCCGAGCCGGCCTGGTCGACACCCCGCTCCACCTGGCTCTGCGCGGCCACATGGGCACCGGCAAGGACCACGACCTCGAGCAGTTCGCCGCCCACCTCGGGCTTCCCTACTACCGGATCCCCCTCACCGGCGAGGTCCGCGACATCACCCTGATCGGGTCCGTCAAGCTCTACGGCGACGGCAGGGGCGGCACCGAGAGCCGTTGGGAGGACGGCGACATCACCCGGGCACTCCGCGGCCCGGCGCTGATCAACCTGTCCGAGCTCAATGCCGCCGGGGCGGAGACGCTGTTCGCCCTCCACGCCCTGCTCGACCGCTACCAGGCGCTCGATCTGCCCACCGGCGAGACGGTGCACCTGCGCGACGACACCCGCATATTCGGGACGCTCAACCCCACCGACCTGCGCGACTACGCCGGCACCCAGACCCTCAACAAGGCGTTCGCCGACCGCTGGGTGATCTGGGAGAAGCAGTTCCCCGACGCCGAGCAGATCGAGGCGATGCTGCGTCGCCGCTACCCGAAGATGAAAGACCCTTTCGTCACGACCATCGCCCGCCTCGCCGTCGAGGTCAACGAGTCGTTCACCTCGGCCGATGCCCGCACCCGGGTGGGCACCCCGATGAGCCTCCGTACGGTCCTCGACCGCATCCCCGCGGGCCTGTGGATGTACTCGAAGGACGAGGACCCGCTGCGCCGCACCTGGGAGGAGTTCGTCCTCAGCCACATCGATCCCTACGACCTGGACCACTACGAGACGGTCTGGTCGGCGGTGGCGCGGAGAGGGCCAGAGGGGCCGCCCTTCAAGTAGGCCTCGCTGCGCTCGGCCGCGATTCGCGATTCGCGATTCGACAGCCTGGTCGACGCGGCACGAACACGTCTACGCGAGTCTTGCGGAAGGCGGAAGGCGGAAGGCCTACCTCCGCTCCACCAGCCCCACCAGATTCCCCTCGCTGTCCTCGAAGAACGCCATCCATTCCTCGGCTGGCTCGCCGAACGTGCCGTCGGCGTCGTCGAAGATCCGGTGGGGCTCCGAGGTGATCTCGACGCCCTGGTCGCGGAGATCGGAGACGGCCGCTTCGATGTCCGGGACTGCGAGGTAGATGAGAGAGGAGGGGGCACCGCGCTCGATCAACAGGCGGGTGCCTCCCAGGTCGAAGAAGGCCAGCCCGGGCGGGTCGAACGAGGCGATGTGCCTCAGCCCGAGCACGTCCCGATAGAACGCCGTGGCCCGATCGAGGTCCTCGGCTTTCTGAGCCACCTGGTGGAGTCGGGTGATCTTCATCGCTCGCGAATGTAGGCGGTGGAGCCTGCCGACGCTCATCAACCCAGCGCCGTCGCCACCGCCTCCAGCAAGGTCGACGCCACCGGGAAGCCCTGGCGTTCGAGTATCTCCCGGTCCTGACTGCCGCCGTCGTACAGCACGCATCCCACCCCGGCGGCACGAGCCGCGGCGGCGTCGTCCGTGATGTCGCCGATCACCACCATGGCGGTGCGCTCCATCGTGGGATGCCGGGCGATCAGCCGCTCGACGTGGGACCGCAGGTGTGCCTCCTTCGTCTCGCCGACGCCGCCGCGGTGGCCATCGAGGGCGACCATCCGCTCCTCCAGGCCGAATCGCATGACGGTGGAAACGAGGACGTCGTGCCACAGCATCGACGCGATCGACTGGGTGGCGCCCGACGCGGCGACCTGCTCGACGGCCTGGCGGGCATCGGCGGTGAGGTCGACGGTCTCGATCCCCAAGGCGTATGCCTCCTGGAAGGTGTCGTCGATCTGCTGCATCAGGCCGTCGTCGATCGGGGAGCCGAGGAGGCGCTCGTAGAAGACATGGAGAGGCCGAACGAAGTGGCGCCGGTACTCGGCGGCATCGATCTCCGGTCCGTTCAGGCGTGCCAGAGACGCGTTGACCGAGGCGACGACCAGAGGGTGGTCGTCGAACAATGTCCCGTTCCAGTCCCAGACGATGTGCAGGCCCGTCTCCCGTCGCCCGTCTCCCGTCTAGCCAGTCTGGACGGGAGACGGGTAACGGGCAACGGGCAACGGGCGCGCAAACACCCCCGACGCACTAACTACCGTCTTCCCCCCATGCCTCGCTATGACATCGGCGATCCCGAACTGGACGAGCGGATCGCCGCGCTGGTTGCCGACACCCTGGGCACGCTCGAACCGGGTGACGCGGATCTGATCGGCGAGATGATCGTGACGGCCCTCAAGCTGCACCGTGACCGGGCGGGCCGCGGCGACCTCAAGCTGATCAACGCCGCGCTGAAGGAGCTGCGCTACGCCTTCATGGTGTTCGCCCACTACCGGCACATTCCCAAGGTGACCGTGTTCGGGTCGGCCCGCACGCCGCCCGAGCACCCCAACTACCGCCTGGCGGCCGACTTCGCCTCCCGCATGGCCGACACCGAGAAGTGGATGGTCGTGACGGGTGCCGGCCCGGGGATCATGGAGGCGGCAAACCGCGGGGCAGGGGGCGACTACTCGTTCGGGGTGAACATCCGACTTCCGTTCGAGGCCTCGGCCAACCCATACGTCGACGACGCCCGCCTGATCAACTTCAAGTACTTCTTCACCCGGAAGCTGATGTTCGTAAAGGAGTCGAACGCGTTCGCCCTGTTCCCCGGCGGTTTCGGCACCCAGGACGAGACCTTCGAGCTGCTCACCCTCACCCAGACCGGAAAGACGACGCTCCACCCGATCGTGCTGATGGAGGCGGAGGGATCGAGCTACTGGGACGGCTGGCTCGACTTCGTGCGGGGCACCCTGATCGAGCAGGGGATGATCGCCCCCGACGACCTCGCCCTGTTCACCCACACCACCGAGATCGACGAGGCCGCCGATGAGATCACCCACTTCTACGCCAACTATCACTCCCAGCGATACGTGGGCGACCACCTGGTGCTCCGCATGCGGTCCAAGGCCGACGATGCCCTGGTGCAGCGGCTCAACGACGAGTACTCGGACCTCCTGGCGTCGGGGCGAATCGAGGCGATCGAGGCCACCGACCCGGAGATCACCGACGACGACCATGTCGACCTGCCCCGCCTCCGCCTCCACTTCGACCGCCGGAGCCTGGGGCGCCTGCGGAGGCTGATCGACACCCTCAACGACGCCGTCACGAGTTGAGGAACACCTAGACCGATTACCCTTGGAATCCCATGCGGGAGATCCTGGCCGACCTCGTCGCCGAACAGCAGGGTCTCGATCAGTCGCTGCAGCGCGCCCCCGATCGAGACTGGAAGAAGCGCGTCGATGGCTTCACCGTCCAGGAGACGATCGCCATCCTCGCCTGGGAGGAGCAGCACGCCGCCCGCGCCCTGACCGGTGACAAGACGGTGCGAAAGGACGTCAACTCCTACGACGACCTCGACGCGTTCGTGGCCGCCGGGGCCGCCAAGGGGAAGGGCAAGCGCCCTCAGGAGGTCATCGAGTGGTGGCGGTTCGCCCGCGCCGACGTCGTCGACGCCCTCAGCCGTATGAAGGCGGATGAGCGGGTGATGTGGGTCGACGGCAAGGTCAGCGCCCGGACGTTCGCCACCCTGCGCCTCGCCGAGACCTGGGCCCGGGGCCTCGGGATCCTCGAGGGCCTCGACAAGGAGATCGTCGACACCCCCCGCCTCCGGCACGTCGCCTGGCTCGGTTGGGCGACCCTCCCGCACGCCTTCAAGGCCGCGGACGAGGACTACGACGACACGGTGCGGGTGGAGCTCGTCGGTCCCGCGTACGCCCGCTGGGTGTTCGGCCCCGAGGGCTCCGATCAGGTGATCCGCGGCCAGGCCGGTGAGTGGTGCCGCCTCGTGGTCGGCCGCCTGGACGCCTCGAAGGCCGACACCCTCAGCGCCACCGGTGATGTCGCCGAGACCGCCCTCGAGGTGGCGAGCATCTTCCTATGACGGAGCCCCGGTGAGGCTCATCGGGATGGTGCACCTCGGACCGCTCCCGGGGTCACCCCGCTACGACGGCGACCTCGATCCCGTCGTCGCAGCCGCCCTCCTCGACGCCCACCGTCTCGCCGACTCCGGATTCGATGCGATCCTGGTGGAGAACTTCGGTGACGCCCCGTTCTTCGCCGACGACGTGCCCAAGGTCACGGTGGCGGCCATGACCCGGGCGGTGTCGGCGATCACCGAGGCGGTCGACATGCCGGTAGGAGTGAATGTGCTGCGCAACGACGCCCGCGCCGCGTTGGCGGTCTCGGCCGCCACCGGCGCGAACTTCATCCGGGTGAACGTGCTCAGTGGCACGATGTCCACCGATCAGGGGCCGATCACAGGACGCGCCGCCGAGGTCGCCCGTCTACGTGCCTCCATCTGTCCCGGGGTCGAGGTGCTCGCCGACGTGTTCGTCAAGCACGCCGCCCCTCCCCCGGGACTGTCGATAGAGCAGGCCGCTCGCGATCTCTGGCAGCGCGCGGGCGCGCATGGGATCGTGGTGAGCGGCGCCGGGACCGGCGATCCCGTCGACGACGCCCGCCTTGCCGCGGTGCGGAAGGCGGTCCCCGATGCCCCCCTCTACGCGGGTTCCGGCGTCGATGCCTCGACCGTGGCCGACATCCTCGAGGTATGCGACGGCGCCATCGTCGGCACCGCCGTCAAGGAGGGCGGCGTGACGACGGCACCGGTGGACCCCGACCGGGCCCGGGCACTGGTGAAGGCGGCGGGATGAGCGCTCACTTCGAGTTCGAGATCGGGAAGACCCATCTCCTCAAACTCGACCCGGGCGACGACATCCTCGAATCGATCACCGCCTTCGCACACCAACGGGACATCCGGGCCGGCTGGGTCAACTTCCTCGGAGCGGTTCAGAGGGCATCGCTCCGCTACTACGACCAGGAGGCCCGGGAGTACCGCGACTTCACCCTGGAGCGGCACCTCGAGGTCCTCTCCGGCCTCGGGAACATCTCGATGCTCGACGGGAAGCCCTTCGTGCACATCCACGCTGCGTTCGGGGACGAGTCAGGAGATGCCTATGGCGGCCACATCGATGTGGGTTGCACCGCATTCCTGATAGAGGTGCGGATCGACGAATTCATCGGCGACCCACCCGTCCGCCAGTTCGACGAGAGGGTGAGCCTCCCCACCTGGGCCGGGTGATCAATCGCCGGCGGCTTCCTCTTCGGGAGGCATCAGCTCACGCGACACGTCGAATCCGCTCTTCAACAGCAGGCTCAGCATCGCCGGCGCGGGGTCGCGGAATTGGACCGGCCGGAAGGCCATGTCCGTGCCCGAGAAGAAGCGCAGGAGCGTCGAAACCATGTGCGAATGCGTCATCGTGTTGAGATCGCACTTCGGCGCTCTTCCGAATGCCACGAGCCGCACCCGAATCTCACCCCCGCCGCGAGCCGGCGCCACACACGCGTCCCGGGATGCCAGGTCGTCGACCACCTGTCGCAGGTCCCCGTCGAACAGCCACTCGATGCGCCGGAGCATCTGATGGAGGACCTTGTGGCTGCGAATACCCGGGTTGAACTCGGCCTCCGCCTGCTTGACCTCGCCGACGATCACATCGATCTGATCCGGCTCCAGCCGCAGCTCTGAATCGGCGAGAAGCAGCAGCCGGGTGTCCGGGCCCTCGTGGGGGTCGGCCGCATAGATCTCGCCGGGGAACCGTATCGCCATGATGTCGATGTCGGTCACGGCGCGGAAGGTGCCGTCGGCGCGGCGTTCCTGCACCTCGAACTCACTGAGGGTGAGATACCCGTTGAGCCGTAGGTAGGTCTCGGCCAGGTTGACGGCGATGTCCATGGGGCATTGTCGGCCGCCTCTGGCGCCCGACGCAATACGCGATTCGCAATACGCAATACGACAGGACGCGTGCGAGGCCCTTCGACGACTCAGTCGTATCGCGTATCGCGCAGGGCGGCGTGTTGGCTCGAAGGCAGATGCCTTACCGTTCTCGCCAACGCGATACGCGGGACTTGCCTATTGCGGGCCGCCGGAGGCGGCCCTTTGCGCCATTCCGTTGAGCAACTCCAGGACGACCCGGTTGGCGAGCAGGGCGGTGATGTCGGACGAGTCGTAGGCGGGGGCCACCTCGACCACGTCGGCGCCGACCACGTTCAGTTCCTTGCCGAGCCGGCGCACCGTGTCGAGCAACTCCCGGGCTGTGATTCCTCCAGGCTCGGGCGTGCCGGTCCCGGGTGCTGCCCCGGGGTCGACGACATCGATGTCGACCGAGATGAACACTCCCTTGGCGCCATCGGCGGCGTGGGTCACGGCGTCGTCGACCACGGTGGCCAGGCCGCGTTCGACGATCTCGGCCATGAAGAACGAGCGCATGCCCTCGCCGCGCATCCACTCCACCACGGGCGGGTCGGGCCAGTAGCCGCGCAGGCCGATCTGGACAAAGCGATGTCCGGGGACCGCACCCGACTCGATGAGACGGCGCATCGGGGTGCCGTGGCCGTGGAGCTTCCCGTAGTGGCTCTCGCCGGTGTCGGCGTGGGCGTCGAAGTGGATCAGTGCGATCTCGCCGTGCCCGTGTATGTCGGCGACACCGCCGGCATCTGGGAAGGTGATGGTGTGATCGCCGCCGAGGACCAGCGGGACGGCACCGGCACCTGCGACCCGGGAAACCACCTCCCGGATCCGGTCGATGCTCTCCTCCACGTACCCGGGGATCACATGGATGTCACCGATGTCCACCACGCCGAGGATCTCCAGCGGATCGATCCCGGTGTCGAGATGCGGTCGCTTGCCGTCGGGGTCCAGGTAGTCGGCTTCCCGGATCGCCTTGGGCCCGAAGCGGGCTCCGGGCCGGTTGGTGGTCCCCCAGTCGAATGGTGCCCCGAGGATGACCACGCCGGCGTCGCCGATCGAGTCCAGGTCGCGCCGGGGTACCCCGACGAACGAGGAGCGGGCACCCCAGGAGGCGTAGTCGAAGCCGACCATCGCGAGAAGGGTAGGGACGCGTGGGGCCGGTTGGGCGACAGGGGGTGCCGGTCGGCGACGGGCGACGGGCGACGGTTCCTGTGTCCCACCCCCCGGGTACATTCCCCTCATGGCGTCCCTCGACCTGTTCACCGAGCCGACCCGGTCCTGGTTCGAGGGGTCGTTTGCGGCGCCGACGCCGGCGCAGGAAGGCGGCTGGAAGGCGATCGCCGGGGGGAGCCACACCCTGATCCATGCCCCTACCGGGTCGGGGAAGACCCTGGCTGCGTTCCTGTGGGCGATCGACCGCCTCTTCGCCGAGCCCACGCCGCCCGAGCGGGAGCGGTGCCGGGTGCTCTACATCTCGCCCATGAAGGCCCTCGCCTACGACATCGACCGCAACCTGCGCGCCCCGCTGCGAGGCGTCGCCAACGCCGCCACCCGGCTCGGCCTCGAGGTGCCGGAGATCGTCACCGCGATGCGCACCGGCGACACCCCCTCCGACGAGCGCCGTCGGATGATCCGCCATCCCCCCGACGTCCTCATCACCACCCCGGAGAGCCTCTACCTGATGCTCACCTCCCAGGTGCGGGAGATCCTGGCGTCGGTCCGCTGGGTGATCGTCGACGAGGTCCACGCGGTCGCCGGGTCGAAACGCGGCGCCCACCTCGCGGTCAGCCTGGAGCGCCTCGAGGAGATCACCACCCGGCCCCCGCAGCGGATCGGGCTCAGCGCCACCCAGCGCCCCCTCGAGAGGATCGCCGAATTCCTCGGTGGCGGCGTGCCCGAAGCCGACGACTGGCAGCCCCGGCCGGTGGAGATCGTCGACGCCGCGGCGTCCTCGGAGCTCGAGGTCGACATCGTCGTCCCGGTGGAGGACATGACCGAGCCGGGCACCGTCGACGAGGAGGGTATGCCGAGTCGGTCCATCTGGCCTGCGGTGTACCCGGAGATCCTCGACCTGGTGATGTCCCACCGCTCGACGATCGTCTTCTCCAACAGCCGCGGACTGGTGGAGCGCATCGCCGCCTCGCTCAACGACCTGGCCGGCGAGGAGATCGCCCGGGCCCACCACGGCTCGGTGTCGCGCGAGCAGCGTGTGGAGATCGAGGACGCCCTCAAGTCGGGAGACCTGCGCTGCGTCGTCGCCACCTCCTCGCTGGAACTCGGCATCGACATGGAGGCCGTGGAACTGGTTGTGCTCGTGGAGTCGCCGGCGACCGTCGCGCACGGCCTGCAACGGGTGGGCCGTGCTGGGCACCAGGTGGGGGTCCCCAGCAAGGCCCGGGTGTTTCCCAAGCACCGCGGCGACCTCCTGGAGGCGACGCTGATCGTCGAGCGAATGCTCGAGGGCAAGATCGAGGAGACCCGCATCCCGGCGAACCCCCTCGATGTGCTCGCCCAGCAGGCGGTGGCCATGGTCGCCGTGGAAGACCGCCACGCCGACGACCTCTTCGATCTGGTCCGCCACGCCGCCCCCTACCGCGACCTGGGGCGCGGTCCGTACGAGGCGGTGCTCGACATGCTCGCCGGGCGGTATCCCTCCGACGACTTCGCCGAGTTGAAGCCGCGCCTCACCTGGGACCGGGTCACGGGCACGCTGACGGCTCGGGGCAATGCCAAGCTCCTGGCGGTCACCAACGCCGGGACGATCCCCGACCGCGGTCTCTTCCCGGTGGTGCTCCCCGAGGGAGGACGCGTCGGCGAGTTGGACGAGGAGATGGTGTACGAGAGCCGGGTCGGTGACGTCTTCGTCCTCGGCTCGTCCTCGTGGAAGATCGCCGACATCACCCACGACCGGGTGTCGGTGATCCCCGCCCCGGGTGAACGCGCCGCCCGCCTCCCCTTCTGGCACGGGGATGCCCAGGGCAGGCCGCTGGAGACCGGCCGGGCCCTGGGCGCCTTCATCCGGGAGATCGCCGGCCTCGACCCCGACGAGGGCCGGGCCCGGCTGGAGTCCGGCTATCACCTCGACCCGCGGGCGGCGGCGAACCTGGTGGCGTTCCTCGCCGAGGAGCAGGAGGCCACCGGTGCGGTGCCCACCGACCGCACCATCGTCGCCCAGAAGTTCCGCGACGAGATCGGCGACTGGCGCCTGGTGGTGCTCTCCCCATTCGGTGCCCGGGTCCATGCCCCGTGGGCGCTGGCGATCACCCGCCGGATGCGGGAGCGCCACGGCTTCGAGGTCGACGCGGTGTGGTCCGACGACGGGATCATCGTGCGGTTCCCCGATGCCGACGAGGTCCCCGATGCCGACGAGCTCGTGATCGACCCGGACGAGGTGGAGAACCTGGTGGTCGACGAGGTCGGCACGAGCGCCCTCTTCACAGGCCGGTTCCGCGAGGCGGCCGGCCGCGCCCTCCTACTCCCCCGCCGCCGCCCGGGCCGAAGGACCCCCCTGTGGCTGCAGCGCCGGCGCTCCACCTCGCTGCTCGAGGCGGCGCGCCGCTACCCGACGTTCCCGATCGTCCTCGAGACCTACCGGGAGATCCTCCAGGAGCACTTCGACCTGCCGGCGCTGCGGGAGCTCCTCGCCGACGTGCGGTCGCGCAAGGTGCGGGTCACCGCAGTGGAGACCACCGGACCCAGCCCGTTCGCCACCTCGCTGACCTTCGACTTCGTGGCGTCGTTCATGTACGAGTACGACGCCCCGCTGGCCGAGCGGAGGGCGATGGCGCTGACCGTCGACCAGGAGCTGCTCCGGGAGTTGCTCGGGGAGCCGGCGCTCCGCGACCTGCTCGACGCGGATGCCATCGCCTCGGTGGAGGCCGACCTGCAGCGGCTCTCGCCGCGGTCGAAGGAGCGGGGACGCGACGGCGCGGCCGACCTGCTCCGCCACCTCGGGCCGCTGACCGCCGAAGAGGTGGCGGCCCGGCTCACCGAGCCCGGCGCGGCCGAAGCGCACCTCGCCGACCTGGAGTCCGAGCGGCGGGCGATTCGGATCACCGACAGGGGCACCGAGCGCTGGGCGGCGGCCGAGGACGCCGGCCGCCTCCGCGACGCGATCGGCATCCAGCCGCCCCGGGGCGTCCCCGAGGCGTTCCTCGAGGCGGTGCCCGACCCGATGGGCGACGTCGTCTCCCGCTACGCCCGCACCCACGGCCCATTCACCACCGACCAGGCGGCGGGCGACCTGGGCATCCCCCGTGCCGCGGCGCAGTCCGCTCTGGAGGCGCTGGAGCAGCGGCGCCGGGTCGAGCGCGGGGCCTTCCGCCCCGGCGGGCACGAACGGGAGTGGGTCGACTCGGAGGTGTTGCAGCGGCTGCGGCGCCGCTCGTTGGCGACTCTGCGGAAGGACGTCGAGGCGGTGCCGCCCGATGCCTTCGTGCGCTTCGGCCTCGGCTGGCACGACATCGGCGGCGGCGGTTCGACCCAGGGCCGGCTCCTCGACGTGGTGGGGCGTCTAGAGGGCGCCGCCGTGCCGGCCTCGATCCTGGAGCCCGATGTGCTGTCGTCCCGCCTGGACTACTCCCCCGACCTGCTCGACTCGCTCACCGCGTCCGGCGAAGTCGTGTGGGTGGGCCGGGGCACGCTGGGTGGACGCGACGGCCGCCTCGCCCTGTACCGGCGCGACCGGGTCCCGCTGCTCCACTGGCCCACAGGGACAGAGGCGCCGTCGGGCGAGATCCACGAGAAGATCCGCGAGCGCCTGGCCACGCGGGGGGCTTCGTTCTTCCGCGACCTCTACGAGGCGGCCGGGGGCGGCGATCCCGAGGAGGTGCTCGCCGCCATCTGGGACCTGGTCTGGGCCGGCGAGGTCCCCACCGCCACCCTGGCCCCGCTGCGCGCCTTCCTCTGGGGTCGGGTCCGCACGGGGGCCGGCTCCAAGCCGGTGCTTCCCGGGGGGTCGGCGCC
>DATHSA010000021.1:0-9110 GCA_035464675.1 Acidimicrobiia bacterium
CTCCCGCGTCGGTGACCGCATCCAGATCGGCGTCGTCGGCGTGCGAGCAGTGGACGAAGGTCACATCGGGCCCGAGGCGCGCTGCCAGCCGGCCGATCGCTCCGCGCTCCTCCGGGGAGGTCCCGGCGTGGGCGTGGATCCTCAGCCCGGCGGCGCGCGCCGGAGACCAGTCGTCGCCCGGGCCGGGCCCCGCCGCAGCGGTCAGGCGAGGACCAGCCATCGCGACGGCGCGCCCGACGACCCTCTCCCACGGCTCGCCGCTCCATGGCGCCGCTCCCGCAACGAGGACGGTGCGAGCGCCCGACTCCGCGTGTGCCCGGCGGGCGGCCTCCAGTCGGCCCTGTTCCACGCCCGCGCACCAGTCGACCACGGTGGTGATCCCGGCGTCCAGCGCCGACAGGAGCGCCACCAGGGTGCCGGCGTATACGTCGTCGGCGCCGTAGTGGGGACCGAGGCGGTCGACGCCGACCGGCTCCCCCATGTTCCTGAACAGTGTCTCCCAGGCGTGGCGATGGGCGTCGACGAAGCCGGGCATGACGATCGCGCCATCGGCGTCGATGACCTCGGCGTCCCGTGCCCGCAGGCCGGAGCCGATCTCCTGGATCAGCCCGTCGACGATCAGGACGTCGGCGCGCGGGTGGTTGGTGCGGCCCATCGTGAGCACACATCCCTCTCGAATCAGGACGCGACTCACCCGAGTCGCTCCTCTAGGTAGGACCAATCGCGCCGGAACCGGTAGGAGTGGCGACCCGGAGGCTGAGGGGCCTGCGTCTCCAGCCACCGCACGTGGCCGCTCCCCACGTTCCTGAACTCGTGCACGCAGCCCACCCCGGCCCAGGCGACATCGCCGGCTTCGAGGCGGTAGGTCTCACCGTCGAACTTGGCCTCCGCCTCCCCCTCGAGGAACAGGTAGGCCTCCTCCAGCGGGTGGTCATGGGCGCCGGCGAACCCGCCCGGCACGTACTGGACCATGAACATCGTCGACAGATCCGCCCCGAGGTCGCTGTCGATCATCATCTTCACGGTGATGCCGCTGTAGACGAGCAGCGCGGTGCGCATGCTGGCGCTCAGCGCAAGACGATCCTGCGTCTGCATGTCGGGATCCATGTTCTCCGGATCGATGTGACCGAAGGCGACGGTCCTCGGGTCACGCACGTCGATGGGCACCGGGTCCCTCGCCTCGACCGCCTCGGGGAAGTAGGTGTCGTGCTCGTGCCGGGCTCTCGGCATCGGGGCCCGCATCTCGGCGAACTCCACGACCGCATCGGAGACATTGCGCAGCGCATGGGGCGTCGCCACCGGCAGGAGCCCGTAGTCGCCGGTGGTGAGGGCCCGGGAGCCATCGGGGGTGTCGACCACCAGGTCGCCCTCGATCACGTACAGCGTCTCTTCGAAGGAGTGCAGGTGGGTGTCGACGCGGCCTCCCGGGTCGAGACGGGCGACGCTGAATCCCATCTGCACGCCTCCGGCCTCCTCGTCCACCACCGCGTCGGCCGTGTAGCCGCTGCTGCGCGCTTCGAACCCAGGGGGCACGACGAATTCCAGGTCGCCGCGGTGCTTGACGATGTGGTGCGCCATCTACTGCCCCCTCGAATCGATGGACTTGGCGATCGTCTCGTAGATCCGGTCGACCGACGGGAGCGCCATGTCCTCGAGGGCTGCCGCGGCGGGCAGCGGGATGTGTGGCGTCGTGATCCGGATACTGGGACCATCGAGACTCCAGAACGCCTCCTCGTCGACGATCGAGACGACCTCGGCGCCCCACCCGCAGAGCCGGGGGTTCTCCTCGACCGTGAAGAGCCGGCTGGTCTTCTCCACCGACGCGATCACCGTGGCGGTGTCGAGGGGCACCAGGGATCGCAGATCTATCACCTCCACCGAAATCCCCTCACCGTCGAGTCGCTCGGCTGCGTCGAGCGCCCGGGGGACCATGAGCGCCAATGCCACGACGGTGGCATCGGCCCCCTGGCGCACCACCCGGGCCTCGCCGAGCCGGTCGACGATCTCCCCCTCGGGAACCTCGCCCTTGGCGGCGAGCAGCGCCTTGTGCTCGAAGAAGACCACCGGGTCCGGGTCGCGGATCGATGCCGCCATCAGCCCGACGACATCGATGGGGGTCGAGGGGGCGACCACCTTGAGACCGGGGATCATCATCGCCCAGTTCTCGACGCTCTGGGAGTGCTGCGCGCCGAACCGGACCCCGCCGCCGTTGGCGGTGCGGATGACCATCGGGAAGTTGACCTGCCCGTCCGTCATGTACCGGCTCTTGGCGATCTCGTTGGCGACCATGTCCCAACAGACGGCAAGAAAGTCGGAGAACATGATCTCGGCGATGACCGGGATGCCGGTCATCGATGCCCCCATGGCTGCACCGAGGATCGCTTGTTCGGAGATCGGCGTGTCGCGGACCCGATCCGGCCCGAATTCCTCGAGCAACCCGACGGTCGTCTTGAACACTCCCCCGGCGGCGGCGATGTCCTCGCCGAGCATGACCAACGAGGGGTCGCGTCGCATCTCCTGGGCGATCCCGGCGGCCACGGCCTCCCGGTACGTCAGTTCCGCCATCGCGACCCCCCGTCGGCGTACACCTCGGTCAACAGCGAGTCCTCGCGCGGCTCGGGCCCGGATTTGGCGAAGTCGGTGGCCACGTCGATGGCCTCGGCCACTTCCCGGGCGATCCCGGTGAGCGTCTCCTCGGGTGTGCCGATCGAGAGCAGGCGCCGGTGGTACATCGGGATCGGCTCGCGCTCCTTCCAGGCCTCCACCTCGGCCGGTGGGCGATACTTGCCCGGGTCGGCGCGGGAGTGGCCCCCCGATCGATAGGTGACCGCCTCGATGAGGCTCGGCCCGCCGCCGGCACGGGCCTTCTCCAGGGCATCCGATGCCGCCAGGTAGACCGCATCGGGGTCGTTGCCGTCGATCTGGATCGACGGCAACCCGTAGGCCGGCGCCCGATCGGCCGCCGGGCGCGGCACCGCGGTGACGACGTCGATCGGGGTGTACTCCATGTAGAGGTTGTTCTCGCAGACGAACACCACCGGGAGACTCCAGATGACGGCGAAATTGAGCGCCTCGTGGAACGCCCCGATGTTGGTGGTGCCGTCGCCGAAGAAGCAGACCGCCACCTGGTCGGTACCGCGCATCTGCGCCGACCAGGCCGCGCCGTTGGCGACGCAGAGATGGGCGCCGATGATGGCGTACGAGCCCATCATCCCCTTCGAGACATCGGTGAGGTGCATCGACCCGCCCTTGCCGCCGACGACCCCATTGGCGCGACCGAGGAGCTCCGCCAGGCCCTCCCCGAGGTCCATACCCCGTGCGAGGGCGTGGGCGTGCCCCCGGTAGGTGGCGAACGTGTAGTCGTCGGGCCGCATCGCCGCGCCGAATCCCGTCGCCACTGCTTCCATCCCCAGCGAGAGGTGCGTGGTGCCCTTCACCAGGTTCTGAAGGAACAGGTCGTGGGCGCGCTTGCCGAACCCGTTCAGCTCGTGAAGCTTGCGGTACATCCCGAGCCGCACCGGCGTGGGGATGTCCGCATCTGCCAGCGACTCGTCGACCGGTCGCGGCGGCCGCGGATCGCGCAACGCGTAGTCGAGGCGTGGGTCAGTAGGCATTCGCCACCATCAGCTCCTCGCACGGGAACAGGGTGATCACCTTGCAGCCGTCCTCGGTGACGACGACCTCCTCCTCGATGCGCGCCGCCGATCGGCCGTCCGCCGCCGGGGCGTAGGTCTCGAGGGCGAAGACCATCCCCTCCTTGATCTCGACGGGCGTGTCGAGCGAGTTCAGGCGGCTGATTATCGGACGCTCGTGCAGGCCCACCCCGACTCCGTGGCCGAACTGGAGCCCGAATGCGTCCATCTCGTCCTTGAACCCGAACTCCTCGGCGCGCGGCCACACCTTGGCTATCTGGTCGGTCGTCGTCCCCGGCCGCACCAGGTCGATGGCGGCATCCATCCACTCGCGTGACTGCTTGAACGCGTCACGCTGCGCCTGGGTGGCTCGCCCCACCACGAACGTCCGGTAGTAACACGTCCGGTATCCGTTGAACACATGGATGATGTCGAAGTACGCCTGGTCGCCGGGCCGGATCAGTCGGTCGGAGAACACGTGGGGGTGGGGGCTGCAACGCTCGCCGGCGATCGAGTTGATCGCCTCGACGAACTCGGAGCCCATCTCGAACAGGCGGGCATGCGCAAGTCCGACGATGTCGGATTCCCGCACCCCCGGCTTGAGGGCCTCGTAGATGTCCTGGTAGACCCCGTCGACCATGGCGCACGCCTGCGTGAGCAGGATGATCTCGTCCTCGTTCTTGATCTCCCGGGCGCGCATCATCGCCTCCTGGCCGTCGACGACCTGGAGGCCCTCAGCCTGCAGCGCCAGGAACACTCCCGTCTCGGCCAGGTCGACGCCGAGCTTCTCACCGGCGAGACCCTCCTCCTCGAGCACGTGCTTGATCTCGCGCGCCGCGCGCTGGTGCAGCCCGGTCTCCGGATCGATGGCTCCCTGGAGCCCGGTGTTCCCTCCGACCGAATTCTCCTCGTCGAACATGTGGGGCAGTTGGAGGCGATGTGCCTTGGCCGCCGAGCCGAAGTCCCAGATCCGGGGCCGCCCGTCACGGGTGAGCAGCGCGTAGCGCTCGCCCTTGTTGAACGCCCAGTACCCGATCTGAGTGGAGGTGGTGTACCGGATGTTCGAGGTCTCGAACAGCAGGACCGCTCCGAGGTCGAACGCCTCGAGCTGCTCGCGTACCCGGTTCAAGCGGTACTGGCGCAGGCGCTCGAAATCGACACGCATCTCCCAGTCGACCCCCATCACGCCGGGGGCGGGGCTGGTTGCTACCGGGAACTCGGCCATCTTCTGCTCCTTGCCTCGAGTGGGGGCGCTCCGCGCCCACGGTCTGTCCTCCAATTCATGACGCCCGCTCCCTCAGGTGGACGGCAACGGCGCTCAGGTCGGCGTCGCCGAGGCCGCCGGCGATGGCGTCGCGGACGATGGTGAGGCCGACCTCGGCCTGGTCGAGAGGCGCACCGACCCGACGTCCCAACCCGGTGATGAGTTCCAGGTCCTTGGCCACGAGGTCGAGGCTGAATGCGACGGCGGCACGCTCGGGGTCCTCGTACGCGGCGCGTTTGTAATGGACGAAGGGGGCGCCGGCGGCGCCCGAGGCGAACACCTCGTAGGCGACCTTGCGATCCACCCCCGCGCGCTCGGCGAGCACCAGGGCCTCAGAGAGCGCGATGTTCAGGCCGTGCACCAGGGCGTTGACGGCGAGCTTGGCGGCGGCCCCCGACCCGCGGGCGCCGACCGGGATCACCCGGGCGGACAGGGCCTCGAGGACCGGCGTGACCTGGGGCAGAAGCGCCTCATCACCACCGACCATGATCGTCAGGTTCCCCTGCTCCACCGTCGAGACGCTCCCCGATACCGGGGCATCGAGAAACCCGGCCCCCGTGGCGTCGACGGCATCCCCGACCCGTCGCACCGTCTCCGGATCGACCGTGCTGGTGTCGACGGCAACCGATCCCGGTCCCATCCCGGCCACCACGCCGTCGTCGCCCAGGTAGATGTCGAGGAGGGCCTCGTCGTCGGCGAGGCTGGTGATGACCACGCCGGCGGACGACGCAGCGGCTGCGGCGGTCGGGGCGACATCGACCCCCAGGGATCCGGCCAGATCCTGCGCCTTCTGTTCGCTGCGGTTCCAGAGGACCAGGTCGAAACCGGCACGGCGGAGCGTTCCCGCCATGGCACCGCCCATGCGGCCGATCCCGATAACCGCGACTTTCCGGCTGGGACTCACTGTGCAGCGACACTACACAAAACCGCTCCGCGGTGCCCCCCAGAACGGCTCATTCCGCAATTCGGTGATCAGGGACACTGATCACGCCGCCCCGAGAGGGGGTATGCTCGCCGGGGACGACGCCGAGCGAGACAGGAGGCATCGTGGCAGCGGTCATCGTGGTCGGGGGCACCGGGGGGATCGGCAAGGAGATCGCCCGTCACTACGCGGACACGGGAAGAGACGTGGTCGTCACCGGCCGCGACTCGGGTCGTGCCTCCGATGCCGCCGAGGAGATCGGCGGGGAAGCCTCCGGCCGGGCCTTCGATCTCGCCGACCCGGTGTCCATCGCCCCGGCTCTCGAAGGCATCGGGCCGGTGGATCGGCTCGTCCTGGCCGCGATCGAACGGGACAACAACCCGATTCGCGAGTACGACATCGCCGGCGCCACGCGCCTGACGACACTCAAATTGGTCGGCTACACCGAGACGATCCATGCGCTGCTGCCGCACTTCACGGATGACGCCTCCGTGGTCCTCTTCGGCGGGCGGGCCAAGGATCGCCCGTACCCCGGCTCCACGACCGTGTCGACGGTCAACGGCGGCATCACCGGACTGATCAACACCCTGGTCGTCGAGCTGGCCCCCACCCGGTTCAATGCGATCCACCCGGGAATCGTCGGCGACAGCCCGTTCTGGGAGAACAAGCCGCTCGATGCGGTGGTGGCCCGGACACCGACCAAGCGGCTGGCGACGATGGACGACATCGTCGATGCCACGGTGTTCCTCCTCGAGAACCGCTCGGTCAACGGCACCAACCTCTATGTCGACGGCGGTTGGATGCTGATGTGAGCACCCGAGATCGCACCGAGCATCGCGAGGACGACACCGGCCACCACCTCGATGGAATCGGCGAGCGGCTGCGCGACGAGCGCGTCAGGGCAGGCCTGAGCCAGCGCGAGCTGGCGCGGCGGATCGGATCCTCGGCCAGCCTCATCTCCCAACTCGAGTCGGGCCAGTCCAAGCCGTCTGTCGGCACGCTCTACGCGATCGTCACCGAGCTGGACATCTCCCTCGACCGGGTGATCAGGGGTGAGGAGTTCGTCGCAGGCAACCACGACGCGGCACGTGACGAGGGCAGCGGCGACCCCGTGGTGCGTCCGGACGAGCGAAAGGCGGTCGAGCTGGTGTCGGGTGTCCGGTGGGAGCAGCTCGCCAGCGGGACCGACGAGGACATCGACTTCCTCCACGTGATCTACGAGGTCGGAGGCGCGTCGACACCCGACCGGTCACTCATGCGACATCACGGGCGCGAGTACGGCTTCATCATCAGCGGGACCCTCGGCGTCCAGATCGGTTTCGAGGAGTACGAGCTCGGCCCCGGCGACGCCATCGGGTTCGACTCGACCCGGGCACACCGCCTCTACAACAAGGGTGACGAACCCGTTCGGGCGATCTGGTTCGTCGTCGAACGCGACGCCGACGACCGGATCTAGCCGCTCACCGAGAAGAGGGCCAGGCCCACTCTCCTGGAACTCCCCTCAGCTCGACCATGCCCACCGCGTCGAAGGCGATCCCGGCCCCGACCACGAGGTCCTTCATCGTTCCCGAGACGAAGATCGCGCCGGGATCTGCCGAGTCCATGGCCCGGGCGGCGATGTGCACGGCGATACCCTCGAGCTCGGAGCATGTGTCGGCGCGAGCCTCGCCATCTCCCCCGGCCCGTTACCATGCGCGCACCAGACGAGTGGCGGGGAGACCTTGGAGCGCGCTGCCTACGAGGGAAAGGCCAAGCGAGTCGTCTCGCAGCCCGATGGGGTTGCCCACATCCACTACAAAGACGACGCCACCGCGTTCAACGGCGCCCGCCACGAGCAGTTCGAGGGCAAGGGCGCCCTCAACAGCCAGATCACCGAGCGCCTCTTCGAATACCTCGCCGCCGCCGGCATCCCCACCCACCACCTCGGCCGCGTCGATGAACGCACCCTCGCCGCCCGCTGGGTCGACATCATCCCCATCGAGGCGGTCGTCCGATTCAAGGTCGCCGGATCGCTGCAGAAGAGGACCGGGCTCGACTACCTGACCGAGTGCGATCCCCCGATCATCGAGACCTACTACAAGCGCGACGACCTGGGCGATCCACTCCTCAACGACGATCACATCCGGCTGCTGGGGATCGCCCGGGCGGACGACGTCGAGAAGATCCGCGACCTCGCCCAGAGCGCCGCCGAGGCGCTCCGCAGCCTCTTCCACAAGGCGGGCATCGACCTCGTGGACCTCAAGTTCGAGTTCGGGCACACCGAGGATGGCCGCCTCGTGCTCGCCGACGAGGTGTCACCGGACACCTGCCGGTTCCGCGACCTGGAGACGGGCGAGATCCTCGACAAGGATCTGTTCCGCTTCGACGAGGGGGACCTCCTCGCCGGCTACCGGAAGCTGCTCGCCCACCTCGACCGGGCCCTGGCCGATGTACCGGGTTGAACTGGCGGTCCGCCCCCGCCCGGGTGTGAAGGACCCGCAGGCGGAGGCCGTGCAGGAGAGCCTCGAGCGCCTCGGCCATGCGGGCGTCACCGTCGACGCGGTCGGGCGCACACTCTCGATGACCGTCGACTGCGAGTCGGCCGAGGAGGCCGAGCAGATCACCGAGCGCCTCTGCCACGAACTGCTCGTCAATCCGAACCTGGAGACGTACTCGGTCGCTGTGGGGGAGATGGCGTGACCCGCCCGGGGGCGGCCGTCGTGGTCTTCCCCGGCTCCAATGGCGATCGTGACCTGTTCGAAGCGCTCGGTGCGGCAGGCTTCGACGCCTTCTTCCACCCATCGGGTGAGCCGGTCCCCGAAGGCACCACCCTCGCCGGGCTCCCCGGCGGATTCGCCTTCGGCGACTACTGGCGCGCCGGGATGCTCGCCAGCCAGGAGCCTGCCGTGCGCAGCCTCCCCCGGTTGGTCGGGGACGGGGGGCTGGTGGTCGGGGTGTGCAACGGGTTCCAGATCCTCGTCGAGGCGGGATTGCTCCCCGGCGCCCTGTCGTACAACGACCCGGCCGGGTTCCGCCACCGCTGGGTGACGGTTCGGCGCACCGCCGCCGCCGACGGGCCCTGGTTCGGAGGCGTTCCCGCCGGGGCCACCCTCCGGCTCCCCATCGCCCACGGCGAAGGCTCCTACTTCCACCCCGGAGGCTTCGACGCCGTCGCCGATCGGGTCCCCCTGGTCTACGAGGACAACCCCAACGGTTCGGTCGGCGGCGTCGCCGCACTGCTCGACGAGACCGGGAGGGTGCTGGGGATCATGCCGCATCCGGAGCGGGCGTCTGATCCGTTGTTGGGATCGTC
>DATHSA010000022.1:0-8255 GCA_035464675.1 Acidimicrobiia bacterium
GAGGACGATTCGCCCGTCGACGGAGATCCTGGAGCCTCCATCGCGCACCAGCAGGGTCTCGGTGAACTCGGCGAGCACATGCACCCGGTCGCCTTCGATGTCCACCAGGTCCGGCGTGACGACGAAGGCCGAGGTGTCCACCTCGGCGAACAGCTCGGTGAACGACGCGGCGATCGACTCGATCCCCTCGATCGCCTGCTGCTCGTGGAGCAGCACGCGGGCGTCGTCGGCGAAGAACGCAAGGAACTCGTCGGTCCGGCCACCGGCAAAGCTGTCGTAGAAGGCGTCGAGGACGGCGGCGAAGTCGGACACCATCTTTGGACCCTACAGCCCGTATGGATTGGCGGTTCTCAGACGATCACGATGATGTGGGAGTAGGAGACACGGATGAATGAATTCGATCGGCTTTCAGATACATTGCGTTCCGAGGCGGACGCCACCGATTTCTCGGATCTGACCGAGCCGGCGGTGGCCTTGGCCGCCCGTCGGCGGAGAACCTGGTGGCTCCGCACCCGGGCGGCGACCGTGGCCGCCGGCCTGGTCCTTGGCCTGGCGAGCTTCGGCGGAGCCGCCTACGCAGCCAACGGCTCGGCACCCGGTGATGCGTGGTTCTGGCTCGACCAGTTCGCGGAGTCGGTCGGCCTGTTCGACGGCGGCGCCGCAGAGCGGCTTGCCGAGGTCGAGTCTCTGGTCGGCAACGGCAACACCGCCCAGGGCATCCAGCACGCCGCCGCCACGATCGTCGGCCTGTCGGAGGGTGTCGAGGAGGCGACGGACGCTCTGCTCGCCGCCGCCAACCGGGTCGCCGCCGCGGAGGGACTCGGCGAGCCGCAGGGCATCGCCGATCTGCTCACCTACCTCTCGGAGAATCTCGAGGCGGTGGACGGCCCGACGGTGGCGAGCCTGGCCCGGCTGATCGCCCAGCAGGGCCCACCCGATGGGGTGCCCGTCGTGGACCCGCCCGATCCCGAGACGCCGCCCACCGGCGACCCCGGTCCGCCCGACGGCGTACCGCCGGGCCCGCCGACCACAGGCACGACGGTTCCCTAGGGGTGAGCCCGGTCCACGGGCGGACCGGGATTGGTGTCCCCACGCCTGGGGGAGAATGGCCCGTGCATGGAGTCGAGTGACACCTCGGAATTCGAGGCCCGCCTGGCGGCCGCCAGGGCGGGCGACGAACTGGCGTGGCGATTCCTCTTCCGCCTCGTCTCCGGGCGGGTCGTGGCGTTTCTCGTGTCTCGAGGAGCCCCGGACCCGGAGGCGGTGGCAGGCGACACATTTCTCGACATCGTCCGATCGATCCGCCGGTTCAAGGGCGACCAGCGCGCCTTCGTGTCCTGGTGCCTCACGATCGCTCACCGGCGCCTGGTGGACGCCTACCGGGCTTCGTCCCGTCGGCCCGAGACCCCGGCAGATCCGGTCGGCCTCGAGAAACCCGAGACCGAGGATGTCGAGGAGGTCGCCCTGGGTCTCGTCGGGGCGACCCGGGTGAGGAGGCTCCTCGACGAATTGACCCCCGACCAGGCAGACGTGCTCGCACTGCGCATCTATGGCGAAATGACCCTCCCCGAGGTCGCCGAGCAGCTCGGGAAGCCGCTCACCGCGGTGACCTCGCTGCAGCATCGCGGCCTCGCCGCGCTGCGGAGGCGGCTGGGGGATGCCGACTCCGGGGGGTAGCCCTCAGGGGTCGTGCCAGCGGAGCCACTCGCCGTGGTAGTGCGCCGACCCGAGGCGCCGGGTCTCGGACCTGCCGTTCTCGTACCGCGTGTGATCGACGAAGGGGAATGCCTCACCCCTGGCCAGCATCTCGATCGAGATCCGGTCGATTCTCCGCGCCGACGAGGCCTCGGCCAGCACCCCGTCGAGCCGGGCCCGATCCTCGGGCCGCCACTGGTTGAGCACGTAGGAGTGGTAGACGACCAGGGAGGCTTCATCGGGAGTGGCCTCGATCACCCCGGGCAGGAGGTCGAGGGCGTCGCCGGCGAGGATCGTCGGGGGGTCCTCCCGCGCCAGCGCCACGGCGGTCTCCAGCCGCTCCACGCGTTCTGCCTGCTCGGGCCACACCAGGGCGCGCGCCCACCGCACCGCTGCCGGGTCGGTGACGTCGATCGGGTGGAGGTCGATGCCGACCCGGGATGCGACGGCGGGCATCCGCACCGGGATCGGAGGGTCGCCCTCGCGGATCTCGCAGGTCAGGGTCAGCGGCGAGCCGGAGGGTCCCGCCATTGCCGTCCCGTAGTCGTACCGGTATCGGTCGAAGAGGAGGTTGAGCCCGATGCTGGCGCCCACCTCGACGAGGGCAAGGGGGGCCTCCGGGTCTCGCGCGGTGGTGAAGGCGGGGAGCAGCGTGGTGCATCGCCGCACCTCGTTGGTCTGGACACGACGTGACGCCACCAGGGCGCTCACGGCTTCTCGGTGCCCTTCGAGGAACTCGTGGAAGAGGGCCACCGGATCTCCGACCGGCCCGGCGCCCTCGTGCAGGGACGGGTAGTGCGCAGCCAGCCCGGGTCCCTTGCCTTCGAGAAGCAGGTATTGGACTGCGGCGAGGATCAGGTTGGCCGGCGGCTGCCCGTGAGGAGCGCCGCCGAGGATGTCGATCGCCAGGGGATCCTCGGAGAGCGCCGTCGCCAGGACCCGGTAGAGGGGTGACTCCGATCCGACGCGGTCGGCGAAGTCACGAAGCCGCTCGGCGATCCTTCCGCCGTCTGGCTGTTCCCGGTTCAGCAATCGAGGTCGCCGGCGGCCTGGATGTCGGGGTCGCTCGCCGGTGCCTCGAAGCCGTCGGTGAACCCTTCGATGAACCCGGGACCGGTGGGATCCCACTCGTAGAAGGTGTCGAGGCGCTGCCAGAGGGACCCCGTCTGGCCGGCGGTGGTCTCCCACACCCCCTCGTCGGTGCACGAGAAGCCCTCGCGGTGGGCCGCTCCGAAGCCGACGAGGAAGTCCAGCGGGTCCTCGGCGGCGGTCCCGGCGTCCTCGACCTGACAGTCCGAGTCGAGGAAGTAGAAGCGGTACACGTCATGACCCGAGAGCGGGGACCGATCGATATGGACCGCCACGCCGTCGTCGTGGTTGCCGAAGTCGCGGACCGCCAGGATCGACGGCTCGAATCCGTCGATGAGCGGCTCCGGCAGCTCGATGAACACGACGTAGTCGATGTGGAGGGAGAACCCGAACCACCACGAGCCGTCGTGGGGGAAGAGGATCGCCCCGTCGCTCTCCATGATGCTCTCGGGCTGCGGATCTCCGTCGAAGCTCCCCGGTGCCCTGATCAGAGTGGCCCCGACATCGGGGAGCGTCATGCCGGTGAGGCCGGCGCACCGACTCCCGGCTGCGGCGGCGGTCGTGGTCGTGGGCGCCAACGTGGTCGTGGGCGCAACCGTGGTCGTGGTTGGAGCGAAGGTGGTAGAGGTCGTCGTGGCGACCGCAGCAGTCGTGCTCGTAGTCGAGGTGGTGGTCGTGAAGAGGCCGCCACCGTCGTCTCCGCAGGCGGCCACGAGCAGGAGGCAGGAGGCAATGGCTGTTGTGACGCGTCTCATCCCCGGCGGACGGTAGTGCGCAGCCTGTGCCAAGCCGGTACGGGGCGCGACGGCGCCGGCGTCCCTATGGCACGCGGCGAGGCTCGGCGCATGAGGTGGCGGTGGCCCTCTTGCTGGCGGCACCGACCATGGCGAGCAAGCTCGGGCGCACCCGAATCGACACTTCGACGCAGATTCGGTTGCCGACGAAGTCGGTCAGAACCAGATGTTCTGGCCCCCCCGCCACCAGCTTCGCCGCGGCGTCGGCACGATCGCGATCGATCTGGACCTCACCTGCGTATGCCGCGGCCTCGTCGATCCACCCGGCACCGGCCTCCGCGGCGGTCGCCGCCAGGTGGGCGGCCTCACGCCACGTCGCGCCGAAGCGGATCATGTCCACGGCAAGACCCGCCATGAGCACGCCTCCGAAGAGCAGCGCCATCAGAGTCAGGTGAGCGGCACCCCGCTCGCCGGTCACCACGACCGGTACGGCGCGATCGGGACATCGGCGTCCGCTGTCACATCGATCTGTCGCGCCCCAGCCACCGGATGGGGAAGGACGACGTGCGACTCGACGCGGACACGGACGACTCGATCGGCGATCCGGAAGTCGAGTGATGCGTCATCGGGTGCAAGTCTGCGAGCTCTTCGCATCGCCACATCGGGCTCGCTTCCTCTTGCGATCTCCACGGCGGCCGATCTGGCCGCCTCCCGTGACGACTGCGCCGCATCGGTGATGACTCCTGCGGCAGTGGTCGCCGATGCCAGGATGAGGACGATTGCCGCGCCGAGGGTGAGGTCGGCCACCACCACCGACCCGCGATCATGGCTCGAAGACACGCGGAACATCGGCCTGGACCGAAATGGTGAATCTGCCGAGCACTGGCCCTGGAGGTGTCCAGAGGAACGACGCTCTCGCGACAGCCGCACTGCCGGTGAGGTCGACATCGACAGCGACATCGCCGGCGCCGGGGACCATCGCCGAGATGGCGTCGGCGAGTCTCGCCTCACCAGACTCCAGGTCGGCACCCGGGAGAGATGCCTCTCGTGCCGTTGCCGCAACCGCAGCATCCGCCGCAGACCGTGCGGTCATCGCTGTCGCCACTTGAACCAGCAGCAGGAGCATGAGGAAGGTGGCTGCCATCCCGGCCAGCTCCTCCAGGATCGCGCTTCCGGCGTCGTCGCGGAGGTTCTCCTCTAGAAGAAGCCGGTCAGCTGACCGACGATCGAGTTCCACATGTCGCCGGCGGCAGAGCGGACCTGCGGGAGCAGGACGGCAATCACGAGGACCGCGATCGCGGCCATCCCGAGCCACTCGACCGTGGTCACTCCGCGCTCGCCGGCATGGAGTCGTGTGAGCATCTCTACTTCCTTTCATGGAGTCGACGACAGGGCTGTCAGCCCCGCCAGCGTGGGGTACATCAGAAAGAGCAGGGTGACCGGCACCATCAGAGCCAGGATCGGGCCGTAGACGGCGATCGCCCGGCGGCCACCCTCTTCGGTCAGGTCGCGGACAAGGCGGGCGCGGTAGTCCGCCGCAAGCGCCCCCAGGGAATCCGCGAGTGCCCCTCCCGTGCGGTGGGCGTGGCTGAGCAGGTCGTAGAGGCGCGCCGCTTCGGGGTGGGCCGTGTCGCGTGCGGCGGAGCGCAGGGCTTGATCGAGCGGTTCCTCGGAGGAAATGGCGTGGGCGAGTTCGCTCGAGGCGACACCGGCGCTCGCCCGGGTGAGGCGGTAGACGGCGGTGGGCACCGACTCGCCGGCCATGATGTGGAGCGCGATCGTGTCGGCCACGGTGGGAAGCTCCTGAAGCAGTCGGGTCGATCGGCGGTGGGCGGCCGTCGAACGCATCGCTCGGCTGACGAGCATCCCGGCGAGTGATCCGATCACGGCAAGCGCGGGTACCCGGTCCGGGGCGATTGCGAGGGCGCCGATGGTTCCGGTGACCGCGCCGACGAGCGCGGCACCGGGTGAGGGGACCCGAATTCGCCGAGGGGGAGTGGGATCGGGCAGACCGAGGTAGATCTCGATCGGCCGATTGCGGCGCCGAATCGAGCGGATGCCGAGGAAGACGCCGACGGCGATGAGGGCCGCGCTCATGAGAAGACCCGGGGCGGTTCGGACAGTCGTGCCGCTCGGCGGGCGAGTAGGAATCCGGTGACCGTGGCCGCGAGGCCGCCGAGCACGATCCATGTTCCTGTGGGCGACGAGTAGGAGTCGGCGGCTGTGGGGTTCGTGACGATGCTGAGGGCGAGCATCGCCCACGGGGCGACGAGGGCAACGCCGGCCGTCAGCCGCTGCTGGGTGAGTGCGGCGTCATGAGCGCGGCGAAGACGAAGTTCATCGCCAACCGACGTCGCGAGCGCAGCGAGAACCGCGTCCACGTGTCGGCCGCCGACCTCGGCGGCGATCCCGAGCGTGGTCAGGACGCGGTCTGCCAGCGGGTCGGCCCAGTCGGATCGAACCCTGCGAAGCGAGGCGCTGAACGGTTCGCCCGGACCGCGGTCGAGGTCGACGAACCGACCTCCCAGATGGCGAGCCGCGGCGCTCGTTGCCTCCGACAGCGAGGCACCGGTTGCGATCCGGCTCCTGACCGCTGCGAGGAAGTCGGGCCAGCGGGAGGACTCGTGGATTGCCCTCCGCCGAACCGACGCGCGGCGAAACGACACCGGCACGGGAGTCGCCAGCACACCTGCAGCGACTGCCACTGCCGGTGGCCCGCCGAGGCTGCGGGCCAGCGCCCATGCTGCGATTCCGCCGGCGAGCCCGAGGAGCGTCCCGGTCGGGGTCCGCAATCTCACCTCGATCGGGATCGGGCGGAACCCGAGGACGGTCACGACGGCGAGGGTCGTTGCAAGGGCTGAGGCCGATCTCACGACGGCCCCGAGTAGATCTGGTCCACCCTGAACCGTCCGGATTCGACTCCTTCCACGGCGACCACCTCATCGACGAAGCGTCCCGTGGGGAGGCGCCGCATGAACACGACGAGGTCCATGACCGAGGCGAGCGCAGTGGCCACGTAGTCGACGAGCACGTTTTGGCCCGCCAGCACGCAGTAGCCCACAACCTTGTCGAGCCCATCGACCGCAGAGTTGGCGTGGACGGTTGCCAGACCGGAGCAACCGGCGTTGAGGGCCAGCACGAGGTCGAGCGCCTCGGGGCCTCGAACCTCGCCGACGACGATGCGGTCGGGCCGCTGACGCAGGGAGGACCTGACGAGGTCGCGCAAGGTGATGCGACCTCCGCCGTCGAGCCCTGCCTCCCGCGTCTGCATCTGGGTCATGTCGGGGACGTCGGCGGAGATCTCGAAGACCTCCTCGCACGTCACCACTCGCCTGTCGGGTGGGACCGCACTGAGGAGGCAGTTCACCATCGTCGTCTTTCCGGCACCGGGGGCGCCGGCGACGAGGATCGTCCGGTCCGAGCGGATGGCCTCAGCAAGCATCTCCGCCACGTCCCGCGGGAGAGTGCCCAGGTCTACGAGGCGGTCGAGACCTCCGGCGGCCAGGACGAACCGACGTATCTGGACGTTGAGCCGGTCTGGATGGGTCACAGGAGGCCCGGCGACATGCACCCGGCTGCCGTCTTCGAGCTGAGCGGAGACGATCGGGCTGGCGAGGTCGAGTCGGCGGCCCGTACCGGAGAGGATGCGATCGACGAAGTGCCGAAGGGTGTCGGTGTCCACGACCTCCGGGAGGAGCGTCTTGAGGCCGTTCCGGACCACGAACGTGCGCTCACCGCCGAGGACGATCACCTCCTCGACCTCCGGATCCTCCAGCACGTCTTCGAGGAAGCCCGCCGTCATTCGTTGCCTGCCACGCCGGCGAGGAGCGCGCGCAACCGACGAACCGGCTCCGCCGCCGATCGGGACGCCCTCACGACGGCGGGAAGAGCGGGAATCACCGCGATCGGATCGAGTCCCGTCCAGCGCCGGACGGCCGCCGTGGCGTCGGTGCGCTGGGAACGCCGGACCCGGTTGAGGACCAGCAGCGGCGGCGGCCCAGTCCACGAAGAAGCCAACGTGGCGGCCCGCACGATCCCCACGGGAGTCGAGTCGACGACCATGACCGCCGTCGCGGCTGCCTTCACGATCTCCTGATTCGCGGGCCACGGGCCGGTGTCGACGACGGTCGTCCCTGAGGAGCGAGCTGCATCGACCACGTCGAATATCGGCTCGGGTCGCAGCGGAGGCTCACCAGGGCGATGAGACCCCGGGAGCACCGCCATCCGGCCGATGCGGTGCAGGAAGGACGGCGGCAGATCGCCTCTGGCATGCACCGCATCGACAGCGTCGGCGATGTCGGGCCGCGGGGCGATGCCGAGCCGGATCGCCATCGCGGGGGCATCGAGATCGGCGTCGATGAGCACCGTCTCGGATCGACCACTGACGTTCCACGCGATCGTCAGCGCGACCTCGGTCCTCCCGGGAGCACCTCGCGCGCCGGTCACGGCGAGGAGAGGACGCGTCCCGTCGTCGCGCGCTGCGGCGGGCTCGACGAGTCGGATCTCTCGAAGCATCGCCTCGGCCCCGATGTCGTCAGGGAGCACCAGGTCGACTCCGGCTGCGCGAAGACGATCCGCCGCGGGGCGATCTCCGACCGGGTGCACGCCGATGACGCGGAGTCCGTCTCGCTTCCACACGGAGAGGCGCGCCGTCGTCGCCCACGGTGTCTCCGAGCCGACCACGACCACGTCGAGCGAGGTGGCCTGCTCTGCGACCTCCGTGGGCAGGAACGCTCT
>DATHSA010000023.1:0-2536 GCA_035464675.1 Acidimicrobiia bacterium
GCCTCTGGCTCGGCGGCGTCGAGGGCGGTCCCGCACTCGCTGCAGAAGCGATGCCCGGGTGGGTTCTCGTGCCCGCACGACGAGCAGCGATTGGCGAGCGGCGTCCCGCACTCGAAGCAGAACTTGTGCGAGGGGTCGTTCTGGGCGCCGCAGTTGGTGCACTTCACAGGGTGGTCTCCGGACCGGGTCGGATCAGGCTACCGACTCACGGGGTCGCGCCGTGAATGCCGGCTACGACTGGAACGACCCCACCCAGAGCGTGCGCTCACCGTTCTCGTATGACCGGCGCACGATGACGAGGTCGCCGACCACCAGGTGGGCCATCCCGCCGGCCACGTTGCCCGGCGTCTCGTTCGGATAGAGGATGTCGGGGTCGGAGACATCCGCCCACTCGAAGCCGTCTGCCGACAGCAGCACCTGAACGAAGTCCGTCTCCATTTCCGTCGGCGCTTCGTAGGACAGGAAGGCAATGGCGACGATCCCGAAGTCGGAGCCGAGAACCGTGTGCGTCGCCGGGTCGGCTTCGGCGGAGGCCGCGGCCAGGGCGGGGAGCTCGGTCCAGGCGATTCCGTCCTCCGACACCCAGTACTCACCGAAGGAGTACCACTCGGGGAAGGGGTCGGCGGGCCGGCCGCCACTGACGACCTCGGTCCAGACGAACGCGAAGTACGGGCCGCTGCCGCTGATCCGGTATCCCGATTGCGACTCATCTGTCGCCGGGCGTGAGAACGGCGTCTCCTCGCCCATCGACCAGGCGGCACCGTCGGCCGAGACCAGTGCCTCGACCACGTCGGCCCTGCCCCAGAGCTCTGCTGGGCCCCCGTAGATGGCGAAACCCGCCGGTCCGGCGATGAGGGCATCCGGCGCCCAGTCGGCCACGGGGAGCGCTGACGCCTGGAAGCTCTCGCCCGCGTCGCTGCTCACCCAGGCGACGAGCGTCTCGCCGTAGTGGCCGGTGACGAGGATGTCGTCGCCGTTTCCTGCCGGGAGCGGCCAGCCCACGGGCTGCGGGGTCTCGCCGTTCGGCCCCACCGGCAGATCGATCGCCTCCCATTGATCGCCGGACAGTCGGTACATGTCGCTCTGTGCGGATGTCGAGACCGAGGCCCAGGTCTGTCCTCCGACCTCGAAGACGTGGCCCGATGCCTCACGAAACGCCGGGGGAAGGGGCTGCCGGGTCCAGGTGAGGCCATCGGGTGAGGACCACGCTCTGGTCTGACAGTCGACGATGGCCGGCGTTCCACTCCGATCGGGACGACACTCGTTTTCGAAGGCCAGCAGCCCCCCGTCGACCGACACCACCGAGGAGATGGCGGGGACCGAGTCGGCGTCCCCGTCGATGCGCTGCCATGTCCACGTGTCGATATCGGGGAGGGATGGCGCCATCGTGGTGGTCACCGTCTGGACGGGTGCCGGGGAGGGCGCGCTTGAGAGCAGGAGGATCACGCCGCCGACGACGACGAGGGCCCCCAATGCGGTGCTCACCGCGATCACCCAGCCCCTCGGTCCGCGCTCGGCCTGCGGCGACAGGGTCGGCGCAGGGGTGTCACGCAGCTCCTCGAGCTCCTGGAAGGTGGGTGCTTCGGGGCTCGACCCGGCCAGTTCGACGATCAGTGCGGTGATGCGCGGGTCGCGGGGGTCACTCATGAAGCATCCTCCTCAGTCGGGCCTGTCCCTTGCGGAGCTGGCGATGCACCGTCCCCTCGCTCAATCCGAGGCGGCGGGCGATGTCGGCGGGGCGGAGGTCCTCCCAGTAGGCAAGGAACACCACCGCTCGCTGCGAGACGGTGAGTTGCCCCACCGCCTGGACCACATCGGGACGCGCCTCGGCGAGGTGTTGGAGGCCCCCGCCGTGACCGGCTCGGGCCTCGTTGGCTCGGCGCCGGGAGGAGGCACGAATGTGCATCCGTGCCTCGTTGAGGACCGCCGTGTACAGATAGGCCCTCGGGTTGTCGACGGTCGGCCACTGCTTGGACCACAGCACCCGGACCATCGCCGACGAGACGATGTCGCGAGCCTCGTGCGGGCCCACCAGCCCGGTGGCGAAACGGGCCAGCTCGTCGGCATGCTTCTCGTATGCCTCGGCGCGGGTCAGCGTGGTCACATCCATAGGATGCCCCTGCAGGTCGGAATCCGCGACTGAAGATTCGTCCGCCGTGTTCGAGAGCGTCCAGGAAGGGCGCGCTCAGCCCTCCAGCGCCCGTTCGCCCAGCTCCCGCACCACGTCGACGAGGAGGGCGAGGTCGTCGGCGGTGGTCCGCCAGTTGGAGATCGCCGGGCGGAGGGCCACCATCCCGTCGTAGACGGTGGTGCCCGAGAACACCCGGCCGTCCTGGAGGAGCGCTTCCCCGATGGCGCGGTTCAGTGCGTCGAGCCGCTCCTCGGGTACGCCCTCCGGCCGGTAGCGGAAGCACACCACGTTGAGCGGGACGTCGGCGAGCAGCTCCATGTCGGCTGACTCCTCCACCAGGTCGGCCAGGCCCCGTGCCAGCTCGCAGTGCCGCTCCACCATGGCCCGGTACCCATCGCGCCCGTA
>DATHSA010000024.1:0-10624 GCA_035464675.1 Acidimicrobiia bacterium
ACTGCCGTTGGGGGTGGGTTCCCCGCCGCCCGGACCTACCCGGGGGGCGTTGGGCGTAAACCCCCCCCTGAGGCACGTCGGGGTCCTCGCCGGGGCCGGCGCCGACGACGCCGCGCCGCCTCCCACGGGGCCCACCACCACGCTCAGCCCGGGCGGTTTGGCGAGTGACGTGGGAGCACTGGCGCGCGACGCGGCACGAGTGCGCGGTCTGGATTTCTTCAATGTACCGGTGGTCACGGTGGTGTCCCAGGCCGAGCTGGCCGACCGAATTCGCGATCAGATAGCGGAGGAGCTCGACGCGGAGGATGTGGTCGTCTTCGAGCGGCTGTACGAGCTGCTCGGCCTGATCGACGACCTCGACCTCCTCCAGGCCTATCAGGACCTCTACGCCGAGCAGGTCGGCGGCTACTACGACCCCGAGACGGGCGAGATGGTCATCTCGGGCGGCTCCAGCCTGAGCCCGCTCTCAAAGACGATCGTCGTGCACGAACTGGTCCATGCCCTGACCGACGAGCACTTCGCATTCGCCGAGCTGTCCGACCAGCTGCAAGAGGCCGACCGATTCGAGGACGCCTATGCGCTTCAGGCGCTGGTCGAGGGTGATGCCACCTACCACCAGATCGCGTACCTGCAGAGTCTGCCCATCGCCGACCAGTGGGAGGCCATCGAGGAGTCGTTGGGGGTCGACACCACGGTGACGGATTCGCTCCCTGCCTGGTTCGGCGAGGACCTCGCCTTCCCGTACGACTACGGGTTCGCCTTCGTGCTGAGCCTCGTGGAAGCGAACGGGACGACGGGCATCAATCAGGCGTACGAGCGTCCCCCGACGACCACCGAGCAGATCCTCCATCCCGAGAAGTACTTCGTCCAGGAGCCGGCCCGCGAGATCACGCTGCCGGCGGCCGACGTGGCCGGGTACGAGCAGTACGAGGAGGGGATCTTCGGCGAGTGGAACCAGAGGTTGTTCCTTCTCGACGGGGTGAGCAGCGGCGACGCGCTCGTTGGATCGGCCGGGTGGGGCGGCGATCACTACCGGATCTACTGGAACGGCACCGATCTCCTCTTCGCCTATCTCTACGAGGGTGATACCCCTCGTGACGCCGAGGAGTTCGCCGGGTACCTGGTGGAATCGATCGACGCCCGGATGGATGTCGGCAGTCCCCAGGGCTCGAGCGCCGTCACCTTCCAGGGTGGGCCGCACTACGCCCATGTCGAGGTGTCCGGTCAGCGGGTGCTCTTCGTGGCGGCCTTCGACCGCTCCCTCGGCGTCACGCTCGTGGACTCACTGCGGAATGGCGGAGCCTTCCAGTAGTCGCATGTGACACGCGCCCTCGCGGTCTGCCACAATGCGCAGCCATTGAGTAGAAGGAGATCGGGGGACCATGGACTTCAGCAAGCTATCGATGGGGGCCAAGCTGGCTTTGATTGGCGGGGCCGTACTCGTCGTCAATCTCTTCTTGCCTTGGTATGACTTTGGCGTGAGCGTCCCGGGGTTCGGGACTGTTGGCGGCTCCATCAATGCCCTCGATGCCGGCTTTCTCGCCTGGGGCGGATCTCTGATTGCCATCGCCGGAGCAGTCATCCTGCTCCTGAAGGCATTCGGGCGATCCCAGGTCAACGCGGGTCAGTTCAAGACTGAGCAGCTCGCCCTGCTCCTCGGGGCCGCCGGCTTCGTGTTGATCGTGCTGCGGTTCCTCACGGAGAGCTCGGCCACCGGATTTGGCCTCTACCTGGGCATCCTGGCGTCGGCCGCGGTGACCTACGGGGCCTTCCTTGCCATGAAGGACGCCGGCCTCGACATGCCCGGCATGGGCGGCGGTGGAGGGAGCGGCGACTCGGGCATGTAGCCCGCGCCGTCGGAGATCTGGCTGAGGGACCCGAATTCGGGTCCCTCAGCGCGTGAGACCGCCAGGGAATTCCTTCGAATCTGCCTGCTCTCCGCCCTCTGTTAAGGTGCGCAGCCCATCGCCACTCGAGGTGGTCCTGCCATGGCAAAGGCCAAGCGCCGCAAGATCCGCGCCCGCCGCAAGAAGGCCAATCACGGCCGTCGTCCCAACGCGGGCCGCGGCGGCTGAACCCCGGCCACCGGTCTTCAGCCTTCAGCAGCGGCGCGGGATCCCTTGTCGGAGCGCTCAGCGTCCGGTATTCAGATCGCATCTTCGAGTTGTCCACAGCCTCGTGGTCGTCCGGGCCGCTGCGCCTTCTCACCTCGCGCCGTGACCGACGCGTCGGGTTGAGACCGTCGCCGGGGCCCTTCGGTGCTCTGATTCGGACTCGATCCATCCACACGTTCGGCATGACGGTTCCCATTGCCGTGGTGGCCCTCGATGATCGCGGAGTGGTTCTCCGTGCGGCCGTCGTCCCTCCCTCGAGGGTCCTCGTCGCTCCCCGGGCCCGGTGGATCACCGAGACTCGCGAGAGACGCTTGCCGACGGCCGGCGAACGCGCGGCCGTGGCGGTCCAAGGCGTACCGGCAACGGGTAACGGGTAACGGGTAACGGGCAACGTATCCTCGACCCATGCCCGGGATCCTCATCCTGTGCGCCGGGCCCATCGGCAACCTCTCCGATGCTCCGCCGCGCCTTGCCGAGGCGCTCTCGTCCGCCGCCATCGTGTACAGCGAGGACACCCGGCGGGCCCGGATCCTCCTTGACCACCTCGGAGTGACGACCCCCACCCGGTCCTACTTCGCCGGGAACGAGAAGGATCGCTCGATCGAGATCGCCGAGCGGCTCTCGGAGGGTGAGACCGTGGCTCTGCTCACCGATGCCGGGACCCCGGGGATCTCCGACCCGGGCCTTACGGCGGTGCGGGCGGCGATCGAGGTGGATGCCACGATCACCGGAGTGCCTGGACCCAGCGCCGTCACCCTCGCGGTGGCGGTGTCGGGACTGGTTTCCGATCGCTTCGTATTCGAGGGGTTCGTCCCCCGCAGGGGTCGGGACAGGAGCGAACGCTTCGCTGATATCGCCCTCGAAGAGAGGCCGGTCGTGCTGTTCCTTGCTCCCAATCGACTTGGGGACGACCTCACCGACCTCGCAGCCGCACACGATCGAGATCGCGACGTGGTCGTGTGCCGCGAGATGACCAAGCTCCACGAAGAGGTCTGGCGGGGGACCCTCGAGGAGGCGGCAACCCATTGGGCGAACCGGGATGTAAGAGGCGAGGTGACGGTGGTCCTGGGCCCCCAGGACGCAACCGAGCCCGACTTCGATCAGGCGGTAGAGATGACGCACGCTCTGATCGAGGGTGGCTCGACGCCGAGCAGCGCCGTCAGGGAGATCTCCGAGGTGTATGGGGTGTCACGGCGGGAACTCTATGAAACCGTGATCCACGACGGGCGACCGGCGACTGGCGACGGGTGACGGGCTAGCGCTTCCGACCGATCCGCTGCACCACGTATTCCCCGGCGTCCAACTCGACTGTCTCGCCACCGATCGACACCCGGCCGCCTTCGGGGATGTCGAACTGATGGACGAGGGTGGGGATACGCGGACGGATCTCGATGTGGTCGCCCGCAAGGACGATCTCGAGCTGGTCTCCTTCTTGCACGCCGAGGGTTCGGCGCATCTCGGCGGGGATGACGACCCGCCCCAGGTCGTCGATCTTCCGCACGATGCCGGTGTTCATGCGACCTCCATGCTGGCGTTGCGGGCCGGCACGTGTCCAGAGAGCCGGCCCTCGCGAAGCGAGACCTTACCGCGCTCGCGACGCATCGCCGCCGTACCGTCGGAGCCGTCGTCCGACGACCCACCGCTACGCTGGCGCGCCCGCCCATGATCTACCTGAGCACCCCCATCTACTACCCCAACGACCGACCGCACATCGGCACGGCGTACACGACGCTGGTCACGGATGCCGTGGCGCGCTACTGGCGTCTCAAGGGGGAGGACGTCTACTCCGTCACCGGCACCGACGAGCATGGCCTGAAGATCGCCAGGGAGGCCGAGGAACAGGGCCTCACCCCGCAGGCATGGGTCGACCACATCGTCGAGCGCTTTCACGAGGCCTGGGACCTCCTCGAGATGAGCTTCGACGACTTCATCCGCACCACCGAGGATCGTCACGCCGCGACCGTCCAGGCGCTGTTCCAGCGATGGCACGACGCAGGCGACACCTATCTGGGCCACTACGAGGGTCTCTACTGCGTTCGCTGCGAGGCCTACTACACCGAATCCGACCTGGTGGACGGCAACTGCCCGTGGCACGGCGTCCCCGTCGAGATCCACGCCGAGGCGAACTGGTTCTTCCGCCTCTCCAGGTTCGCCCAGCCTTTGCTCGATCACATCGCGGCGAACCCCGACTTCGTGATCCCAGAGACCCGGCGCAACGAGGTGGTCTCCTTCATCGAGCGGGGCCTGGACGACGTGTCCATCAGCCGGGCCACGCTGAAGTGGGGCATCCCCCTGCCCTGGGACGAGAGCCACGTCGCCTACGTCTGGTTCGACGCCCTCATCAACTACGTGACGGCCGCAGGCTTCTCCGACGATCCGCAGCGCTTCGCGAGGCAGTGGCCGGCGTGGGCACACGTGATCGGCAAGGACATCGTCCGCTTCCATGCGGTGTACTGGCCGGCGATGCTCATGTCGGCCGGGTTGGCTCTGCCTCGTCAGGTGGCCGTCCATGGCCATCTCCTCGTCAGCGGGGAGAAGCTCTCGAAGTCGAACGCAACGCAGATCCTGCCGGAGGAACTGGTCGCCACCTTCGGCGTCGACGGATACCGGCATCACTTCCTGCGCGACGTCTCGTTCGGCCCCGACAGCAACTTCTCCTGGGAGGGGATGGTCGACCGGTACAACGCGGACCTGGCCAACGATCTCGGGAACCTGGCGAACCGGGTGCTCAACCTCGCGGAGAAGTTCCGCGACGGGAAGGTCCCCGCGGTCGCCGACCACGAACAGACCGCCGAGCAGACCCTCGTCGCCGCCGCCGGTGAGGCCGTGGCGGCGATGGTGGGCTACGAGACGATCAAGACGAAGCAGGCTCTCGACGGGGTCTGGGTCCTGTTCGGAGCGGCCAACGCATTCATCGAGGCCACCGAGCCGTGGCATCTGGCCAAGGACGATACGGCGCGCCTGGACCAGGTGCTCAATGCGGCCCTCGAGGCCCTCCGAGTCGGAGCCATCCTGGTCTCGCCGTCGATGCCCGGAGCCGCTCAGCGCCTGTGGGAGCGGCTGGGGCTCCCGGGACGGGCCGACGACGGGCCCCTCGCCGAGACCGCGGCTTTCGGCGTGTTCCCCGAGACGACCGTGACCAAGGGCGATCCGCTCTTTCCCCGCATCGAGGTCTGAGTGTCCCGTCACGGGGTCCGGAGGCATTGAATGTGGGTCGACACCCACTGCCACCTGCAGCTGTCGGATGAGGAGGCTGGCCCCCTTCTCGAACGCGCCCACGCCGCCGGGGTCGCCTGGGTCGTGGCGCCCGGGACCGACCTCAGGACCTCGCGGGCGTCGCGCGTCCTCGCCCGGGCCCATCCGGCCACCGTGGTCCCCACCGCCGGGATCCATCCCCACGAGGCGGCGCGCTGGGACGAGGAGGGCGATGCGATCATCGAGCTCGCCGCCGACGCGGCCGCGATCGGTGAGTGCGGCCTGGACTACTACCGGGACCTCTCACCCCGGGGCGTCCAGCGCACCGTGTTCCGGCATCAGGTGGAGCTGGCCGTCGATCTGGACAAGCCGGTGGTCGTCCATTGCCGGGATGCCTTTGCCGACGTTCACACCATCCTCGAGGAGACCGGTGCCGGGCCGAGGGCGATCCTCCACTGCTGGACGGGCGGCCCGCGCTGGACACGGCGCTTCGACGAGCTCGGCGTGACCTTCTCGTTCGCCGGGCCGATCACGTTCGACACAGGCGAAACCGTCCGCCTGGCCGCCGCCGAGGCGCCTCCGGAGCGGACGATGGTGGAGACCGACACGCCGTACCTGACGCCGCCACCTCATCGCCGGGCTCCCAACGAGCCGGCGAACGTGGTGCGGGTCGGGGAGGCACTCGCCGTGGTGTGGGGCGTCCCAATCGAGGAGGCCGCCCGGATGACGACGGCGGCAGCCGAGCGAGTGTTCCGTGGCTGAGCCACTGGGCCGTGCCCAGACCCGGGCCCTGCTGGAACGCCACGGGGTGCGGCTGAAGTCGTCTCTCGGGCAGCACTTCCTCGCCGAGCCGAACACGGTGCGCCGCATCGTCGAGATCTCCGGCGTCGGGCATGGGAGCCAGGTTCTCGAGATCGGGGCCGGAGCCGGCACCCTGACCCGGGCGCTGGCGGACACCGGCGCATCTGTGATCGCCTACGAAGTCGACGAGGGGCTCGAGCCGGTTCTCGATGAGGTGGTGGGGGACGCGGCGGAGATCAGGTTCGAGGACGCCGCCTCGGTCGACTTCGGATCGGTGCTGCCCGGCGGTGAGTGGACCCTGGTGGCCAATCTGCCCTACAACGTCGGTACGCCGATCCTGCTGACCATGCTGCGCGAGGTGCCCCGGGTGACGAGGTTCGTGGTGATGCTCCAGAAGGAAGCGGTCGATCGCCTCGCCGCAGCCCCCGGCTCGAAGACCTACGGGGTGCCCTCGGTGATCGTGGCACTCCATGGGAGCATCGATGTCGTCCTGCGGGTGCCTCCCCACCTCTTCGTGCCCCGGCCCAAGGTCGAGTCGGCTGTCGCGTTGATCGATCGCCTCCCGGCCGACCCGGCCTCCGAGCGGGCGATCCAGATCGCCGCCGCGGCATTCGGCCAGCGCCGCAAGATGGTGCGGGCATCACTTCGTCGCGTCTTTGCCGATCCGTCGGAGGTCTTCGCCGAAGCGGGGATCGATCCCACGGCGCGCGCCGAGGACCTCGCTCCGGCGGACTTCCTGAGGCTGGCGGCGGCATGACCGCGATCACCGCGCACGCCAAGGTGAATCTGTCGTTGCGCGTCGCCCCGGTGGATCGGTCCGGCAAGCACCCGCTGCGGTCGCTGGCGCAGTCGATCGGCGTCGCGGACATCCTGACGCTGGAAGCGGCCGAAGAAGACCGATTCGTCGTCGAACCCGAGGGAATCGTCGCCGCCGACGAGGAGAATCTCGCCTGGCGAGCCCTCGAGGCGGTCCGCAGCCGTGCAGTCCGGCCGTTCGACCTCCATCTGATCAAGGCCATCCCCGTTGCCGCGGGCCTCGGCGGCGGGAGCGCCGACGCCGCCGCCGCCCTGGTCGCCGCCGCTGGTCTTCTCGGCATCGGGCGGGATCGTCTCGTCGAACTCGCCCCAGGACTCGGGTCGGATGTCCCGTTCTGCCTGCTCGGCGGCCGGCTCTTGCTCGAGGGCCACGGCGAGGTGCTGACCCGTGCGCCGATGTCGGACGACTTCGCCCTGGCGTTGGCGGTGCCTCCGTTCGAGTTGTCGACTGCCGCCGTCTATCGCCGCTGGGACGAGTTGGATGGACCCGAGGGCCCGGGCGTGGCCGGCCGGGAACTCCCGCCGTCCCTCCGCGATCACGGCCCCCTGGTCAACGACCTGACCGGCCCGGCGGTCGACCTGCGCCCCGAACTGGGTGACTGGCGGGCCGACTTGAAGGCGCTGTGGGCGCGCCCGGTGGCCATGTCCGGCAGCGGACCCTCGCTCTTCGGCTTCTTCGCGGACCTCGAGGAAGCCCGTGAGGCGGCCGATGCAGTCCGGGGAGCCCGAGCGACTCTGGCCGCGGCCCCGGTCGATCGGGGCTGGGACGGCGACCCCGGGGGCGGGCTGCCTGGGCCACCGTGGAGGGTGGAGTGAGTCGCAGATCGCATGTCCCACAGAGGGCGTCTCCCCCCGCGGAGCGGGGGGAGTCCCGGAGGGAGCGCAGCGACCGACGGGGAGGGGGGCAGTGGTGATTCGGCACGGCCCGGATTGTTGACGGCCCCCTCCGGCCTCGCTGCGCTCGGCCTCCTCCCCCGCTGCGCGGGGGAGGACGCGCCCGCGTCACTTACACTGCCCGTTCCCCGCGAGATGGGGGGTGGTGTAACCGGCAGCACCATGGGAATGGCGGTCGCCAAGGTGGTCTTACACTCCCTGTGTTGAACCGCCTGGGTACAGGCCCCACTGGGGGGTGGTGTAACCGGCAGCACGTGGGGTTTTGGTCCCCAAGGTATGGGTTCGAGCCCTGTCCCCCCAGCCATCGAGCGAAAGTAGATCGATATGGCCGTACGAGCGATCGTCCTCGCTGCCGGGAAGGGCACCCGGATGCGTTCGGACGCCCCCAAGGTCCTGCAACGGGTGGCGGGCCGGCCGATCGTCTCCTGGGTCGTCGATGCCGTCTCCGGGGCCGGGGCCGACGAGATCACGGTCGTCGTCGGGCACGGCGCCGATGACGTGGTGGGCGTTCTTCCCGATGGCGTGAAGGCGGTGGTCCAGGAACAGCAGCTCGGGACCGGGCACGCCACGATCGTGGCCTACGAGTCCCTTGGCGGGGTCGAAGGGGATGCTGTGCTCATCGTCCCCGGTGACAGCCCTCTGTTTCTCGCCGAGACCCTCGGCCGCCTCGTCGATGCGCACGCCGCCGGCGACGCACCCTGCACCCTGCTCACGACCCGGATGCCCGACCCGACCGGCTATGGCCGCGTCGTCAGGAAGGACGGTGGGATCGTGGGGATCGTCGAGGAGTCCGACGCCGACGACGCAACGCTCGCGCTCGACGAGGTGTCCGTGTCGACCTACGTGTTCGATGGGGCGGCGCTCGGCGACGCACTGGGCCGGCTCGACGATGACAACCACCAGGGCGAGTATTACCTCACCGACGTGGTGGGGATGCTTGCGGCCGGCTCCTCGGTGGGCGCGGTGGTGACCCACCACGAGGAGACGCTCGGAGTCAACTCACACGACCAACTCGCGGCGGCGGATGCCGTCATGCGCCGCCGCATCAACGCCGACTGGATGCAGAAGGGCGTGTGGATGCAGGATCCCGAGCGCGTCTATGTGGATGCAACCGCCACGCTCGAACCCGGGGCCCGCATCTACCCGGGTGTGCACATCGAGGGCACGAGCACGGTCGGCGCCGATGCACAGATCGGCCCCGACACCTTCCTGCTCGACAGCGCGGTGGGTCGGGGATCACGGGTCTGGTACTCGGTGCTCCGCGGCGCCCGGGTGGATGAGGGGGTCGACGTGGGTCCATACGCCAGCCTCCGACCCGGGACAGTCCTCCATCAAGGGTCGAAGGCGGGCACCTTTGTCGAGGTCAAGGCCTCCGAGGTGGGAAAGGGGAGCAAGGTTCCCCATCTCTCCTACATCGGCGACGCCACCATCGGTGAGGATTCCAACATCGGCGCAGGGACCATCACCTGCAACTACGACGGCTTCCAGAAGCACCGCACCGTCATCGGGAGCAGGGTCTTCGTTGGGTCGGACACGATGCTGGTGGCACCGGTCGAGCTGGGCGACGGGTCGTTCACCGGCGCCGGCTCGGTGATCTCCAAGGACGTCGGCCCCGGCGCCCTCGGCGTCGAACGATCGCCCCAGAAGGAGATCCCGGGCTACGCTGACCGGCGGGCACGAAAGGTCGACGAGAAGGGCGAGGAGCACTGAGCCTCGTGGAGACCACCACTCGCAAGCGGATGATGCTCTTCACGGGTTCGGCCAACCCGGAGCTGGCGCAGGAGGTGGCGGACCTTCTCGGGATTCAACTCGGGGACGTGCGCCGCGAGGTGTTCCCCAACGGCGAGATCTCGATCCGGTTCAACGAGAGCGTCCGCGGCGCCGACTGCTTCGTGCTGCAGAGCCACTCGCACCCGATCAACTTCCACATCATGGAGCAGTTGATCATGATGGACGCCCTGGAGCGGGCGTCGGCGAAGCGGATCACCGCGGTCGTCCCCTTCTTCGGGTACGCCCGCCAGGACCGCAAGGGCTTGCCCCGCGAGCCGATCACGGCGCGCCTGATGGGCGACCTCTTCCTGGCGTCGGGTGCCGACCGCCTCGTCTCGGTGGACCTGCACTCGCCTCAGATCCAGGGCTTCGTCCGCAAGCCATTCGACTCGCTGACGGCACTGCCCATTTTCAGGGAGTACCTCACGAACGTGGTCGAGGGCCCGATCACAGTGGTGTCGCCGGACAGCGGCCGGGTGAAGCAGGCGTCGAAGTACGCCCGCCACCTCGACGCCGAGGTCGCCTTCGTGCACAAGAGGCGTCGCATGGATGTCGCCAGTGACGTCGCCGCGCTGCAGGTGGTCGGTGACGTGGAGGGTCGCCACTGCGTGATCGTCGACGACATGATCGACACGGCCGGGACGGTGGTATCGGCCGCGGACCTGCTCAAGGAGCGGGGTGCGCTCTCGGTGCGGGCGATGGCGACCCACCCGGTGTTGTCGCCGCCGGCGGCCGACCGGATCAAGAACGCTCCGCTCGAAGAGGTGGTCTGCACCAACACCCTGCCCGTCCCCGAGGACGCCGCCGGGCTTCCCAACCTGAAGATCCTCTCGATCGCCCCGCTCCTCGCCGACACCTTGAAGGCGATCTTCATGGACACGTCGGTGAGCCAGATCTTCATGGGCGAGAACGTCTGACTCCGGTCGGTCGTCACCCGTCACCCTCTTCGACCACCGAGTCGCTCTCGCCGCGTAACCTCACGCCATGACACAGGACGACCTCTCTCGCATCGTCGAGTCGGCCTCCCGGGTCGG
>DATHSA010000025.1:0-23756 GCA_035464675.1 Acidimicrobiia bacterium
GCGGCGTCGTCGGCGCAGGCGCCGACGAGCACCGCGACGAGCATCAGGGGGAGGATTCGGCGCATCGCAGCCAGGTTAGGTCCGGGCGGCGGGAAGCCCCCCGCGATCGGCTGAAATGGCCCGTCATGAGCGAACCACGGCTTCGCCACCGTGCCCTGATCCTCGAGTGGGGCACCATCGCGTGGAACAGCGGCGAAGTCGTGGTCACGCTGATCCTCGGGATCGCGGCACGCTCGCTGGCCCTGGTGGCCTTCGGGCTCGATGCCGTGATCGAGGTGTTCGCCTCGCTCGTCGTCGTGTGGCATGTCGGGCCGGTGGGGACGGCCGACGACGACCACCGCACCCGACGAGCGCTCCGCCTCGTCGGAGTGGCCTTCGGGATGCTCGCGATGGTGCTCGCGATCGGTGCGGTCCGGGCGCTCTGGGTCGGACACGCGGCCGACGAGTCCCCGATCGGCATCGCTTACCTGGCCGTGACCGCTCTGGTCATGTTCGGTCTGGCGGTCGCCAAGCGACGCACCGCGGTCGGCCTCGGCTCCGCGCCGCTCGCCGCCGAGGCCGCTCTGACCATGCTCGACGGCGCGCTGGCGACGAGCATCCTTCTGGCGTTGGCAGCCAACGCCGCCCTGGGCTGGTGGTGGGCGGACCCGGCGGCAACGCTGCTGGTCGCGGGCGTGGCCGCCAACGAAGCCAGGGAGCATTGGGCCGGCTAGGCCTTCCTCCCCTATCGACCTTTCACGATGGAGATCATCTTGTGAAAAGTTTCACAAGATGATCGAGGAGTCCGTCATGGACTACGACACCACACCCCCTGCGTGCACGGAGGCCGACCTTCCACCGGCTCCCCCGCTCACAGAAGAGAACGTCGCGCTGATCGGCAGAGCGCTCGCACATCCCGAGCGGATCCGGATCCTGCGGCAGTTCACGGTCTGCACGCCGCACATCGTCCAGGAGATCGTCGACCACAGCGACCTCGCCCAGTCCACCATCTCCGAGCACCTCCGAATTCTGCGCGAAGCCGGCGTGCTCTTCGTCCGGGAAGAGGGCCCGCGCCACTGGTATTGCATGCGTCGCACCCTGCTTCGAGAGTTCGCCCGAGTCGTCGATGAACTGGCCGACGACTCCGAATTCATCGAGGTTTCCTCCCGAGTGTGACCTCCGGCCCTATCGCCCATCGACGATGAGCGAGATAGTGACGCTGACTGCTTGTGAAAAAATTCACAAGCAGAGCATCGAAGAACAGGAGCACAAGAAGATGTCGAAGAGACTCAGGAACGTCGGGATCACCCTCATGGTGATCGGGCTGGGCCTGGTCGCTGCCGGCGGGGTCGCCTTCTTCAAGGTCCAGGCCGGATACGACGCGCTGCAGGCCTTCAGCGCGGAACAGAACGTCACCCTCTCCTACAACGACGAGGGCCAATTGGTCGACCGGGGAACCACCGAGGGAGCACAGGCGATCATGTCGCTGCTCACCGAGGACTGGAAGTACCCCGTGGTGGATTCCGACTTCGATCCCAACGATCCGTTGGTCGACACTGCAACCGAGTACATGTTCCAGATGGCGACGATCGCCTATCACACCATGCACGGCACCGAGACGGTGGTGCTTGCGGAGGACGTCGAGTACGAGGGCGAGGTCTTCCCCGCCGGAACCTATGACGTGCCGGTGGATGGCCGCTACTGGACCGACTTCGATCGCCGCCATCCCCTCGACGGGCCGGTGCGCGAGTTGGCATGGACCGGAACGGCACACGGCCTGATCGCCGAGCTGGGCGTCGGCACGGTGACCCACACCGCGCTTCAGATGGGCCTCGCCCTGGCAGCCGCCTTTGCGGTGATGGGCCTGCTCGGACTGGTCGCAGGCGGCGGGTTGGTGTGGGCCAGCAGGGCCGACATGATGGAGAGCATGATTCGCCAGATCCAGGAGACGCCGATCTCCGACAAGCAGCTGATCGAAGCCTGAACGAACAGCGACGCTGCGGTGAAGGGGCCCCTACGTAGGGGCCCCTTCCTCATGGACCCGTTCTGATCACGATCAGTCGATCGGCCGCCGACTCCGCTGCCCACACCTCCCCGATCCTGCCATGGATCTGGCGGACATTCCCGGGAGTCGACGGAAGCGGCAGCGTATGGAAGGTCCCGGTCGCCGGATCGAACCGGTGGATGGCGTTCGCCCCGAAGTCGCTCACCCAGACGACGTCGGTGTCGTCGACGAAGACCGCGTAGGCGGCGGGATCCTCACCGGGCAGCGGCCAGGCGCTCCACTCTCCCGTCGCCGGCGTGTACCGGCTGAGTTGTCCGCTGTTCCACTCACTCACCCAGATCGAGCCTTCCGAGTCGGACCACACCCGACGCGCCCCCTGCTCCGGGGTCGGCGGCTCGATGACGGTCACCTCGCCGTCAGGTGCCACCCGGCCCACGAAACTGCTTCCAAGGGAGGCGTAGTAGACCTCGCCATCCGGCGTCGCGGTGATCCCGTACGGGCCTCCGCCCTGCGGCGAGTCGTACACCTCGATCTCCCCCGTCGCCGGGTCGAAAACACCGATGATCCCGGCCTGCCCGGTGAACCAGAGCCGTCCGTCGGAACCGAACACCGCGGTGTTGAGGTTGGCCTCCGGCCGATCTTCGGGGAGGGGGAACACGGTCACCTCGTCCGTAGCCGGGTCGACCCGGACGATCGCGTTGAGTCCGCCATCGGTGATCCAGGGCGCGCCGTCGGGTCCGACGATCACCCCGTGCGGTCGTGAACCGTCACCCAGCGGCACATGCCGGGTCTCACCGGTGACCGGGTCGAGCCATCCGAGCTCCCCGGAGTGCTGGGCCGTGTACCAGACACCGCCGTCGGCCGCCGGGGCGACGTCGTGCGGCGCCGAACCCTCCGGCACCAGGTACGACTCGATGACCAGGCCGGACGGCGGGATGGTGTCGACGGTGCCGTCGACGGTGGTGACCAGCGCCACGGTGGTCGTGGCGGCGATCGGCGTCGTGGTGTCGACCGCACTCGTGCCGGTGATCGACGTGGTCGGGTCGTCGGCGGTCGTACCGCCGCAGCCTCCGAGGATCAGTGCAGCGATGGCGAACGCAGCAGGCCGACGACTCATTGCCAGTTCAAGGTACTCGGGTGCGTTGTGATCGGAGCACGTCCAGGCGGGATCGGGTGTGGCAGGTCCCGACAGGGAGGTGAGCGTGGATGTCCGCCGGGCTGCCCCCCGGGATCAGGGGGTTGGGATCATCGCCGCCACCGAGGTCACTCCGATGTATCCGGTGATCGCGGGCACCAGTGTCGTCAGGAGCGAGCCGTCGGCACCGATGAGGCTCACCGGGCCGTAGTAGTCACCGCAGCCGATGACGGAGTGGATGACCAAGCCGGTCCCGGCCCGGGCGTGGACGAACGGGCTCCCGCCGACGGCGACGCTCACGGGGGTGGTGGAGAGATCCATCTGGAAGAGCGCCTCCAATGCCCCTGCAGCACAGTCGCCGTGCCACTGCAGGATCGGAGGGTCCTGTCCCCAGGCATTTGCGTACCCGAAGTCACTGCTCGCCCAGCCTCCAGGAGTGCTCGCCGTGAACACCATCGGCGGGCTCCCGTCGTAGGGGACGAGCCACAGTTCGTGGTAGAAGCCATTGGCGGCGAGCACCGAACTGTCGACACAAGCCGCAAGAATGGTCTGCGAGGACCACCATCGAACGGGCTCGCACAGTCCGGAACCTGAGGGGATCGAGAGCGTTCGCACCTGCGTTCCGGTATTCGAGTAGACCACCATGCCGGCGCTGTTCCCGTCGTTGACGACGATGTGGGTGCCGTCCAACGAATACAGCCACGTGAACGGGAACCCGCCGGACGGTTTGGAGGCGATCGCGGAGAACAGGTCGCCGTTGGTTCGGTAGATCTCCAGCGAGTCGGTACTGGTCGAGGCGTCCTCCCGCAACACGACGACATCACGCCCGGTCGGGAGGGTCGTACCGAGGGTGGCGTGGGAGGTACCTCCAAGATTCAACACCGTCGTGTAGAGACCGCTCTCGAGCGAGAGACTCACCACCGATCGGTCCAGCGACACCCGGTCGATCAACTGCAGCACCACCTGGCGGCCGTCGTTGGAGAAGGCTTCGACCTCCCCGACGATGGGATCGGAGTCGGTGAACGCCCGGATCTCATAGAGCTGCCCGCCGGGGCTGACCAGATAGATCACGTACGGGCCCGTCTGCGAGTAGGAGGTCGTGGTGGCCTCGTAGCGCACGACGACCCAGCCCTGGTCCACCTGGTCCCACGGGATCAGCGAGCGGCTGGCCGCGGCCGGAAGACCGGGATGTGTGGTGACGGGTGCCGATGCCGTCGTGGTGGTGGATGGGAGGGTTGTCGATGTGGTGGTGGTCGACGGCGCGGTCGAGCCGATGGTCGAAGTGGGCTGTGTGGAGGTCGTGGACCCCGGGAGCGAACCGGTGGTTGCCGTGGTGGTCGTGGCGTCGTCTCCACACGCCGCTACGACGAGAAGGGTCGCTGACAGAAGCAAACCGAGCCGGCTCATGGTCTCACCTCTGGCGACAACCATATCGGCCCGGCCGGGTAGGGACCCGAAGCGACCCAGGACAGGAAGGAGTGGCCAGGCGCCGAAGCCGGCCCGGGGAACCAGAACGAGCCCAACACGACAAGAACCGCCCAGGCGATACGGCCCCGGCGGGGCAGGGACCCCGCCCGTGGAGGAGGCCGGACCAGCGCCTGTTCGCCGCCTTCGGCGGCGAAGTCCGGCCGGGAGTGAACAGGGTGGAGGTGAGGGGATTTGAACCCCTGACTTCTTCCGTGCGAGGGAAGCGCTCTGCCGGACTGAGCTACACCCCCAGATGGGACCGGGATTGTAGGACCGACGCCACCCGGACCGGTCCTAGGTCAGCTCGCTGATCTCGAATAGGTGTCCGTCGGGGTCCCGAAAGAACGCCCGGATCTCGCCGCCCCGATCGACCGGCTCGGTCAGGAACTCGGCACCGCGGGACCCAAGGGTCTCGTACGCCGCCCGGCAGTCGCCGACCCGGAAGATGATCTCGCTGCTCACCCGGTCAGGATCCTCCGGGATGTCGAAGGTCACCGTCGGCTTGTCGTCGGTGGGACCGCCTCCGGTGACCAACAGGATCCAAGCGCCGAAGAGATCGAGCACGACCGATGTGCCTCCGTATTCGCCACGCACAGATGCTCCGAGGACGTCCACGTACCAGTCCCGGCTCGCCGCAGCATCGGACACCACGAGAAGGTGCGTCACCGCCGAAGGAGCGAACCCGTCAATCACTGGTTGCCCTCGATCGTGTTGCGCAACCGCTCCTGCACCACGGTCGTCGTCAGATCGGATCGGCTCCGCTCGACCAGGGAGCGCGCGACGTCGGTGGTGCGACGCAGCCCGCCTGTCATGCCGTCTGGGTAGTCGAGGGAGGCCAGCAGTTCGACCACGGAGTCCATCGCCTCCAGAATCCGTTCGGCACCGGCCAGATCACCCGCCCGGAGCAGGTCGAGCATCCTCCGCCGCATCTCCCCCACCGCCTCGCCGAGGCCGTTCAGGTACGCGGGCACTTCGACCCCGAGGTCTGCCGGCAAGGGCAGCGCCTCGCCCGCCCCCAGGGCGGCGGTGAGGCGGGCCTCGGCGTACTCCTTGGCGGCGTCGTGGAAGAAACCGGCGTGAAGCACATCGGGATGGTCGGCGAGGACTCCGGCGGCTCCTGACAGGAGCGATCCCGCCTCGTCCATGAGTCGGGCCGCATCGTCGTCCTCCCCGCGATGCAGTGCGCGAATGGCGTTGGCCGACGCCCGGATCACCTTCCTGGCGTCGGCGAGCCCCCGCTCTCGAGCCCGAAACTTGTCGTCGAGAACCCCGGTCACCGACTCGCGAATCAGCTCGAGGGCGCCGTCGGTGGCGTCACCGGGGGACGACGCGAACCTCTTCCTCGTCGTCGGCCCCGCGCCGGACGGGACGCCGCTGCGGCGTGCCCTTGCCCTGCTTGATCTGCAGGAGCATGGCGATATAGCCGGCGAGGACGACATCGATCACGAGGTTGATGATCAGCATCAGGACCGAGCCCGTGAAGAGGGCGATCGCCAGCGTGAGTGCCACGGCGACGATCAATCCGATCAGAGCGATGCGCCGTCGCGCCAGGACCTGCTGGCGGGCCGAGCCACCAGACGGGCGGGGGCGCGGGGAGGGACGTCTCGGCTGAGTCACGGTTCACCCCTTCCAGGGCGACTGGCTGTAGAGGGCAGGTTACCGGAGAAGCGGCCACCGGCCAGCAACCCAACGGCCACTGGGGGCCGGCGGCCGGCCTCAATGCTCCGTCGGCTCGCCCCGGATCAGCTCCACCGCATGGCGCAATGCCGGCCCGATGACCGTGAGCGACTCCTCGACTCCGGACACGCTTCCGGGGAGATTGATGACGAGAGTCGTGCCGGCGACCCCGCTCACAGCTCGCGAGAGCATGCCGTGCGGGTTGCGGCCGAACGTGGCCGACCGCATCGCCTCAGCCAGCCCGGGTGCCTCGCGAGATAACACTCGCCTGGTCGCCTCGGGGGTGAGGTCGCGCGGGGACATGCCGGTCCCACCAGTGGTCACGACCAGCGCGGTGTCATCGGAGATCGCCGACTGCAGCGCCCCTTCGACCGATTCGATCCCGTCTGGCACGACTCGCACCTCGCTCTCGAAGCCCAGGCTGTCGAGAAACGTCGCGGCCGCAGGACCCGAGATGTCCTGTGCCTCGCCCGTGCTCACCCGGTCCGACACCGTGATGACGACGGCCCTCATCGGGACCAATCGCCCGACTTGCCTCCGGACTTGGCGAGAAGACGGATCGGCCCGATCTCAGCCGAACGGTCGATGCCCTTCACCATGTCGTAGAGGGTCACCGCTCCGACAGCCGCTCCGGTCATCGCCTCCATCTCCACGCCCGTCCGTCCGATCGACTTCGCGGTGACGGTCACCCGGGCCCCTCCGTCATCCCGTTCCACGTCGGCCGTCAGGGATACGAGGGGGATCGGGTGGCACAACGGGATCAACTCCGCCGTCCTCTTGGCGCCACCGATCGCGGCGATGCGCACCGTCGCCAGGGCGTCGCCCTTCGGCAGCTTTCCCGTGAACAGCGCGGCGGCGGCCTCCGACGACAGGGTCACCTTTGCCTCTGCCGTCGCCGAGCGTTCGCTCTCGGACTTCGCCGACACGTCGACCATCCGGACCCTGCCCTGATCGTCGAGATGCCTCGACTCAGCCATCGATGGCCTCCTTCCGGGTGCGGCGCTCCATACTCCCAAACCACTCCACTTCGACACGGTCCCCTTCGGCGACATCTCCAACGCCCACCGGTATCACGGCGAAGGCATCGGCGGCGGCGAGAGCCGACAGCACGTTCGACGCCTGCCCCCCGGCCGGTCGAACCACCGGGGCATCCTCGCCTGGATCGACCACCACCCGGAGAAACACGATCTTCTCGGGGTCCGTCCTCAGCGACTCGCCTGCAACCGCAGCAGATCGGGGCCGGAACAGCCTCCTGGCGCCCATCCGCTCCAACAGCGCCGGCCGCACGAACTGCTCGAATGCGACCACCACCGACACCGGGTTCCCAGGCAACCCGAAGAGCGGCGTCTCGCCCAGGAAGCCAAAGGCGAATGGCTTGGCCGGTTGCATGGCCACCCGCCAGAAGTCGACCGTCCCCAGGTCGGCGAGAACCTTCTTCACCAGGTCGTGCTCGCCCATGGAGACTCCACCGCTGGTGACCACGGCATCCGCCCGGCGCGATGCATCATCGAGCGCGGTCCGCAGCGCGTCCTCGTCATCGGGGACTATCCCGAGATCGAGGGCCTCCGCACCGAGATCCGCCAGCATCCCCACGAGCATCGGCCGGTTGGAGTCCCGGATCCCTCCCGGGCGGAGCCGCTCGGTCTCGACCGGCGTCAGCTCGTCGCCGGTCGAGAGCACCGCCACGACGGGCCGACGGCATACGAGGGGGCGGGCGACCCCTATCGCAGCGAGAACCCCGAGGTGAGCAGGAAAGAGCCGCTCGCCCGCCTCGAAGACGACCGCACCCTGACCAAGGTCTCCCCCGGACGGGCGCACGTGATCGCCGGGTCTGGCCCCGGCCAGCACCCGTACCTCACCGGCATTCGACTCGGTGTCCTCCACCATCACCACCGCATCGGCCCCGACCGGAAGGACGGCGCCGGTCATGATGCGGATCGCCTGGCCCGGCCCCACCTCCCGGGAAGGCACCGAGCCCGCGGACACGTCCTCGACCACCGCGAGCGTCACCGGCACTTCGGCCGTGTCGGCGGCGCGGACGGCGAAACCGTCGACGGCGGAGTTGTCGAACGGTGGGACAGGATGCGGCGCGGCAACGGGTTCGGCCAGCACCAGCCCGCGCGCCTCTGCCAGCGGCACTCGCTCAGGGGGAAGCGGGGTCATGGCGTCGAGGACGTCCCGCTGCGCCTCGGTGAGCGGCCTCACGCCGGCTCCTCTATCCGATGCTCCGAACCACCGATGAGCCGGCGGATATTGGCGTGATGCCTTCCCACCACGAGGAGGGATGCCGCTCCGGCCCAGACCAGGCTCCATCCCCTGTGGCCGAACGCGGCAAGCAGGGGCACGAGGGCGGAGGCGCAGACGATCGAGGCGATGGAGGCTCGCCTGCCAACACCGACGATCCCCGACCAGGCAACCATGAAGGCGAGGCCGGCGGCCGGCTCCATCCAGATCGTCATGCCTCCGGCAGCGGCGACGCCCTTGCCTCCGCGGAACCGATGCCACACCGGGAAGCAGTGGCCGAGAACGGCCGCGAAGCCGGCGGCGAACCCCGTGGCCTCGCTGACGATCAGGTCGCCGGCCATCGCTGAGAACAGGCCCTTCGACAGGTCGCCGAGAACCACGAGCGTTGCCCACTTGCGGCCCATGCTGCGCAGAACGTTCGTGGCGCCTGGGTTGCCGCTGCCCTTGGAGTAGATGTCGACCCCGCGCAGTCGGGGCAGGATCACGCCGAAGTCGATGCTCCCGGCGAGATACCCGGCGATGACGATCGCGATTGCCTCGACCTGCACCCGATCGAGTCTAGGAATCGGCCTTCGGGGGCGGACCCGGGGCCGCGATGCTGTCACTTAGGATGTGCGGGTGATAGGCGTACTCGGCGGTTCCGGCTTCTACGAGTTCTTCGAGGACCCCAACCCGCGTCCCGTTGCCAGTCCCTACGGGGCCCCGGCCGCAAACCCCGTCGTCGGAGAGGTCGACGGCGTCGATGTTGCATTCATCCCGCGACATGGAGCCGACCACCAATTCCCACCTCACCTCGTTCCGTTCCGGGCGAACATCTGGGCGCTCAAGGAGCTCGGCGTCGATCGCATCGTGTCGACCACCGCCGTCGGATCGCTGCACGTCGACTACGCACCGGGCCACTTCGCGGTGCCCGACCAGATCGTCGACAGGACCTGGGGCAGGGCGTCGACGTTCCACGAAGGACCCGAGGTGCAGCACCTCTCCTTCGCCGATCCGTATCACCCGGCGCTCCGCAAGGTTGCCCTCGAGGGGATGCGCTCCACCGGGGCGACGGTGCATGACGGCGGGACGGTCGTTGTGATCCAGGGCCCACGATTCTCCACGCGGGCCGAGAGCGCCTCGTACGCGGCATCCGGGTGGGAGCTGATCAACATGACTCAGATGCCCGAAGCTGCGCTCGCCGGGGAACTCGGCATGGCCTTCGTGAACATCAGCGTCATCACCGACTACGACGTCGGCATCGGCGACGCGCCGCCCGTCACCCACGAAGAGGTGCTGCGACGTTTCGGAGAGTCCGTGGGCACACTCAAGGCCGGATTGCGGGTCATGCTGTCCGGCATCGCGGCAATCGACCTGTCCTGACCCGCAGCACCATCCCCTTCCCGGCCGTGGGGCAGCCGGATACCTTGGCGATCTATGTACTGGCTGCAACGGCCGCCCTATCTCCGACGGGCGGCAGCGGCGCTACTGATCGTCGGCGCCGTCGTCTGGGATCTCAGAGGGGCCTCGACCGAGGCCCACCCCTTCGCCTCTCAGGCGATCGCCGCGGGCTCGGCGATCACGTCGGGCAATGTCGTCTGGCGGAGCCTTCCCGCCGGATCCTTCGCCATACCCGACCTGGTCGACCGCGTCGCCGCCGTCGACCTCCCCGCCGGCGAGCCGATAACGGTGTCGGTCCTCGCGGCGCCGGCGACGGTCCCCGAAGGGTGGTGGGCCGTCCCGATCGACATCGGACCCCATGCGGTTCCGGGAGACGAGGTCATGCTGGTCATCACCGATCCGCCGGTCACCGTCGGAGGAGTCGTCGTAGGGGCCCAACGCGGCGACCCGTACTCCCTCGACTATCGCCCAGCCCTGGTCGCGGTCCCCGCGGAGATGGCCGCGGTCGTGGCAGCCGCAAGCCGGGCCGGGCTCCTGGTCACGGCGACGAGGCCGTAGCCGGCGGCAAGCGGCAACACTGACTACTGGCGACTGCTCTACCCTCCCCTCGATGGTCACCTCCGCCTTCTGGGGACTCGTCCAGGGCCTCACCGAGTTCCTTCCGATCTCCTCCAGCGGCCACCTGGTGCTCATCCCGGCCCTGCTGGATATCGACGGACCCGATCTCGCCACGTCGGCGATCCTCCACCTGGGGACCCTGGCGGCGCTCGTCTGGTACTACCGCCGGGACCTGTGGCGGCTGGCCTCGAAGCCCGGAGCTCCGGAGAGCCGCACGATCATCATGCTGCTCGTCATCGGCACCATCCCCGCCGCGGTCATCGGCCTGACCCTGGAGAGTCCGATCGAGGTGATCTTCTCGGAGCCGTGGATCGTCGCGGCCTGCCTGATCGTCACGGGGGTGATCCTCGGCATGGCCGCCCTGCTGCCCGACGGCGAGCGCGACGTGGAGCAGGGCACCTGGCGGGACGCCGTCACGGTCGGCATCGCTCAGGCGTTCGCCCTGCTTCCAGGGATCAGCCGCTCGGGCATGACCATCGCCGGCGGGCTCACGACGGGCCTACGTCGGCCCGAGGCGGCCCGATACGCCTTCCTGCTGGGTGTCCCGACGATCGGCGCCGCCGGACTGCGCGAGATGATGCGGACCATCGACCGGGGGCTGTTCGAGCCGGAGCTGCTCGTCGGCATGGTGGTGGCGGCGGCATCCGGCTATGCGGCGATCGCTCTCCTCATTCGCCTCATTCAGCGAGTCGGGCTCTTGCCCTTCGCCATCTACTGCGTCGGTTTCGGCGCATTGTCCTGGTTGCTCCTGTGAGACCTCACTCCTGGAGGCCGTAGAACCAGACCTTCTCGCCCGTGAAGAGCCTCGCCTCGGGATCCCAGGGGAAGAAGATCACGACGTTGAACTCGACCCGATCGCCGGTGGGCTCCATGTCGAGCCAGGGGCCCTTGTGGGTTCCATGCACATCGGCGACTTCGAACACTCCCTGAGGACCGATGACGATGTCGGTCAGTTCGAACACGATGTCGGGGAATGCGCCGAGCAACTCCAGGTAGAAGCGGGTGGCACCCTCCTTCCCCTCCCACCGATCTCCCGTCTGGATCAGCTCGTACACGCAGTCGTCGGTGAGGGTCGCCATCAGGCCGGCGATGTCTCGATCGTCCTCGGCCATCGAGTGCTGCTTCCACAGTTCGCGCACCTCGCGCAACTCGTCGGCGTCGAAGTCACGGCGCAGCTTTTCGAGAATCGCATCGTGGGCCATGGGTGATGCCTTCTGGTCGCGGTGGATCGATGGTATTCACAACCAGCAGCCAGCCACCAGCCACAGCCAGACATCTGCGGATGCGGTTCCCGCTGGAAGCCGAATGCTGGAGACTCAGAAGTGAACCGACGTATGCGGTGGCGGGCTCCAGCGGAACATCGCGTCGGCCAGCCGGAGCGCATTCCGGTCGCCTTCGACCATGCCCAACCACCGCAGCTCGGCGAGGTGGGGGACACCCAGGTAGGCGGCGCCGAGGTGCTCCACCGGAACCTGGATGTCGGCGGCGGCGTCGGTCGGCTCGCACGAGGCGCCATCGGGACCGCCTTCGAGGCGGAACCGCCCGCCCGACCCGGGCCGCATGTCGTCGATGACGTCGAAGACGAGTGATCCGTCGACGGAATATCGACGAGACGCCAGCGCCGTCGGGACGTCGAGGATCCGCACCCAGATGGCGTCGTAGCCGGCAGACTCGACCCGTCGGGGATCCGCGAGCAGCCGATACACGGCCTCGGCGGGCCGACGATTGTGGACCTCGATCTTCACCATCAGGTCGATAGAGAACAGGTATCGCCACAGCGCTGCGTAGGCGTCTCCGTCGAGAGCCTGGAGGTCGTGAACCATCACGGTCCCGTCGGGGCCTGCGGCGCTCCAGGACGACTTGAGCCGGTAGCGGACGTACCCGCGGGCCTCGCCTTCGACGTGGTAGATCGCGAAGTGAAGCCGGGTGGCTCCCTTGCGACGATGCTCCGGGTCGTCGAAATACCCGTCCCAGTCGGCGTTCCGGCGCACGAGGGAACCCGGGATACCCGCCTCGACTGAGGCCATTCGATAGATCTTCTCCACGATTGGCCGCGCCTCGTCGGCGTCGTGGAGTCGAACATGGCCGCGCGCTCCGGGCACATCGGAACGCAGCCGGCCGTCGGATCGGGCGATCGTCAGGTCCCGGGCCTCCACCGCGACGCCGTATCCGAAGCGGCCATAGATCGACGACTCCGAGGCCCAGAGAATCGACACCGGCTCCCCTCGCGCCGCCGCGTCGTCGAAGTGGCGTTCGATCATGCGGCGCAGCAGCCCCCTCCGGCGGTGTGTCGGCTGAACGGTGATCATCGTCAGGCCCGCGGCACCCACCAGGCTCCCTCCGGGGACCACCATCTGGAACGTCACGGCTCCGCCGGTGGCGACGATCCGGCCGTCGTCGACGGCCGCCATCGACCGATCGAGCTCCACCCAGCCACGGAAGATCTCCAGATCCTCCTCCTTCGGATCGAATGCGAACACGGTCGCCATGGCATCGCGGAAGGCGGCCACCTCCGAGTCCTCGATGGTCCGAATGGTGATCTCGTCGACCATGGCCCTCTCCGATCCAAGGGTCTTGAATCCGACCGTCCAACAGCATACGTTCCCGACGTGGTGCGCTCATCGGGCGCACGGCTGGCGGTGCTCCTTCTGGCGGCGGCGACTCCGATCGCGGCACTGGCCACCGGCACGGCCGGTGCCGACGAAGGCTGCGTCCCCACCGAGACCGGCCTCGAGTGCACCTTCGGAGGCACCAGCGTCACGGTGGTCGTCTCGACGCTGCCGCCCTACAGATACCTCAAGACGAGCGAGAACGAAGGCGTCCGGTGTTGGTACTGGTCGCGCCATCCCCCTGGCCTCGACGTTGAGAATCCCGCCCACGCCGACCTCATCGAGGTCACCCAGACGCTGCTCCCCGAGTGTGCGTCGGTCCCTGGTGGAGGGGTGGTGAGTGTGACCACCCGGGCCTGGGAGATCTTCCGGTCCTTCACACTCGCCCGACCCGAACCGGTGCTCCTCCCCGAGGTGGGGATCGCCAACCTCCCGACCCTGGCATCGGTGGCGCGCCCGGCTGGCCTGTCACACGTCGAACTCCTGCCGGATGGCCGTACCCTCGAAGTGGCCGCCAGCGTCACCCTGGTCCGCTTCGACTGGGGCGACGAGTCGGTGGAGTCGATCCCCGCGGGAATCGCATTCTCGGCGGGCGCTGCTCACCCGTACCTCCTGAAGACCTGCGCGCCGGATGCGCGCCCCGGTTCGGCTCCGGCGGGACGCTGCCATCCGACTCTCTCCGGATACCCGGTCCGCGTCACCTTCGTGTGGACCGCTCGCTACCGCACCGGGAGAGCCTGGATCACCCTCGGGGCCATCGAGCGGAGCCGAACGCTGCTCCACGACGTCGACGAGGTCATAGGGGTCCAGGTTCGGAGCTGACCCCGGTAGCGTGGACTCATGCCGACCGCACCCCCGCCCAAGGCCTCTGCATTGTTGGAGGACGCTGCCGTCGTCTGGCTGACGACCGTGGACCCGTCCGGCCAGCCGCAGGCCTCGCCGGTGTGGTTCGTGATCGATGAGGGCGAGTTCCTCGTCTACAGCCTCGAGGGCACGCCGCGCACCCGGAACCTGATCGTCAATCCGCTGGTGTCGCTCAATCTCGACAGCAACGAGGGCGGCGATGTGGTGATCGCCGAGGGAGTCGCCCGGGTCGTCGACGGGCCGCCGAGCACCCGGCATCCCGCGTACCAGGACAAGTACCTGCGGCGCATCGAACGGATGGGATACACGGCCGCCGAGTTCGCCTCCGCCTACCCCGTGCCGATCCGCATCGAACCCGTCCGGTGGCGCTCCTTCTAGTGGGATCTACTCTGGTCGGCGCGATGTTTCGCAAGCGCGCCAAGCCCAGCCAGATCACCCGCCTCGACGAGATCGACGCCCTCGCTGCCGAAGGCAAGCCGGTCCTGATCGACTTCTTCCAGGTGAACTGCCAGCCGTGCCGAGTCATGGACGGGATCGTCAACGAGCTCGCCGACGAGTACGCCGGCTCCGCGCACATCGTGAAGGTGGATGTGACCCGGGTACGCGGTGTGATCGAGACCTATGGAATCCGGTCGACGCCGACCTTCGTGCTCCTCGCCCGCTCACAGAAAAAGCCCTCCAAGAAGGCTCGCCGCAGGGCAGGAGGTGCTCCCGCGTCGGCGAGCCCCTCACCGCGTTGGCGAGCCTCTGGCCTCGTCCGCAAGGACGTGATCAGCAAGGCCCTGGAGTCGAATGGGGCCGTGCGCAGAAGCTGACGCGGGTCCGGATGCGGCCGGCCTTCCGCCTACCGCCTTCCGCAAGAAACGCGTAGACGCGTCGACTCGCACTTGCTCACTCTGTCGAATCGCGAATTGCGAATTGCGAATTGCGGCCGAACGCCAGTGAGGCCCACCCCCGGTATCCTCATCACATGGCACGAGTCGACTTCAGGCCCCCACGATCGATCTTCTTTGGCCTCGCACTGATCACGATCGGGGTGATCTTCCTCCTGCGCGAGTTCGACGTGGTCCCCGACATCTCCTTCTGGACGATGTTCTGGCTGGCGATAGGTGGATGGCTGTTCGTCGGGACGCTCGCCGGGAACCGACGGGGATGGTTCTGGCCCCTGGCGCTGCTCCTCATCGGTGGTTTCATGCTCCTCCGGGATCTCGAGGTTCTGGACCGGGACTTCGCGATCTGGCCCATAGTCGTCATCGCTCTCGGCCTGGCGATCCTCCTCGAGGCCATCGGCGTGGACCGCAGGAAGCGGCCCGAGGCGTGGCATCAGCAGCCCTGACCTCCCCGAAGGCCCTACGGCGGACGCCATGGTGACCGGCATCGAGGAACGCCCGGCGCTGACCGGCCTCTCGAGCGAGGACGTCCGCCGCCGGGTGGAAGCAGGTGCGGTCAATCATGTGCCGACGGGGCCGAGCAGGACGGTCGGCGAGATCGTCAAGGCCAACGTCATCACCCTCTTCAACATCCTGCTCGGGGTGCTGTTGGTGATCATCCTCTTCGTCGCCCCGCCCCAGGACGCCCTGTTCGGGATAGTCCTGGTCACCAACGCGGCCATCGGGATCATCCAGGAGCTACGGGCAAAGCGAACCCTGGACCGGCTGGCACTGCTCAGTGCCCCGCGGGCGATCGTCATCCGCGAGGGGTCGAAACGAGAGATCCCCATCCATGAGGTGGTGCTCGACGACCTGCTCGCTGTCGGTCCCGGCGATCAGGTGGTCGTCGACGGTCTGGTCATCGTCGCCGAGGGTCTCGAAGTGAACGAGGCGCTCCTCACCGGAGAGGCCGACCCGATCCCCAAGGAACGCGGCGACGAGGTTCTCTCAGGGTCCTTCGTGGCTTCGGGATCCGGCGTGTACAAGGCGAGGCGTATCGGAACCGAGGCATACGCAGTCCGACTCGCCGCCGAGGCAAAGAAGTTCACCCTCGTCAACTCCGAGCTCCGGCGCGGCATCGACTGGATCCTCGCTGCGATCGGCTGGGTCATGGCACCGACGATGGCCATCCTCATCTTCAGCCAGCTGCGCGCCAACGATGAGCTCAAGGAGGCCATCCGCGTCGCCGTGGGGGGCATGGTCGCGATGATCCCGCAGGGCCTGGTACTGCTCACGTCGGTGGCGTTCGCCGTGGGGGTGGTGCGACTCGGCCGCCGAAAGGTGCTGGTCCAGGAGCTGCCTGCGGTCGAGGGGCTCGCCAGGGTCGACATGATCTGCTTCGACAAGACCGGCACACTCACCGAGGGCAGGCTCTCGGTCGAGGAGATCGTGCTGCTCGTCGGTGAGGACGAGGCCATCGACCTCACCGATGCCCTGGGCGCGCTGGCGGCGTCAGACCCCACCCCGAACGCCACGATGCTGGCGATCACCGAGCACTTCGTCGAGCCCCCCGGCTGGCGCGCCCGATCGACCATCCCGTTCTCATCGGCCCGCAAGTGGAGCGGAGCGTCGTTCGGGGAGTTCGGCTCGTGGCTGATCGGTGCGCCCGAGATGCTGATGCCCAATGACCCCAACGTGCGCCGGGCGATCGGCGACGCCACCGCCCGCGGCAAGCGCGTCCTCCTCGTTGGGCGGTCTACCCAGGCGCTCGACAAGGAGCGCATCCCGGACGACCTCCAGGCCATTTCCCTCGTCCTCCTCGCCGATCGGGTACGCCCGGAGGCCGCGGAGACCCTGCGGTTCTTCGCCGAGCAGGACGTGAAGGCAAAGGTGATCTCGGGCGACCACCCGGACACGGTCGCCGCGATCGCCCGCGAGGTCGGCCTGGAAGGCGAAGCGGTCGACGCCCGTCACCTCCCGGAGAACGAGGACGAGCTCGTAGAGGTGCTGGAGCGGGCGACGATCTTCGGAAGGGTGACGCCACATCAGAAGCGGGCGATGGTCAAGGCCCTCCAGTCGCGGGGGCACGTGGTCGCAATGACCGGCGACGGGGTCAACGACGTCCTGGCGTTGAAGGACGCGGACATCGGGATCGCCATGGGATCCGGGTCGGGCGCCTCCCGGGCCGTCGCCCAGCTGGTGCTTCTCGACGGATCCTTCGCCACGATCCCCAGCGTCGTCGGCGAGGGCCGGCGTGTGATCGCCAACATCGAACGTGTCGCCAACCTGTTCGTCACCAAGACGGTCTACGCGTTTCTCCTCGCGGTGCTGGTCGGGATCTTTGCGCAGGTCTTCCCCTTCGTCCCCCGCCACCTCACCCTCGTCGGCACCCTCACGATCGGTGCGCCGGCCTTCTTCCTCGCCCTGGCGCCGCGAGCGGACAGAGCGAGGCCGGGATTCGTCGGCCGCGTGCTCAAGTTCGCCATCCCCGTCGGCACGATCGCCGCGATCGCCACCTACGGCGCATACGAACTGGCGATCTCGGAGGGAGTGAGCCTCATCCGCTCCCGGACCCTGGCGACGATCGTGTTGGTGGCGGTCGGCATGTTTGCGCTCGTCATCAACTCCCGCCCGCTCACCGTCGGCAAACGGGTTCTCATCGGGGTGATGGCGGGCATCTTCGGCGTGATCCTCCTGAGTTCGGGCATGCGCGAGTTCTTCGAGTTGGAGCTGCCCCGCCTCGTGGTGCTGCTGGCCGGTGTCGGGGTGATCGGGATCACCGGAGCGCTCCTGTACGCGGCGTTGCGCTCCGTGGGCTGGGTTCAACAGATGCCGGATCTGCTCCGCCATCCGTTCGAGGGAGCCGACGGCCCGATGGACGCCATCCGCAACGGCATAGAGAAGCTCCGTCGGCGAGCGAGGAAGATCGGAGAGCCCGTCGATGTCGAGGGTTCCGACGACTCCTGATCGCAACCGGTGACCGGCAACGGCCTACGGGAGCTACTCGATCACCACCTCCAACAGCCCGTGAGCCTCGCGGAGCGAAGACTCGACGATCTCCGGCGTGTCAGCCGACGCGAAGAGAAACCCGAGGTATCGATCCCCCTCGGGCAGCGACCTGATCTCCCTGCCGACAGGCACCGTGATCTCGAGGCCGGTTATGCCCTCCACCTCTCCCACGGCCGCCTGGCCTCGCACTTCCCGCAGCACTCCGGATCGGGGGATCGGGAGCATCATCACTCCCCCGGCCGACTCCTCCCTGCCCATTCCGCGTCGCGGCATCCCCAGCGCGGCACGGATCAGCAGGGCCTCCAGGCTCTGCCCCAGCATCCCGAACCTCAGGGAGCGCCCACACAGCCCGCCGATCGACCGCGAAGCGACCTCGATGACGATCGGGCCGTCATCGGTGAGCCGGAACTCCGCATGCAATGGCCCGTGTGCCAGCCCGAGAGCGGACACCGCACGCTCGAGGACGATCTCCGCCTCCGAGAGGGTCTCCGGCCGGTGGCGCGAAGGCGTCACGTAGATCGTCTCCTCGAAGTACGGGCCGGTCAGCGGATCGGGTTTGTCGAAGACGGCGAGCACCTCGACACCCTGCGGTGTGGCCAGCGCCTCGACCGCGATCTCGTCGCCCGCCACGAACTCCTCGACGATCAGAGGCGGCGCATGGCCCGCCTCGGCGACGACCGCCGCGGCGCGGCTCCACGCCGCGCGCAGCGACTCGTCATCGTCGGCGCGGATGACCCCGCGGCTGGCTGAAAGGGTGCGGGGCTTGACGACGACCGGATATCCGATCGAGCCGGCGAGACGCAGGGCGCCGTCCACGTCGCTGACGGAACCAAAGCGCGGCTGGGCAACTCCCGATGCCTCGAGGAACTCCCGCATCACTGCCTTGTCTCTGGTCGCGGCGACCGCTCCGACCTCGTTGTGGGGCAGTCCCAGCGCCTCCGCGGCCAGGGCGGCGACCATCACCCCGTTGTCGTCGACTCCGAGAACTGCATCGAGAGGAGTCGCCTCGGTCGCGTCGACGAGGAGACGGGCGGCGGCTCGGGGATCGGCGCAGTCGACCGTCACAACGGCTTCGACCCCTGGTGACAGGGGGAGCTCCCCCTCGGTGGCAACGATGAGATCGACCCCGAGTTCGGCCGCCGCCGCTATGAAGTCCGGGCCTCGGTACGACGTGGCAGGAAGGACGAGTCCGAGCCGGGGCATGGACCCCATCTTGCCCCCCGCAGGTGCAGTCCGCATCACCGGTACCATTGCTGACTGATGCCCATCGAAGACCGAACGGTGATCTCCGTCACTCCCGAGGCCGTGGAGGCCATCCTGCGGATCCGCTCCGACGAGCCGGATGCCGACCAACTCGCCCTCAGCGTCTCCATCACCGGGGTCCGGGGCCTCCAATTCGCGTATGAACTCACCTTCATCCCCGTCTCCGACGCCTCCGACGACGACGTCGTGCAGCGTGTCGGCGATCTGCCGGTCGTGATCAGGGACGGGAGCATCGATCGTCTCGAAGGAGCGACGATCCAGGTGGGCGACTCGGGGCTGGCAATCGACAACCCCAGCGGCCCCAGCCCCGCGATCCCGACGAGCGGCGAGGCCCCCACCGGGCCGCTCGCCGACCGGGTGGCGCAGGTGCTGGCCGAGCAGATCAACCCGGCGATCGCCGCTCACGGCGGCTTCGCCGAGCTGGTGGGCGTCGAGGACACCACGGTGTACCTGCGCCTCGGCGGTGGATGTCAGGGGTGCGGATTGGCCCGGGTCACCCTCGGGCAGGGCATCGAAGTGGCGATCCGCCAGGCGATCCCCGAGGTCGGCGAGATCATCGACGTCACGGACCACGCCTCGGGCGAGAACCCGTATTACGAGGCGGCGAAGAAGTGACACGCGGCAGGTACGGAGACTGACGGAGGGGGTTCCGGTTGCCCCTTGCCCCTTGCCCGCTAGGTCAAGGCAATCTCCTCCACCATCGACAGACGCTCCACCAACTCCCTGATCTCCCCTGCGAAGGCCTCACGCTCGTGCAGCCTCTCGATGCCGCCCCCGCCCAACAGCCCCCTGTTGCGGGCGAGGTCGATCGCATGGCCGAACAGGACGGTCGAGATCGCCTCGGCGCTGGCGATGCGGCGCTGCAGGCGATACTGCTCCCCGAGGGCCAGGCACGACTTGATGAGCGCCTTCGGGTCGGCATCCCGCCGCGGGTCGACCTCCACGAGGGCGTCGGCGACCAGCAGGTATGACTCGAGGATCGGCCGCAGCACCCAGTGCGCCGCGTTCGGGGAGATCGATCGCAGCACCTTCCGGGGATCTCCCTCGCTCAGTGCCTCCGTCCAGCCCGGGACGTGGTCCTCGACATCGGCGGCCATGACCTTCTCGTATTCGTCACGCTCCGGAAAGAAGAACTCGAACTTGAGGACGTCACGGAGCGCCCACACCGCCTTCCAGAACCCTTCGACGGGGTCGTCGTCTCCGATCGCTGCCGCCAGGGCCATCTCGGCGATCGCGGTATCGATGAAGAAGTGAACGATGGTGTTTCGGTAGAACGCGGCCTTGAGAGCCTGTTCGGGCCCTACGGCGTAGACGGTCTGCGTGCCGCCCTCGACCTTCCGGACCACGTCGTGATCGGCGAGGGCATCCAGCGCCCGCCTCACCGCCTGGGCGTCGTCGGGGTCGAGGCGCTCCGTGGTCGGGAGTCCGCGCCGCTCCACGAATCCGATGAACCCCCGCAGCGCCTCGTGGGTCTCCTCGACCGTCAACGCCCGGTCTCCGGTGCCGAGCAGGGCCAGGGTGACGAGTGAAATCGGGGTGATCGGAGTCACGCGGTTGATCCGCACGGCGACCTCGAACGCCAGCTTGGCGACCTCTATGTGGGACTCCTCGGGGTCCGGCGCGGAACCCGTCTCATATCGATCCAGCGTGTCGGCGAGTGAGATGGGCTCCCCGAAGTTCACGTAGATGCGCCCGTACCTTCGGCGCAGCGAGCGGAGCACCCGCACCATCCAGCCGAACGACTCCTTCTCCTTGGCTGCCCCGCGCTGCTCCTCGGCGTGGGCGCCGACGTCCTGTATCTGGTCGTAGGCGATCGACGTCGGCACCAGGATCACGTCGTCGCAGGAGCCGCGGCGCCAGGAATCGGCGACGTATGACAGCATCCCGTACCGCGGCTCCCGCAGCTTCCCGCTGCGGCTCCGGCCACCCTCCAGGTACCACTCCAGCGGGAAGCGCTTGGACAGCAGGTAGTCGATGTACTGCTTGAGCACGAACTTGTACGTCTCGTTGTCCTTGAACGACCGCCGGATGAAGAAGATCCCGTGGCGGCGCAGCAGGGGACCGATAGGGAAGAAGTTCATGTTGATTCCCCCGGCGGCATGGTTCGGGGGCAGCCCGTTCTCATAGAGGACGTAGGTCAGGGCGAGGTGGTCCATGTTCGACTTGTGGCTCGGCAGATACGCCAGGGAGTGCTGGCGCCCCAACTCTTCGATCCGACGAAGGGCGTCCTCGTCGTAGACGATGCGGTTCTCGTACCCCTGCGTGTAGACGAGGCGGATCAGCGCCGCCACCAGGTCGAGAACGAAGGTGCTCGGCGTGGCCGCGATCTCCTCCAGGTACTTCGCTGCTGCACGGGCGAGATCCTCGACATGCTCACCGGTGCGGCGCGCCAGGTCATGGAGACCGGTCTGGAACGAGGCCCGGGTGAGCAGGTCCTCGCGGAGGAACCTGGGCACCTTGTACCGGTTGCCGCGCAGGCGGCGCTCCGTCACTTCGAGGGCCAGGGCCGCCTGGAGAGCGACATACTCGGCGAAGCCGTCGGGTGAGTCGGGTCGGGCGACGCGGGCATCCACCCACTGACCGCGCAGCTCGCCGAGCCGGGCGGGCTCTCCTGTGATCACCTGTACGCGGTCAGGCCGAAACCGCAAGATGAGGCGCTGGAGCAGCCGGTTGGGGTCGCGTGGGTCGCCCAGGGTCAACAGATCCAGGAGCCGCGGCACGCGCCGACGCCGAAGCGGCGAGAGCCAGGCGACCCGGATCGGGACCAGCAGAGGATCCTCCCCCGACTCGGCCGCCGTCCGGATCGCCTCCATGGCGGGTGCCGGTCTGCCCGGGCGCGAGGGCAGGTCCAGCGCCGTGGCATCTGCCCCCGCCGGCCTTCGGGAGGCGAGCCAGGACGCGATGAGCCCACGCTCGACGGCGCCCGCGGAATCGACGAGGAACCAGATCGGCCGATCCCCGGACTCGGGCCAGGGGGCGTCTCCCGGCGGAGGAACGGCATGGAGCGACATTCGGCGATGCTACGCGTCGCACGACCCGACCAATGGGATCAGGATCCGGACGGTCGCCCCGGTCGGCCGTCCCCCCTAGCGTGGGCCCATTCGTGCTCCGGCGTCGAGCCGCACCGTCTCCCCGTTGATGAGGGTGTTCTCGAAGAGGTGCACTGCGAGGGCAGCGAACTCTTCCGGGCGGCCAAGGCGCCTGGGAAACACGTGGACCTGGGAGAGCGACTCGCGCACCTCGTCGCTCATCCCGGCGATCATCGGCGTCTCCATGATGCCGGGTGCGATCGTGTTGACCCGGATACCGTAGGAGGCGAGGTCGCGGGCCAGCGGAAGCGTCATCGCGGCAACGCCCCCCTTCGACGCCGAGTAGGCCGCCTGTCCGATCTGTCCCTCGGTGGCGGCGATCGAGGCGATGTTGACGATGACCCCTCGCTCACCATCGTCGTCGGGAGTGTTCTCGGACATGACCCTGGCGACGTGCCGGCTCACGTCGAAGGTGCCGATGAGATTGACCCGAATGACCTTCTCGTAGAGATCCAGCGGGAACAGGTCGCCCGATCGGGTGACCACGCGGTGGGCGGGGGCGATGCCCGCAGCGTTGAGACAGAGATGGATCCCGCCCATTGCGCCGGCTGCGGCGTCGACCGCCGCGGCGACTTGCTCGGTCACCGTGACGTCGGTGGGCACGAACGATCCGCCGATCTGCTCGGCCACCTCCTCACCCTTCGACGAGGGAAGGTCGAGCAGGGTCACCCTGGTTCCCCGGGCCGCCAGAGCCCGCGCCGTGGCCTCACCAAGCCCCGAGCCACCCCCGGTGACGAGCGCCCCTCTGCCTTCGAGTTTCATGAGTCCTCCGCGAATCGCGATCGCACGTCGCCTTTCGCAGAATACCGATGGTGCCGGCAGCGCCTGACCGGCGATGCCGGCACCCCACGCGTCTTGCTGGTGGCTGCCGGCCGACTGCCGTGCGCCGCAGCCGGCCTCACACGTGTCCCGGCGGCTTGGGGATGTCGGCGAACGCCCGGCCCCTGTCTTCGAGGATCTCCTGAGCGATCTGGTCGAGCGAGTCCATCAGCCACAGGTAGGCCGCCCGGCCCTCGCGGAAGTCCGCCTCGGCCATGCCCTGGATCCGCCCCTGCTCCTGGAGGTCGCGCACGCCGCGGAAGTTGTTCTTGGGTTCCGTGGTGTACACGCCGAGCGTCTTGCCACCACGCTCATTGACGATCGAGAACGAGGGGATGTCGCTGGGGCCGTCGGCGACGTAGATCATGTTGCGAATCGGCACCCGGCGTTGTTCGAGTCCCATCCGGGCGTTGACATCGATCGAGGGGTTCTTGTTGACCCCCTTGTTGATCTCGAAGATCGCTCGCGTCTTGGTGGTGTTGTCGATCGAATAGCCGATGTGGGAGATCGGGTGCGGCGACTCGTCGACGTCGAGCCGCTCCCTGAACCCCGGCGGTGCCGGTCGCTCGATGAAGGCATTGGCCCACACGCCGTCGAGGTGGGGCCCGATGACGCTGCCCTCGATCATGTGGCGGATCCCGGTCGACACGACGTAGTGCTCGACGGTGATCCCCTGCGATGCGTACTCCGGCACCGACGCGACATGCCGGCGGGTCGTGTCGAAGAACT
>DATHSA010000026.1:0-10830 GCA_035464675.1 Acidimicrobiia bacterium
AGCAGGGCGAGCTGGTGGAGGCGCTGGCGGTAGGAGAGTGTGGGCGTGGTGACGATGTGATGCGCCGAGCGGCGAAAGTCTTCCATCTGGGCCATGGCCCCCTCCTCTGCTCGCGTGAAACCGTGCCCCGGGGAAAGTGTCACCGGACCGGCATCGGTGCGTTAGGGGCTTTGGGCCTGGAAAGTGGCAAGCAACAAGAAACAGGCAGCAAAGTCGCGAGAGAAGAGAACAGGCGAGGCCAGGTCGCGAGCCGGAGGACCGAGAGGGCAAGAGATGCCCCCCCGCACTGTCGAGTCTCCTACTTCGGCGCTCTTCCTTCGACGTGCCTCGGCCTCAGCCAGGTCGCCAGTACGAACGCCAGTGCCGCCACCACGGCCGCGGCCAGGAATGTCTCGGAGAGCACGGATGCGCTCAGGGTGCGCTGGGCGGAGTCGGCGGCGGCGGCGTATTCGGGGTCGGTCAGCGGGGGGAGATCGATCGAGGCCCGCAGGTCGTCGTAACGGTGAAGCGCCCACGCCGTGAGGCCGGCCAGGCCGACCGCCAGCCCGATCAACCGGGAGATGACGACGAACGACGTCCCCAGGCCGCGCCGGTCAGACGGAACCTCGTCGACCACCGTCGTGGTCAGGGGGGCCGTCACCAGGCCGATCCCGGCGCCGAGGAGGGCGGAGTGGAGGCCCATCGCGAGGGCGTCGATCGTGGTGTCCCAGGTGCTCCCCATCAGGATGAGGGCCACGCCCGATACGCCGAGCCCGACGAGGGTGGGCATCCGATGAGAGATGCGGTCGCCGAGCCGCCCGCCGGCGACGGTCATCACCGCCATCGACGCGGTGAGGCCGGTGAGCACCCAGCCGCTGGTCACCGCAGCCGGTCGGACCTCGGTCTCGACCACGAGGTTCACGAACAGCGGGATGTCGACCATGGCGATCGCCAGCACCGCGCCGACGAGGGCATTGGTGCCCAATGCCACCTGTGTGGTCCGGCTCGACAGGACGTCCCTGCCGACCAGCGGATCTCGGCCTCCCCGCTCGGTCACGACGAACGCTCCACCGGCCAGAACCGCCAGGGCAAAGAAGGGCCACGCCGGGAGCCCTCCCGTCTCGGTGAGGCCGGCCAGGTCGGTGGCCGATGCGATGTCGCCGCTCTCGACCAGGCCGATGGTGAGGGCGATCAGAGCGCTCGACAGGGTGATGGCCCCGAGAGCGTCGAGCCTCCGGGTCGGGTCCGGCTCGCCGACGCCGCGCATGACCACCCAGGCTGCGGCGATCCCCGCGATGGCGAGCGGCACGTTCAGGTAGAACTGCCACCGCCAGTCGAGAAAGCGAACCAACATCGCGCCGAAGAGGGGGCCCCATACCCACCCAAGGGTCTCGAGGGCGCCGAGCGTGCCGAGAGCCCGGCCGCGACCGCCCTCGGGGTAGACATCGGCGACCGCCGCCAGGGCCACCGGGACCACGGCGCCGCCGCCGAGCGCGGTGACGATCCGCCAGAAGAGGAAGGGCCCGAGGCTGGTCGTGAACGGGATGAACGCCGAGCCCACGGCGAAGAGGGCGAGGCCGGCGACCACCACCGCCCGGCGTCCCACGATGTCACTGAGGCGACCCGCGATCGGCATCACGGCGACATATGCGACCAGATAGGCGTTGACGATCCAGGCGGCGTCGTCGATCCGCTCGGGCAGGGCGATGTCCAGGTCGCCGACGATCTGGCGGAGCAGCGTCGACACGACCGTGAGATCGTCGGCGGCGACGAACATCCCGAAGCCCACGACGGCCAGCACCAGTCCCGGGCGGGTCCGCCTCACGGAAGGGGCGGCTCGATGTCCGCGGGTTCGTCGAATCGCCCGAGGCGGATGACCCATTCGGTGTCGCCGTCGGGGGAGGTCGTGGTGAACTCGGCCATCTCCACCAAGAAGGACCCGGTGTCGATCCCGAATTCGATCTCGACGGCCTGCCCCATGACGACCCCGGCGGTCAGCCGGGCGACCCGTTCGGCCGGGGCGACGCCCGTGACGACATACCGATCCCGCTCCACGCCGTGGACAACCGGGTCGGCGAGCGACCCTGAGAGGAGTGCGGTCCACCCCTCGTCACCGAACAGCAGTGCAGGGTTGAAGCCCACGCCGCGCTCCAGTTCGCTCCACTCGCCGGTCAACGGATCCGTGACCCAGGTTCGGTCGCCCACCGAGACGGTCCCCACCCCGATGGTGATGTCGTTGATACGGAGGCGGAGCACGGCCTCACCGCGGTTTGGCGCCAGATAGGTGCCCTCGGCGTCGACGAACTCCAGCCCGGTGATCTCGATCGGTGCTCCGGAGACCGACATCTCGAAGCCGGCCGATGTGAGCGCCGACATTGCCGCATTCGACTCGGAGAGGACCTCCTCGACCGGCGGGACCGGCTCGTCCGACACACCCGACCCGCCGCACGCGGCGAGCACCAGGAGTGCGAGGGCGATCCTCGAGTGCATGGGGAAGGAGGGTATCGCCCGTCGCCCGTCGCCCGTCATCGGCGAGAAGGCTCTTGCTGGTGGCTGGTGGCTGGTGGCTGGTGGCTTGCGGCTGGTGGCTTTCTACGACACCACCGGCTTGAGGATCTCCTCCAGGGTCGGGCCCTTCACCTCGACGAGGTCGTAGAACACGCGGACGCTGGGGACCTCCAGGTCGAGGACCCGCGCCAGGTCGATCGGGGTCCCGATCACGATGACGTCGGCATCCTCGGCCGCGGCGTGGATGGTCTCCCTGAGTTCCGCCCGCTGCTTCTCGCCGTACCCCATGGCTGGAAGCACGTCGGCGAGGTGGGTATAGGTTTCGAACATCCGGGCGATCGAACCCACGGCGTATGGCCGGGGGTCGAGGATCTCGGATGCACCGTGGCGCTTGGCGGCGATCAGGCCGGCGCCGAAGCCCATGTCTCCATGGGTGGTCGTCGGGCCATCCTCGACGACGAGCACCTTCTTGCCTTCGATCGAGGCTCCCTCCTCGAGGCGGACCTGGGACTCGGCCTCGATCACGGTGGCGTTCGGGTTCGCCTCATCGATGTTGGCCCGGATCTTCTCGAGGTCCTCGGGCTTGGCCGAGTCGACCTTGTTGACGACGATCACGTTGGCCCGGCGGAAGTTCGCCTCGCCGGGCCAGTAGGCCAGCTCGTGGCCGGCACGGTGGGGGTCGACGACGCAGATGTCGATGTCCGGGGCGATGAACGGGGTGTCGTTGTTGCCGCCGTCCCAGAGGATGATCTCCGCCTCGGCCTCGGCCGCCTCGAGGATCGCCGCGTAGTCGGCGCCGGCGAAGATCACGGCCCCGTCACGGATGTACGGCTCATACTCCTCGCGCTCCTCGATGGTCACCTCGGCGGCGTCGAGGTCCTCGAACGACTCGAACCGCTGGAGACGCTGCTTGACGAGATTGCCGTACGGCATGGGGTGACGGATCGCCGCTGCCGCCTTGCCGGAGGCGGCGACGATGCCCCGGATCTTGCGGCTCGTCTGGCTCTTCCCGGAGCCAGTGCGCGCCGCCGTCACCGAGATGACCGGCTTGGACGATTCCAGCATCGTCTCGCCCCCGGGTAGGTGGTACGCAGCGCCGCTGGCGACGGCGCGGGCGGCGAGGTGCATGACGTGCTCGTGCGACACGTCCGAGTAGGAGAAGACGACGAGGTCGATGTCGTTGTCGGTGATCAGCGTCTCGAGGTCGTCCTCGGGAAGGATCGGGATCCCACCGGGATAGTGGCTACCGGCCAGCTCGGGCGGGTACTTCCGACCCGCGATGTCGGGGATCTGGGTCGCGGTGAAGGCCACCACGTCGTACGCAGGGTCGTCGCGGTAGAGCACGTTGAAGTTGTGAAAGTCTCTGCCGGCGGCTCCGAGAATCACGACACGCGTGGGCATGTTCCTCCAGTAGGCGGAGGACCGATGGTACAGCCCGGGCCCATGCAGGCTCCAGCCGTGCCCACCTGTTTGAAAAGCCGTGGCATCGGGAATGATCCAGGGACTACCACCTACATGAAGGATTCACAGTGGCGATGACGGAGAGATCACCCAACCCGACCGAAGAACGGCTCGACGTCGACGTCGATCAGTTCGACGAAGCACCGACTCGGGCCGCCGCTGGCGAGCACGCGGGAGGAACCACGAGGACGGTGAGATGGCGTGCGTGGAGCCCTGCTCAGCTTGTGGCGGGGGCGCTCGGGCTCTTCCTCACCGTGTTGGGCGGCATCGTCCTGGCGCGGATCGGCTTCGGTGACCTCACCTCCCCCGAGACCTCAGTATTCGGATTCGGGCACACGCCGCTCCTCGCCATGATCGAAGTGGCGGTCGGACTCCTGCTCATGCTCGACGCGGCGAGCGCGTTCGCGTCGCGGGCGATGTTGATCGGGCTCGGTGGGGTCGCCGCGGCCTTTGGACTGATCATCGTCATCGAGCCTGGTGCCTTCCAGGATTGGCTGGGCGTGACCAGGAACAGCGGTTGGCTGTACCTGGGAATCGGCGCCGGTGCATTCCTCCTGGGGGGCCTGTCGCCGGTCTTCGCCAGGCGCTGACCAGGAGGAGAAGCGGGAATGAAGCCGGGCCGGCAGCGGCCCGGCTTCGCCGCGTCTACTTGCGAACTGCGGTCGCCTTGCGGCGGCGGGCGATCTCGGCGATGCGAATGTCCTCGACGGTCACGAAGGCGGCAGGGCTGGCGTCGTGGATCATGCGGATCGCCTCCCTGGCCTGGCGTCGCGGCAGCACCAGGAATGTGACCCGAACCTCGCCATCGCGGCCCTCGGCATTCACCACCGTGACCGCGTAGCCGGCCTCGCGCAGGGGTTCGGCCACCGATGGTGACGCCACCGACGTGACGACCCTGATGAATGCGGTGCCCATCGCCACCCAACGCTCGATGTAGCCCCCGAGCAGAGTGCCCACGGAGAATCCGGCCGCGAACGCCACGACTCGGATCGGATTGTCGAGGTTGGTGAACACGATGGCGGCGGCGCTCACCCATAGGAGCGATTCGAAGAACCCGAGAAGCGCGGCCAGGCCGATGCGGCCCCGCATGAGCGTGACGATGCGCACGCTGGCGATCGAGACGTCGCCGAGGCGGAGCATGAAGATGCCGATGGTGCTGAGTATGAGATCCAAGACGGTGGGATGAGGTGAGGCGGCGGCCATTCTTGCCGCACCGCGCGGCAGACCGAAATCGGCATCTCGCACGCGCGCTCGAGTGCGTAACGTGTCCTGGAACACCTCGAGGGGATATCGTGACGAGGCGGGTCGGCGTCGCAGGTTTCGGCTGGTACGCGCCGTCGCGGGTGATGACCAACGACGACTGGGCCGGCTTGGTCGACACCGACGACCAGTGGATCACCGAGCGGACCGGGATCAAGGAGCGGCGGTTCGCCGCCGACGACGAGACGACGCTCGATCTGGCTGCCGCCGCCGCCGAAAAGGCCCTCGCCGACGCCGGTCTCGACGCCACCGAACTGGACGAGATCATCGTGGCTTCGGACACGCCGGAGGTCTACACCCCGGACACGGCGGCGTTCCTGCAGGATCGGCTGGGGGCCAGGGAGATCCCCGCGTTCGACCTCGGCGGCAGCGGCTGTGCCGGGTTCGTCCTCGGCGTCGACGTGGCCCGTTCGCGGGTCATGGCGGGAGCGCGTCGCATTCTCGTCGTCGGAGTCGAGCTGATCTCCCGTCTGATGGACTGGGAGGACCGCAACACCTGCGTCCTGTTCGGCGATGGGGCCGGCGCCGTGATCGTCGGAGAGGACGAGGTCGTCGCCGAGATCATCGGTGCCAATTCGGGAACCGATGGGAGCAAGGCAGGCATCCTCACTCTCGAGACGGGAGGCACGCGCCGCCCCTTCACCGCGGACGAGGCGGCAAGGCGTGGTCAGCACGACATCGTCATGAACGGTCGCGAGGTGTTCCGCGAGGCGGTACGTCGGATGAGCGCCGCCACCGAGCAGCTTCTCGCCAAGATAGGCCGGGTGAAGGACGAGGTGGCTTTGGTGATCCCCCACCAGGCGAACCTGCGGATCATCGACGCCGTTCGGTCCAAGCTCGGCGTCGGCGAGGACAAGGTCTATGTGAATGTCGACCGCTTCGGGAACACCGGCTCGGCGTCGGTGCCCCTGGCGCTCGCCCAGGCCCGGGAGGAGGGACGGATTCAGGCCGGTGACCTGGTGGTGCTGACCGCGTTCGGCGCTGGATTCCACTGGGCGGCTGCGGCGCTCCAGTTCTAGGTCGGTTGACGTTCGGGGCCCGGTGAGGGTTCCCTCTATCGACGTCCGAAGCGGCGCCGCCCGCCGAGGAGGCTGCCGACCCAGGGCAGCTACGTGTCTCTCAGGATCGCCAGTCCGCCGTGGAGACGGGCGGGCCCGTCCCAGGCCTCTGAGCCCGCAGGCACATCGACCGTGGCCGGGTCGGCGCCGGCGCGCACCTCATCGAGGAGGTCGGTGACCGCATGCATGTAGGGGAGCATCGCCGCGACGATCTCCTTGCCCCCGGCGCGGCCATGGCCGGGGATCACATGTTGCGGATCGAGGGCGAGGAGGCGGTCGAGCACGGCTGCCCAATCGGCAGGGTGGCCGTCCTCGATCTTGGGGTGGACGGCGTTCCAGCAGAGATCCCCGGCAGCCACGGCCCGTTCCTGCGGGAGCCAGGCAAAGACGTCGCTGTCGGTGTGCCCGGCGCCGAACGTGACGATCTCGACCGTGCGTTCGTCCTCGATCACCAGCCGTCCGTCGATGAGGACGTCCGGCAGGGTGAGCCGGTAACCGGGGACGGACGCCTTGATCTGTTCTAGGCCGGCGATCCGCCGCTCTGCCAGGGCCCGTTCCGCCTGGTCATCGGACTGCAACTTCTGCCGGAACGTGGCGAGGTAGCCGTCGATCTCCTCCTCGTAGGCGGACAGATCGGTGGGGGAGTCGGCGACGATCAGCTCCAGCGTGCGGGCCGTCGACACGATGGGCAGGCCGGCGAACGCCTGATTCCCGCGCACGTGATCGCCGTGCCAATGGGTGTTCACGACGAGGAATGTGTCGCGTCCCGTCAGATCGCGAACGGCGGCCCGCAGCTCGGCCGCAGCCTGCGTGGTCATGAAGGTGTCGACGACGACCGTCTTCGATCCTGTGTCGATGATCGCGGAGTTGCTGACGGCGGCGCCGCTCTTGCCGGCCAGCGCCGCATGGACACCGGGGGCCGTCTCCACGACGGTGAAGTGCTCGTAGGAACTCATGGTCACTCCAGAAATGAAGAACCGGGAGGCACTTCGGCGCCGTCGCCGCCGTGAGGGACCAGCTCACGGGCCTCCCGATTCCGGTGGTCCGGGTTGGAGTCGCCACCTCTCACCAGATCGTGGAGCGGCCACCCCAGTGGCCGCTCAGCGCCCGACCACCTCCGGGGTCCTGCAAAGACTGTCAATCACCTGTGGACCACCTCCTTTCTCCGTGGCCGCATGATGCCACATTCCGTTACCCGTTACCCGTTACCCGGACTTGCGTCGGTCTCCACCGTGCTGGGCTCGCTTTGAGAAAGTCGCGATTTCGTGGCATCGTGCCGTCTGTGACACAGCATTCGATCTCGAAGCTGACCGGAGGCCGACCCCGGAAGACGTACGGGAACGACCGGGTGTGCGCACACGAAGGCTGCGACACGCGGATCTCCTCGTACAACAAGAACGACCTGTGCTGGACCCACTTCCAGCCGGTGCCCCGCCCCGCTCGGATACCCCAGCCCACCAAGAATTAGGGCCCCGTTCCGGCGTCCTGGGTGAGGCGCCAGCTTCTGTCCAACGGCGGCACCTCGGCGAACACCGTGTACTGCGGCCCTTCCTCGGGGTCCTCGATCGGCGGGCCCATCCTGCTGAACCCCATGCGCTCGAAGAACCCGTACGCGCCGACGCGCGTCGTGCACCACATCAGCGCGCCCGACCGACTCGACGCATGCTCGAGGCAGCGCTCCAGCAACCAGGACCCCACACCCCGTCCGCGATGCCCGTGTTCCACTGCGATGTCCAGGATTCGCCATGCCGCCGGCTCGGGAGAGCCGGGCACGGACTCCGGATGGACTGAGGCGATGCCGACGAGGAGCCCATCCTTGAAGGCACCGACGTGGAGTGCGTCGGGATCCTGGTCCGCCGGGTAGTCGACGCCCGCCGGGGGCCGGGTCGGGTGCAGGAGGGCCCGGCGCAGAGGGCGGGCCTCGGCGGGCTCGATCCTCTTGATCTCGTAGTCGGCCATACGCTGAGCGTAGGTCGGAGGCACTGCGACTCTCGAGAATTCGCTGCCGTAGCCTCCCGGCATGATCCGACACCTCGACGAACTTCCCCGGAGGGCCGACCTGGCGGTGGTCGGTGCCGGGATCGTCGGTGCGGCCACCGCGTTCTTCGCATCCCGTGCGGGCTTCGACACCGTCGTCCTGGAGGCTCGGCCCGAGGTGGCGAGCCTGACCACGCCGGCCAGCACCGGCGCGTTCAGGCTCCAGTTCGACAATCGTGAGGAGTGGGAGCTCGTTCGTGAGTCGGTCGACATCTTCGAGCGATTCGCCGGCCTGACGGGCCAGGACCGGCACCTTCCGGGGATCGAACGCAACGGCTACCTGTTCTGCACCACCGATCCGGAGCGCGCCGCGGCGCAGGCGCGCCTGGTCGAGCGGCAACACGCCTGGGGCCAGGACGACATCGAGCTCCTCGCCGGCGACGAATTGCGGAGGCGCTTCTCCTACATCGCGGCCAAGGTGGTGAGTGCCCGGTTCCGGGCCGACGACGGCTTCCTCGACCCCGTCGAGGTCACCCGCGGCTTCCTCGCCGGGTCGCAGGCCGCCGTGGTCACCGGCTGCACGGTCGATCGGATCGAAGCGAGGGACGGATTCGTGACGGGCGTGGGGACCTCCCGGGGGAGACTGGAGGCACGGAGTGTCGTCGTGGCCGCCGGGCCCTTCTCGGGGCAGGTGCTCGACACGGTTCTCGAGCACGACCTGCCTCTGGCGATCATCGACCGCCAGAAGGTCGTGGTACCCGGGCTGCCCGAGGTGCCGCCCGGAGCCCCGTTGACGATCGATGAGGACACCGGCACCCACTGGCGGCCGTATCGCGGCGGCGCCGCGGTGCTCTTCACCGACCCGGCGGCTCCAAGGACGGTCCCCAAACACGTCGTGCCTGCGGATCCCGGCCACGCCATGTCGGTGCTCGATCCGTCCTCGGCGCGTGCGGCGGCCCGGATCGCGCCGTTCTGGGTGGACGTATGGGATCGGCGCCCGCCGTGGACCTCGGTGACCGGTCAGTATGTGGTCACACCCGATCACCGGCCGTTCATCGGGGAGACGCCGGTGACCGGCCTGTTCGTCAACACCGGGTACAGCGGGCACGGGATCATGGGGAGTCCCGCCGGGAGCAGGCTCCTCGTCGACGTGATGCTCCAGCGGGCCGCCGCAAACCCATTCCGGCTCGACAGGGATCTCGAGGAGCGGGAGCGAGATGTGCTGTGAGGCCGGCTGATCGCCGCTGGTTGCTGATCTCCCCGATCGGAAACTACACTCGTGTAATCCGAGCCCGGGGATGGACATGGTTCTGACCGCACCGTCGAGCACCGACCACCAGGCCGCCGCAACGACAGCTGCGTCCATCCACCTCCACTACGAGGGCTCGGTCATCGAGACACCCCTTTCCTCGTTCCTGGGGGAGCAGGCTCTCGATGGGGTCGCCGTGGTCGCGCCCGAGAGGGGGCTCGTCGAGTGGTTCCCGAGTGACGCCCAGGGGCTCGCCGCGCTCGTGGCACCGTCGCGGACGAGTGCGGCCGATTGGGACGTCTCGGTCATCGTCCCCGCTCACCGGATGGGTGAGGCCCACCGGGCCCTGCGGGGCACTCCGATCACGCTCCAGCCCTGGTGGATCGACGGCGAGAGCGTGAGGTTCGGGGGTCCCGAAGTACCCTGAGGGTGCCATGCCGGTACCCCTCTTCACTCAGACGGTCATCGCCTTCCTGTGGGACTTCGATCGCACGCTGATCCCGGGGAACCAGCAAGAGGTGCTCTTCGAGGAGTACGGCGTCGACGAGACCACGTTCTGGAGGGAGGTCGAGGGCCTCGTCGATTTTCATTCGATGAACGGGTCGCTGATGGCCCGTGACGCGGCGTACCTGCTCCACATCCTCTCGTACGTCGAGGCAGGCATCTTCGAGGGCCTCACCAACGCCAAGCTCCGCGAACTCGGAGGCAAGCTGGAGCCTTCCCCTGGCATGCCCGACTTCCTCGTCGCCGCCCGTGAGCGAATCGCTTCCGATCCGAAGTTGGCTGCCGAGGGGATCTCGGTGGAGCACTACGTGGTGTCGACGGGCATCCGCCCGATGATCGAGGGAAGCCCGCTCGCGCCTCACCTGGACGGAGTCTGGGCCAACAGCTACATCGAGCGTCAGGCGCCGCCCGGCTATCTGGAGAGGTTCGACGTCGAGTCGGGCGCGCATCCGATCAGCCACGTCTCCTACATGATCGACAACACGTCCAAGACACGAGCGATCTTCGAGGTCAACAAGGGGGTCAACAAGAACCCCTCCATGGACGTCAACGCTCGCGTATCCCGCGATCAGCGCCGCGTCCCCATCCGCAACATGATCTATGTGGCGGACGGCCCGAGTGACGTCCCCTGTTTCAGCATCGTCAACGAGCGCGGCGGCAAGACGCTCGGCGTCTACACGACCGAGCCGAAGAACAACTTCCGCAATGTTCGTGAGCTCCAGGAGCAGGGCCGGGTGCAGGGCATGGCCGAGGCCGACTTCCGCGAAGGGAAGGCTGCATACCTCTGGCTCATGGACTCCCTGGAACAGATCGCCGAGGGCATCGTCGAAGCGA
>DATHSA010000027.1:0-43612 GCA_035464675.1 Acidimicrobiia bacterium
CGAGTCGTCGATCTCCCCGCTCAAGCGAGGCGCCCGTGTCTTGACCATCACCAGCAATGTCGACCACGAGTGGTACTACGAAGGCGTCTCGTGGTCACCTGACGGGAACAGCCTCCTCGTCCTCACGGACCACTTCACTCGGCCGGTCGTGATCGACGTCGCCACCGACACCGCGCAGGAGTTGCCCTGGCTCACCGACTCGTTCCCATCCTGGCAGCCCACCCCCTGAAGACCGCCGCAGCCCCGGGGGTTCAGCCCTCAGATGACATTCCCGAGCACTGGCCGAGGCCACAGCCTGGCTCTGCCCAGTCGGAGCGCCAGGGGTCGATCACACGATCCAGTGCCGATCAGCTGTGCACAGGCGGATCACCTGGGCCTCGAGCCGGAGAGGGTCAGACACCGGATTCGATGAGGGCCTTGATGTTGCTTGCGCTTCTCTCCATCATCGTTCGGATCTGGTCGGCGATTGAGTCGTCGATTCCTGGTATCTCCCCACCGATCGTGAGTTCCGTGGCCTGGTCGCCATCGGCGTGGAACAGTGCCCACCCGTCGATGGTCATGGGCCCGTCCTGAGTTCTAACCCGCATGGCCGCTTCAGGCTCGAATTCGACCACTTCCATCGTCCCCTCGGTGACCTTCCCGAACCGGTTCACGCGACGCTTGATCACCGTGCCGACGTCGATGGGGCCGTCCGAGGTGGCTTCCAACTCGATGCTCGGGTCCCATCTCGGATGGTTCGCGACGTGATTCACGGCGTAGAACTCCCAGACCTCCGCGACCGGACACGCGATTGTTGTGGATGCCTCGATTCGCATGACCCCCCTCCTCCCCCCCATGATCCCAGGGATGAGGTTCCGGCGGCGACCATCGGGTCGAATCCGCCCAAGCGTGGCGCTGGTTTGCTCCAAACCGTCTGGTGACATTCCCGCACGCTGGCGGAGTCCGCTGCGATGTCATCAGTGGGCTGCGTAGATCTCCCAGTCGTCGGGGATGCCCTTCAGGGCGTGAGTTCCCCGGGAGCTGAATTCGATCCCTGATCCGGCCACGAGGTCCCTCACGGTCCGGGACACGAAGACTTCCGAGGGACCCGCCAGCGCCGAGACGCGCGAGGCGATGTGAACGGTGAGTCCTGCCACGTCGTCGCCCACGACCTCTACCTCCCCGGTGTGGAGCCCGACGCGGACGTCGATCCCGAGGGGCTTGACCGTCTCAGCGATGGACTTGCCCGCTCGAATGCCCCGGGCGGGGCCGTCGAAGGTTGCCAGGAAGCCATCGCCGGTCGTATTGATCTCCCTCCCGCGCCAGGCGGCGAGCTGGCTTCGGACCAGGTCGTCGTGCCGCTTCAGCAGGTCGCTCCACTTCCGATCTCCCAGCGCCACGGCCCGATCCGTCGAGTCGACGATGTCGGTGAACATGACGGTGGCAAGCACACGATCTGGTAGCCGACCGACGCGGTGCCCCGTCACGAATTCCTCGATCTCGTCCAGCATCTGCGTCGTCTCGCCCGCCCAGAAGAAATGGTCGGCACCGGGGAGTTCTACGATCCGGGCATGCTCGACCCGCTCCGCCACGTAGCGGCCATGGGCGAGCATCGGGTCCCCGGATCGGTACAGCAACAGCGTCGGCACCCTGACCGCGGGGAGGATCGACCGGACGTCGATCTGCGAGTTCATCCGCGAGAGCGTCGCCGCGGTTCTCGGGCTCGCCGACAGTCGCTGGTAGCGCTTGAACCACTCACAGAACGCGTCGTCGTCCGCACGGCTCGGGGCAAAGCCCTCAACGCCGAGCGATCCCCACGTCGTCTCCAGGTCCTCGGCATACTCGTTCCATTGCTCCGGAGTCGGACCCGCAAGGTCGTCGAAGCCCACACTGCTGACCCGGCTTCCCATCAGGATCAGGGCTTCGGCCCTCTCCGGGTGCGTGGCTGCGAACAGCAGGGACATGGCACCCCCCTCCGAGTGCCCGAAGATCGTCGCCGACCGGGACCCGGCCGCATCCATCACCGCCGTCAGGTCACTGATTCGGACCTCGAGAGAGGGCAGGTCATCGGCCGGCACGGGATCGGAGAGACCGGTTCCACGCTTGTCGAAGACGATCAGCCGCGAGAACGAGGCCAGGCGCTCGAGGAAGCGAGCCATGCCAGGGTCCTCCCACATCAATTCGACGTTGGAGACGAAGCCAGGCACGTGGACAATGTCGCGCGGGCCGTCACCGAACACCTGGTACGCGACGTTCACGTCACCGCTTTTGGCATACCGCGTCTTGGGTACCACTTCCTCGAACCTTTCGGTGTTGCGGCGCTCGTCACCGTACTTCGAATCTCGCCGCGCGGCCCGCTCGGGTGCCACTCCCGCGCAGTGGTCGAGGGGCTGTTGCATCACCCTCGAAAACCGACCAACCGTCCAGACTGCTGGAAGGTCTGCTCCGGCGAGCGTGTCTTCCCGAGCAGCTCGATCCGAGCGAGCCGAGAGGTCTTCCCAGTCGATTCGCTCATACATCGGTCACCAATCGGACGGCCTCATCCATGGTGACTGGTTCACCTCCCGTGGCCTGCAGCAGGCGATCCGGCACGCTGGCTGACGAGACAGTGATGTCCTCTCAGATCTCACCCCTGCCCGCTGAAGCTGGACGCCGACCTACACCGTCGTCGTCCCCGCAGCCCAGTCGGCGTAGAGGCGCGAGTACACGCCGCCGGCCGCGACGAGCTGCCAGTGCGTTCCCTCCTCGACCAGGCGGCCCCGGTCGAAGACCAGCACCCGGTCGGCGCCTTCAGCGGTTGCCAGCCGGTGGGCGATGGTGATCGAGGTACGGCCCGCGGTGAGCCGGTCGATCGCGTGGCGGAGGCGCACATCCAGTGCCGGGTCCACGGCCGAGGTCGCCTCGTCGAGCACCAGGACGTGGGGGTCGGAGATCCAGGCGCGGACCAGCGCCACCAGCTGGCGCTCACCGGCGGACAGGCTGCCGCCGCGCTCCCCCACCGACGAGTGCACGCCATCGGGGAAGTCCTGCACCCAGTCGTCGAGCTCCAACTCGGCCAGCGCCGCCATGACCTCCTCGTCGGTGGCGTCGGTGCTGCCGTAGCGGATGTTGCGAGCGATCGTCCCGGTGAAGAGGAAACCCTCCTGCGGCACGAAGGCGACCCGGCTGCGCAAGCTCGCCATCGAGGCCTGCCGCAGGTCGACGCCGCCGATCCTCACCACACCGCGATCGGGGTCGAGGAGCCGGACCAGCAGCTTCGCGAACGTCGTCTTGCCCGACCCGGTCTCGCCGACGATGGCGATCCGGGTGCCCGCGGCGATGTCCACCGTGATGTCCGACAGCACCTCGGGCCCCTCCCGGTAGGAGAAGCCGACGTCCTCGAACGACACCCCAAGCGGCCCGTCCGGGAGGTCCACCGGGTCAGCCGCCTCGGGGATCTCCACGGGTGCGTCGAGCGCTTCGACGATCCGACGGAGACCAGAGGCGGCACTCTGGGCGAAGTCGAGGATCTCGACGATCGTCTGAATGGGCTGGATCAGCAGGTTGACCAGGAAGAGGAACGCCAGGAGCACGCCGGCGGTGATCCCCTGGTCGGGCCCGATGACGAGCCCCACGGCGACCACGATCGCGGTGAGGGTCGCCGCGAACAACTCGGCGGTGGCGAAGAGCACGTTGCCGAAGTGCGCCGCCTTGAACTGGGCCTGGAAACGCGCCTCGAGGGCGTCGTCCACGCGGTTCATGGTCACCTGCTCCGCACCATGTGCGCGCACCTCGGGCAGGGCGTTGATCGCCTCGCCCATCACGGCGAGGCTGTCGGCAACGCGCTCTCGCACCCGGTCGTGCCGGCGCCGAAGGATCTTCTGGAACCACAGCAGGCTGGAGGCGTAGACGATCACGCCGACGAGCACGATCAACGCCAGCCGCCATTCGTAGACGGCCATCACCGCAAGCGCCGCCAGCACCTGGGTGCCGTTCACCAGGAACATCACCCCGCCCCACTCCATGAAGTCCTGGAGGGTGGCCAGGTCCGAGGTGACACGGGATACCAGGGCCCCGCGCCGCTCCGACTCGACATGCAGCACCGAACGGCGCATCAGGTGCGAGAACACATTGACCCGCAACTGCGACAGCCCGATCGAGGCCTGCCGGACCAGCCTGACCAGGCCGAACCGCGTCATGGCCCCGCCGACGAACGCGATGGCCAGGCCGATCGCCACCGCGGTCCATACGCCGGCCAGGTCCACCGCATCCCCGCTGCCGATGTAGCGGTCGAGCGTCTGTTGGACGATCACCGGGATGAGGATCTGAACCGCGGTGCCGCCCATGTTGAGCAGGAGGACCACCCATAGGCGGCGGGCGATGATCGGGACTTCGACCACGGCACGACGGATCGCCGCCGGGGTGGAGAGCCGCGAGGTCTCGGCCGAAGCCGTCATGACTCACCCCTCGCTCGCGCCGCCGCCTCCAACTCGTATGCCTCGACCAGGCGGGCGTAGCCGCGCTGGGTCGCCAGCAACTCCGGGTGGGTGCCCTGGGCGACCACCCGCCCGTCGTCGACGAAGATCACCTCGTCTGCCAGGCGAATGGATGAGGGCCGGTAGGCGACGATCACGATCGTGGACGGCAGCTCGGCGGTGCGGAGCCCGCGCAGGATCTCCGCCTCCACCGAAGGATCGACCGCCGAGGTGGCGTCGTCCATGATCAGCAGCCGGGGCCTCCTCACCAGTGCTCTGGCGAGGGCGATCCGCTGCCGCTGGCCACCGGACAGCGATGCGCCGCGTTCCCCGAGGCGGGTGGCGTAGCCATCGGGGAGCTCCTCGATGAAGTCGTGGGCGCCGGCCAGTCGGGCGGCTTCGACAACGCGCTCGCGGGGCGTCTCGACACCCATGGTCAGGTTCCCCTCGGCGGTGTCGTCGAACAGGTAGGCCGTCTGGCCCACATAGGCGATCTCGCGCGCCAGCTCGGACCGGGCGAACTCGCGCAGGTCGCGGCGGTCGAGATGGATCCGACCAGTCCCCGGATCCCACAGCCTCGCCAGCAGCAACGTCAACGTGGTCTTCCCCGAACCCGTCGGGCCCACGACGGCCACGGTTCGGCCCGCCGGGATGTCCACCACGACGTCGCTGAGCACCATCTCGCCTGGCTCGTACTGGAATGTGACCTGCTCCGAATCCACGGGAGCGGCGCCGGCGTCGAGGCGGGCCACCATCTCGCCGTACTCGACGATCTCGTCGGCCTCGAGCACCGCCTCCACCCGCCGCCACCCCGGGATCGCCGCCGCCAGATCGAACAGCACGAACGCGATCAACTGGATCGGGAACGTGAGCAGGGCGAGCAGGTAGAGCGCGGTCACGATGTCGCCGGGCGTGACCGCCCCGGCATCGACCCTCACCGCCCCGACGCCGAGGACCGCCAACCCGATCACCGGGATGATGACGACGATGATCGTCCGGTAGGTCTCCCAGCGGACGCCGAGGTCGATCAGCAGGTCGCGTAGATCGTCCGACGCCTTGGCGAGACGGGCCGTCTCATAGTCCTCGCGGCCCAGGGACTTGACGGTGAGGGCGCCGTCGAAGCTCTCATGGGCGACCCCGCTCACCTCTCCCAACTGCGTCTGGATGCCCTCCCACGACGGATACAGCGTGATCGCGGCGCGCACCTCGATCGACACCACGATCCCCATGCCGACCACGGCGACGAGACCCAGCCACGGGTCCAACACCGTGAGAAGGATCACCGTGCCGACCACGAGCAGCGACACGCCCGTTGCATACGGGAGTGGCGCGAGGACGCTGGTGGCTCGCTGGGTGTCGTTGTCGGCCACCGACAGCAGATCCCCGATCGACTGGCGGCGGAACCACGACATCTCCAATTCCAGCTGATGGGCGAGAAGCTGGCGCCGCAGGTCCTGCTGGTTGCGGAACTGCAGCCACCCGGCCGAGGTCCGCCGCATGACGATGGCCGCCGCCTTCCACACCGACACCCCGATGACGGCGAGCACAACGGGGAGGACCTTCCCGGAGACCGGTTCCCCGTCCCGCAGCACCGGGAGGATCGCGGTGTCGGTGACCCAGCCGATCACTGCCGATGAGGCGATGATGGCGCCGGCGAACATCGCCGCCCCGGTCACGGCAGACGTGAACGCCCAAGGCCGCGCCTTGATGAACCGAAACACGATGCGGAGCCCGCCGCCCAGTACCTCCCGGGCGCTCAGATGCTCGACGTCGGACACAAGGGATGAGATTAGAGCCGGACGCCGGCCCCCTTGTCGGGGCGACGGGTGGCCGGCGGTAGCCTGCGACGAATGCACCGCCTCGTCGCCTCGTGCCTGGGCCTCGGCCTCGTGCCCCGCAGCCTCTGGGGCTCTGACAGCGGGGCCGGCACCTTCGGTGCCGCCTTCGCCGCCCTGGTCGGCCTCGGTCTCCTGTGGCTCGGCGCTCCCTGGTGGGTGACCCTGGCAGCCGCCCTGGTTCTCACCCTTCTCTCCCTGTGGGCGGCGGCGCCGTTCACGGTCGACGGAGACGACCCCGGCTGGGTCTGCATCGACGAGGCCGCCGGGACGATGGTCGCCCTGGTCGGACTCGGCGGCATCCCCTGGGTGGCGGCCCTGGTCGTGGCCCGTCTCGCCGACATCTTCAAGATCCTCCCCGGGGTCCGCGCCGCCGAGGACCGGCTACCCGGGGCGATCGGCGTCACCGCAGACGATCTGGTGGCAGGCCTCTACGGCTCGGCCGTCGGGTGGGCGGTCTACGGGCTGCTCTGAAGGGCTGGTCGCGGGGAATGCGAACGAGCCCCGGCGCGAGGCGACCAGGAGCGGGCAACGGGTGACGGGTGCCGGCCCTTCAGGGCACCCACAACAGGGTGTCGGGATGGAACTGGCTCCAGGCGAACCAGAACGACTGGGACGACGGGATCGGCTCGCCCGCGACGACCGCCACCAGGCCGCCCGCGTCGATCCTCAACTCGACTCCGGCCATCGCCACCGCCTCGCCCTCCTGGAGCCGGGCGATCGCCGGCCCCACGGGAAAGGCCACTGCAGTGCCGCCCGGAACGGTGACCCCCAGCACCTGCTCCTGGACGGGGAGTCGGGGATCGCGGTCACCGATCGGGAAAATCGGGCCGGCGTCGTCGCGACCCCCGAGCGGATCCAGGACATAGCCCCGGGTGCCTCCCGCGTCGAAGGCGACGATCGTCGTGTCGGGATAGGCCGCCTTCCACTCGCCCCAGGTGGTCGTGATCACGGTCCCCCGCGTCAGAGCCACTCCGGCCTCCCAGAGCGGTCCCGAGACCGCCCGACCGGTGAAGGTGTCGAAAGCCGACCAGGTGACCACGTCGTACATGATCTTGTTCGACCGCGAGAGGAGCCCGCTCGTGCGGAGTGTCGGCATCGTGAAGGGTTCATCGAGGTCGTCGGTGAAGTACAGGACCGCCGACCCGCAGAGGGTGCAGTAGGGAAGGGCGAACCGCCGGCCCCCGAGCATGTCGTTCACCATCTCGTGGACCTCCATGATGTTGCGTGGATACGCCCGGGACTCGCCCCCGATCGTCACACCGAACACGTAACGGTCGTCCGGATACCAATCACCTCCCGGGACATCGGTGACCGCCGGATCGTCGAGGGCGGGGATACAGCCCAGGCAGGAGGAGGAGTCGCCGGGCGGGCGATCGTCGATGTACACGCCGCCCCACGACACCAGGCGATGATCGATGTCGGAGTCGTCGGTGAAGAACGGCGCCCAGCGTTCGTCGAGGCCGGTGTACAGCCGCCGCTTGTACGAGAGGTGGTCCGGCGGCGCCGGGGTGTCCCAGGCGATCAGATGGTCGGTCGCCGTCACCCACCCGACCACCGGCTCGATCTCCACCCCCATCAGTTCGGCGAGGGCACCGCGGATGGAGCCGGCCGACGGACTCTGCGAGGAGGTGAACCGCATGAGGTCGGCGAGGAGCCAGGCTAGGCGGACGTCGCCCGATCGCCCCAGGTCCACGACGTCCGCGGGAGCCGGCTCTGGGAGCGCATCCCACACCCGATCGAGGGCTGCCAGCGTGTGTTCCGGGAGCGGTCCGTCGGGCGCCGCGGGCGCCGGAGGGAAGCCGGGTGCCGTCGCGACGGTGGTCGCCGAGGGTGTTCCACCGCACGCAGAAAGAAGGGCGATCGCGGCCAGGACAGGTGCGAAGCGCATCGTGGTCACAACGCCGCCACCGCGGCATGCGTTCCTAGCGGATGTTGAAGTACCAGTACCAGGCTCCGACGCTGAGGATGCCCGCAAACAGAGCGACCTTGATCGTCTGCTTCACGATCCCCCAGAAGAAGAGGAAGGCGGTCAACAGGCCGATCACGACGAGGACCCCCAGCAGCACGGGGTTTGCCTTCACCTGATCGACGATCTCGCCGGCGTTCTCGGGGATCTGGAACATGGGCGGCAGGTTATCGCGGGTTCGAGACTGGACGGCGCCGGGACGCCAATTCGCAATACGCGATACGCGATACGCGATACGCGATACGACAGAACGGTGAGCGCCACCGAACGCGTCACCGTGTCTTGCCAAAGGCGGTAGGCGGAAAGCGGAGGGCTTCGATCCCATGTCCTCGAGGCAGTCGTATCCTCTGACCCCCATGTCATTGCGGCCCTCGTCTCGCGCCCGCCCCCGCAGCCCGTTCATTGCCGCACTCCTGTCGGCGGTGCTGCCGGGCGCGGGCCAGATCTACGCGGGGCGGTCGCGGCGGGGGCGAATCTTCCTGCTCATTACGGCGCTCGCCGTGCTCCCGGCGGCGATCCTCCTGGTGCTGGTCTTCTACGTCAGCGGGGTGAGCCTGGCGGTCACGCTCTCCCGCCCCTTCTTCACCAACCCCGACCTGCTGGGTCTTCTCCTGCTCGCCAATGCCCTCCTGCTGGTCTTCCGCGCGGTCGCGGTGGTCGATGCGTTCCTGATCGCCCGGGACCCCGGAGGGTCAGCCCGAGCACCGGCGACAGCAGTCGTGCTCGGTCTGGCCGGGCTTCTCTTCCTGACTGCCCTCCCCCACGGCTGGGTGGGTCACCGCAACCTGCTCCTCTACGACGTGATGACCCACGACTTCGTGAGCGACCCGGGGCAGGTGACGACGAGCCTCCCCGACGACGAAACGGGAGGGACGTCGGCGACGACCTCGACGACGCGGCCTCCGGCGGCGTGGCCGACCGGCGGAAGGGTCAACGTGCTGCTGATGGGCGGAGACGCCGGTGAGGGCCGAACAGGGATCCGAACCGACACGATGATCGTCGTGTCCATCGATCCCGAGACCGGGTGGACCGCGATGTTCGGCATCCCCCGCAATCTGCGGCGGATGGAGGTCCCGCCCGACCACCCGATCGCCACCTTTACGGGAGGCGCCGGCACCGGGTCGGCGACGACGGGGTCGACCGTCGCCTGGAGCAACTGCCCGGGTTGTTTCCCGGCGCTCGCATGGGACATCTACGCCTTCGGCCTCGAGCACCCCGAGTTGTTCGGCGGCCAGAATTCCGGGGCGACCGCGGCGAAGACCCTCCTCGGGTACCTGCTCGGAATCGAGATCCACTACTTCGCGCTGGTGGACCTTCTCGGTTTCGTCGACATCATCGACGCCATCGGCGGCATCGACATCTACGTGCCCGACGACCTCTACGACCCCGCCTATCCGAACGAGGACGGGACGGTCGAGGAGAAGCTGCTCCCCGCAGGCCAGCACCATCTCGACGGGCACGAGGCGCTCTACTACGCCCGGTCCCGACAGCAGTCGAGCGATTTCGCCCGAATGAACCGCCAGCGGTGTGTGCTCGAGGCCCTGGCAGCCGGAGCCGATCCGGTGGAACTGCTCCGCGGCCTGCCTTCGATCGTCCCGGCGATCGAGGACAGCGTTCGCACCGACATCGCCGTCGCCTCGATCCCGGACTTCCTCGACCTGGTGGCAAAGGTGAACACCGATGAGATCGTCTCGATCCGGTTCATGCCCGATGCCCCCGAGTTCTCGGGAACCCCCACCTCCTACATCGCCGACTGGACCAGCGACGGGTACCCGATCCCCGACCGCGTGTTCATCAACGAGACGGTGGAGACGGCGCTCTCGCTGCCTCCGCTGGAAGCCATCGAGGTGCTGAACCTGCAGCCCCTCGACGATGTCTGCGGGCCGTAGGGCGCCGCGCTGGAGTCCGCAGGGAAGAGCGATACGGGCGCGAGCTAGGCCTCGATCGCCGCGAGCCGCCGCCATGCGACGATCGAGGTGACCGCGACCGCCAACGCGGCGACGACGAGCCACGGGCCCTTCACCGCGGCCAGGGTTGCCGCCCCGGCCGTGGCGGCTGCCACGGCCCACAGAGTCGTGACCACCGATCGCACACCGAGACCGGCTCGCTCGAGCCGGTGGGCGGTGTGATCGCGGCCTCCCTCCCAGACCGGGCGACCGTGCCGGAGCCGCTCCACCGTGACCAGGGCGGTGTCGAACAGTGGGACCGCCAGCACAAGGGCAGGAACCAGCAGCACGGCGAAGACTGCCGCGTCTCCACTCGATCCCGCCCTTCCCCCATCGATGATCGTGAGGCCGGCCAGGAGCGTCCCCATGAAGTGCGACCCCGAGTCCCCCATGAACAACCGGGCAGGTGGGAAGTTGAGTACCAGGAACCCGCCCACGGCGCCGCCCAGGCCGGCAGCCAGCTCGGCGGGACCGCTGCCGACGGACCACCAGAGGAACAGGGCGACCGCAGCGACGAGCGAACAGCCGGCGGCGACGCCATCCATGTTGTCGAGCAGGTTGACGGCGTTCGTGGCCACGACAACCCATCCCACCGTCACGACCCAGGCCAACGCGTCCGGCCCCGGGAGGTCGATCGTGGCCCCCAGCGAGGCGAAGGTGACTCCGGCCGCCACCTGACCGGCGAGCTTGGCGACAGGAGACATGGGGCGCACGTCGTCCCAGAGGCCGACCGCCAGGCCGAGGTAGCCCGCCACGCACAGGGCGCCCACCGACGGAAGGTCACGGCCGAACAGGATCACCGCCACCCCGAAGCCGGCTCCCATCCCCAGGCCGCCCGCAACGGGAACCGAGTCCATCCTCCAGCGCAGCCCTGTCGACCCGCGTGTCAGGAGCCTGCCGCCCACCGGAAGACGAACGAATGCGGCACACACGCCCAGCGACACGGCGAACGCGACGAGAGCAGGTGCCATGTCGTTGATCCCGTCTAGACGAATTCGGGGTGCTGCCGGTAGTAGTCGGCGACCCGGTCGATGATCTCCTCGAGGCCCACCTCGGGCTGATATCCGGTGACCCGGCTCAACTTCGAGATGTCGGGAACCCGGCGGTGCATGTCCTCGAAGCCCGGGGCATACGCCTCGTCGTACGGGATGGTGACGATCTCCGACTCCGACCCGGTGCGATCCCGCACGAGTTCGGCAAGACCCATGATCGTGATCTCGCGGCCCCCGCCGACATTGAAGACCTCGCCGTAGGCCTCGCTCCGGGTGGACAGGTCGAGGAGCGCCCTGACCGCGTCGCCGACATAGGTGAAGGCGCGGCTTTGGGTGCCGTCCCCGTAGACGGTGATCGGCTCGGCCCGCATTGCCTGCCGGACGAAGGTGGGTATCACCATCCCGTAGCGGCCGGTCTGGCGGGGGCCGACCGTGTTGAAGAGCCGGGCGATCACCACCGGCAGTCCGTCGCGACGGTGATAGGCGATGGCCAGGAACTCGTCGATCGCCTTCGAGGCGGCGTACGCCCAGCGCGAGTGAGTGGTCGGGCCGAGGACCATGTCGTGCTCCTCGGCATAGGGAACCTTCTCCGACTTGCCGTAGACCTCGGAGGTCGAGGCAACGACCGCGGGGCGCCTCCACTTGTTGGCCAGCCGCAGCACCACCTCGGTCCCCCGGATGTTGGTCTCGATGGTGTGGACCGGGTCGTCGACTATGAGCTTCACGCCGACCGCGGCGGCAAGGTGATACACCACATCGGCTTCCCGGACGAGCGTCTCCAGGGTGGAGTCGTCGTCGACGCTCGCCACGACGAGTTCGAAGGCGTCGTTGCCGGCCAAGCCGGCGACGTTGCGGTACGAGCCGGTGCTGAGGTCGTCGACCGCGACGACACGATCACCTGCGGCCACTGCGGCCTCCGCGAGATGGGAACCGATGAAGCCCGCTCCGCCCGTGACGAGGAGGGTTCTCATTGGCGGAACCCTAACTCTCGGCCATTGCGGCGCGGCGCCGCCCCGCGGCAGCGGCAACTATCGCCGCGAGCGCTCCGGTCTCACCGACGACGAATGCCCACGAGACACGGAGAGCCGGATCGCTGCCCGACGGGATGAGGGCCACGACGGCGACGAGAAACCCGATCACCCACGCGAACGCCAAGAGCATCGTCCGTCCCCTGGCCACCAGCACCTGGCCCGCGAGCAGCGACATCGCCGAGATGACCATCCCCGCCGCGGCAAGAGCGGCGACGGCTCCGGTCGGCTCGAATTCCGGCCCGAAGAGCAACCGGACCACGGGTGGCCCGAGAAGGCCGCCGCCGACCGCCGCGACCGGCGACAGCACGAGAGCGGCCAGGCCAAAGCGGAGCGCCCACTTCCGCAGCGCCGTGTCCATCCCGGCATTGGCCAGACCGGTGAAGGGTGGGAGAAGTCTGGCGAGCATGTTCTGAGTGAGCACGATCGGCGCGCGGAACAATTGGAAGGTGACGAACACGATGCTGAGCACCTCGGGCGCGTGGGTGAAGATCTGCACCGCCATCGGTGCCAGCAGAAGCAGCACCTGCGACGCTGCGCTCGCCAGCACGAATCCGGTCAAGAAACGGCCGGCACCCTCGGCGGCGCGGGGCCGCTCGGTGGATCTGTCTCTACGGAAGGGCCTCCAGGCAAGCACCACGAAGGGTGCAAGCGCCAGCGCCCAACCGAGACTCATCCCGTTGGATACCAGCGCCAGAAATCCCAGGGCCAGCACGACCCGGAACGAGCCCACGACCGCGCTGACGAGCCCGTAGGCACGAAACCGCCGAATCCCCGCAAGATGCCCTCTCCCCACGGCCATCAGAGCGTTGCCGGCAACCGTCACCAGACCGATCACCGCGTACATGGCCTCGCCCTCGAAGTACTCATCCCTTGCCAGATATGTGAACGCCGTCGCCGCCAGGGCGCCTCCAGCGATGATCCAGCCGATCGCGACCGTGCCCCCGGTGCGATCGAGGGTGACCCTGCGGATCTCGAACTGCTCGATCGGCAGGAGGAGCACCGTGAAGACGAGGAAGTGGACGGTGAGCAGTGCGCTGACAGGAGCGAAGTCCTCGGGGCCGAGGGCCCGGCCTCCCACGACCTGAAAGACGTACGCACTGAGGGATGCAACGATCGTCCCCCCGAGGATGTAGGGCGTGCCGTCGGTGGCATACCGGCGCAGATCACGACGTACTGAGGTCATGCGCAGCGGAGGGTACAGCCGGTTCTCGGAGGGCTCAGCCGGTCGACTCGGCGAGGGCACGGGCCTCCATGGCGCGACGCAGGTCGTCGTCGGCCTCGACGAGCAGGCGGCGCAGCATCGGACGGATCCCCTCCTCCTCGAGCACCGCAGCGATTCGCTCGCGCATCGACTGGTCCACGACGTGGCTCGGGAACATCGACCGGAAGTACGCCTTGGCGGCCTCTGCCTCACGGTCCGTGAACACCCCGACGAGACCGGCGAAGAAAGGCTCGATGTACGGCTCGACGAGCTCCGCCTGGTGGCGGAACCAGAAGCCGCCTGCCGCCGCGATCGACATTCGCAGCGAGGGATACCCGTCTCCGTGGAGCCGCTCCCAGGCCTCCTTCTTGGCCATCGCGTCGGGCCGAGCGACGGCCGCCGTGGTCATGGCACGGTCGCCGCGGTCGGACTTGTCGCGCTTCCTCTCGGCATCGAGTCTGACATCCGCCCCATCGATGCCGAGGGCCGCCCAGCGCACCGCCACGGCCCAACGCATGTCCTGATCCACCGTCAGGCCCTTCGGCGGGTCGTCGACGAGATCCGCAGCGCGCGAGGCGTCCTCCGGCGTCATGGCGAGGCCGATGAGGGCCCGCGCCCACAACACCTTGAGGTCGCCCGCGGTGGCCCCTTCGATCGCGTCGAGCGCCACATCGACGAAGCGACCGGCCTGCTCCTCGATCCGCTGTTCTGGGACATACCGGTGCACGGTCGCGCCGACCGTCGCCGTCACCATGTGGATGATCGGGAGTGACTGCTCTGCAACGAGGTGCCGGGCCACCAGGCCGAGATACGTCGTCGATGCCAGCGCCCGGTCGCGAACCATCTCCCACAGCGCTTCCCACACCAGCTGGCGAAGGAGCGCGTCGTCGATGTCCGCCAGGTGATCCTTGGCGTAGGCGACCGAGGCGTCGTCCAGCTCCACCTTGGCGTAGCCGTGGTCCCCGTGGTTGGGGAAGACGAATGCAGGCTCCGGCAGGCCCACGGCCCCGGCGACCTGCGAGGTCAGATCGTCGATGACCGCCGGCACCACCGAGATCTCCCCGGACCGGTCGACCAATGCGAGCTCGACGTGGTGGGGGCGCAGCACCGGATGCTCCTCGAGGGCGCTCTGGCGCAGCTGCATGTCCGTGACCTTCCCTTCCGCCGTCTCGTAGGCCACGGACAGGGTGTTGAGCGAGGCTGTTCGCAGCCAGCGCGCCGCCCAGGACACGAGATCCATCCCGCTCCCCTCCTGCAGCGCCGCCAGGAAGTCGGCGAGGTTGGCGTTCCCGAAACGATGGCGGCGGAAGTAGGTCCGCAGTCCCTCGTGGAAGGCGTCCTCACCGATCGCATGGACGAGCTGCTTGAGCACGGAGGCTCCCTTGCCGTACGAGATCCCGTCGAAGTTGAGGAACACCTCGTCCGTCGAGGGCACCTCGTCGGCAATGGGATGGGTGGTGGGCTGCTGGTCCTCCCGGTACGCCCACAGCTTCATGCGGAAGTTGAAGTCCTGCCAGAGACCGGGCCAGTCGCCGGTGTCATCGAGGGCCAGGTACCCGGCGTAGGAGGCGAACGACTCGTTGAGCCAGATGTCGTTCCACCACTTCATGGTCACCAGGTCGCCGAACCACATGTGCGCCAGCTCATGGGTGAAGTACTCGGCTCTTCGTTGGAGCTGATCCTCGGTCGGAGGATCTCGGAAGATCACGGTGTCGGTGTAGGTGACGTTGGCGACGTTCTCCATGCCGCCCCAGTTGAATTCGGGGACGAACACCTGGTCGTACTTGCCGAAGGGATAGGGCTCGGAGAACAGCTCCCCGAAGTAGTCCATGCTCCGCTTGGTCAGCTCGAACAGAGGGCCCGAGTCGAGATGGGGCATCAGCGAAGCCCGTGCGTAGAGGCCGAGCGGAATCCCGTTGTGCTCGTCATGGACAGATTGGTAGGCGCCGGCGACCACCGACAGGAGGTAGGTGGAGAACGGCACGGTGGTCTCGAAGACCCGGCGGGAGCGGCCATCGGCGGTCTCGTCCCGCGACACCTCCCGTCCCGCGGTGACCACGGCCCATTCCGAGGGGGCCGTGATGGTGAGGGTGTAGGTGGCCTTCAGGTCCGGCTGGTCGAAACAGGGCATCAGCCGATGTGCCGAGTACGGCTCGAACTGGGTGTAGAGGTACTCCGAGCCGTCCTCCGGATCGACGAACTGATGGAATCCTTCGCCGGTGTGGTCGTAGGCGCGCTCGTAGGCCACCCGGATCTCGTTCTCCTCCTGGAGTGCCGCCGCGTCGAGCTGGATGCGGTACCCGTCCCAGTCCGGGTCCATCTCTATGCCGTTCACCTCGAAGCGCTCGATCGAACCACCGAGCCACTCGAGAAAGGTGTCGCCACCGCTGTGCTCGAAGGCGATGGTCACATCACCGCGAAACGTCTTGGCGCCGGCCTCGAGATCCAGGTCGAGAACATACGAGACGTCGGAGACGCTCTTGGAGCGCGTCACGGCCTCTTCGAGGGTGAGCCGGTCGCGTGATTCGGGCATGGATGAACTCCCTTCGCAGGACTCTTTCTAGTCGGCTCGAGAAGGCCGACCGCCACGATCCCTCCCGCCCGGCGGGGGCGAGGCACCGTGTCACACCCGCTCGAACAGATCCCTCAGCAGCCACTGGATCGCATCGGGCAGCCCCTCGGAGAGGGTCCGGGGGGCGAAGCCCAACTCGGCACGTGCCTTGGAGTCGTCGCCCAGGTATGTGACGCCCGACGCCACCCGGAGCCGATCGGCGGTGGGCCGCAGTGGCGGTAGCACCCGGGCCAGTCCGCCGACTGCGGTCGCCAACGACACGACGGCCCACTGCGGCAGGCGGAAGGGCGGATGGGTTCGACCGACGAGCCTCCCCGCCTCGGCGAGCACATCCCACACCGTATGGGGCTCGCCTCCGACAATGTACGTCTCGCGGGGCCTCCCGAACTCCATCGCCAGTAGGTGTGCCCGAGCGACGTCTTCGACGTGGGCCCAGCAGTACGAGGTGGTGTCGGATGCGAAGCGGATGCGTCCGAGCAGGAACTCGGTGAGGAGGCGCGCCATGGCGCTCGTGTCACGCGGCCCGTAGGTCGCCCCCGGCATGAGAATCACCCCTGGCAGCCCCGCGCTCATCATCGGCAGTGCCACGTCGTAGTGAGCACGGGCTCGCAGGGCGTCGTACCGGGTGATGTGCCTGCCGGTGAATCGGTATCCCTCGTCGGGCACCTGTCCCTTCGTGTCGGAGAACACCGACAGCGTGCTCGTGTGGACCACCTTCGAGATGGACAGCTCCCGCACGAGCTCGAACACGTTGCGGGTGCCATCCACATGGACCGCTTCGGCGAGTTTCCGGTCGGCGATGCCCAGCCGATGCCCGGCGACATGGAACACCCCGTCGGAGCCCCGCATCCCGCGGCGCATCGCCTCCTTGTCCGTGACCGTGGCGACATGGGGTCGGACCCCGAAGGAGGCCATCTCACGAGCCTCGTCTCGGGTCGAGACCAACGCGGTGACGAGGTGCCCGCCCTCGAGGAGATACGAGGTGATGTACCCCCCGAGGAACCCTGTCGCCCCGGTGACGAAGTACTTCATCGCAGGTCAGGGTAGGAAGGGCTCAGGCGTGATCGTGGGAGGACGATGGGTCGATGCTCCAAGAAACACGCCTGATCTGAGCGCCCCTCCGTCCCCGGGGGAGAATTCGTGGCCGGGATCTCCCCCCGGGAGGGGGGAGGGGGGCGCTCAGGCTTGGCGTCCCCTCGGAGACCGGGCCGACGGGCGACGGGCTGCGGGCGACGGGCTAGACCCCCAGGTGCTCGACCAGCAGCAGGTCCACGACCTGTGCACCCGACTCGACGAGCGCCTCACGGTCGGACATCTCGCGGGCCACGGCGATGGTGCGCATGCCGGCGGCGACGGCGGCGGTGGCGCCGGGAGCGCTGTCCTCGACCGCCACGCACTCGGCGGGATCCACGCCGAGGCCTTCCGCGGCGGCCAGGTAGCAGTCGGGGGCGGGCTTGCCCCGGGCGACGTCGTCGCCGGAGATCGACACGCCGAACCGACCGTCGAGGCCACCGGCCCGCAGGGTCAGATCCAGACGCTCCCGAGGACTGGCAGACGCGACGGCGATCGGGACGCCGGCGCCCTCGCAGGCCCGGAGGGCGCCGATGCCGTCGGGGAAGATGCGCAGCCCTGTGCCGAAGGACCTCCCGAGCGCCTCCAGAAGGAGGGGCCAGACCTCGTCCTTCGGCGGCAGCAGAGCGATCCCGGAAAGGGCGTCGTGTGTCGGCGAGAAGCCCAGGCCGGTGCACGCTGCTATCTCCGCTTCTCCAGCGGGATGGCCGAGCCTTCCCAGAACATCGACCCAGGCTGTGATCGAGTGCGGCTCCGAGTCGACCAAGACGCCGTCGCAGTCGAAGACGACTGCGGCCGGACGCCTCACGACACCCGTTCGCGAATGAGACGGTCCACGAGACGGGGATCCGCCTTGCCCCCTGTCGCCTTCATCACCTGACCCACCAGAAACCCGACCAGGCGGTCCTCGCCGTCGCGAATCCTCCCCACCTCGCCGGGGTGGGCGGCCAGCACGGCGTCGACCTCGGCGCCGATCGCCGACTCGTCGGAGATCTGGATGAGGTCGCGGGCGATGGCGATCTCCCGTGGCGAGCCCTCGCCCGCCAGCATCCCGCCGAGCACCTCCTTGGCGGCAGTGGCGGAGAGGTCGCCGGCGTCGATCATCCCGACCAGTTCGGCGATTGCCGGGCCGTCGATGGCGAGAGCGTCCGCCGACTCGCCGGTCCGGTTGAGATGGGCGGTGACCTCGCCGGTGAGCCAGTTCGCCGCAGCGCGGGCCTCCGCTCCGGCGGCGACGGCACCGTCGAACAGATCGGCGAGGTCGGTGGAGACCAGCGTGATCGCGGCGGCCGGTTCGACACCCAGTTCGACGTACCGCGCGCGGCGCAGGGCGGGCAGCTCGGGGAGGCCCCCGCGGATACGCTCGACGGTGTCCGGGTTGGTCTGGATGGGGACCAGGTCGGGCTCCGGGAAGTAGCGATAGTCGCTCGACTCCTCCTTCGACCGGCCGGGCTCGGTGCGGCCGTTCTCCTCGTCCCAATGCCGGGTCTCTTGTGCGATCGGCTCGCCCAGGTCGAGGAGCCCGGTCTGCCGTTCGATCTCGAAGGCCAGCGCCCGCTGCAGGGACCGCAGGGAGTTCATGTTCTTCACCTCGACCTTTGTGCCGAGATCGCTCGTACCCTCGATGCGAAGAGAGACATTGGCGTCGAAACGGAGGCTGCCCTCCTCGAGTCGGGCGTCGGAGATGCCCAAGGCGAGCACGATCGCGCGCAACTCTTGGGCATAGGCCCGTGCCTCATCCGGGGTGCGGATGTCGGGCTCGGTCACCACCTCCATGAGCGGGATGCCGGACCGGTTGAAATCGAGCAGGGCGCCCTCGGCGTCGTGGATGCGGCCCCCACCCCCGAGGTGCGTGCTCTTCCCGGTGTCCTCCTCGAGGTGCACCCGGGTGATCCCGACCCGGCGGGCGGCCCCGCCGGCCTCGACCTCGAGGTGCCCACCGATGCAGAGCGGCAGGTCGTACTGGGAGATCTGATAGTTCTTGGGGAGGTCGCCGTAGAAATAGTTCTTGCGATGGAACACCGAGTGCTGGGCGATCTCGCAATCGAGCGCCAGGCCGAGGGCCACCGTCCACTCGATGGCGCGCTCGTTGGGCACCGGAAGAGCCCCGGGAAGTCCGAGGCAGACGGGACACACATTGATGTTGGGCTCGGCGCCGAAGTCGGTGGGGCATCCGCAGAACATCTTCGAGTTGGTCTGCAATTCCACATGGGTCTCGATTCCGATGACCGCCTCGTAGCTCATGCCGCCCCCTCCGACGAAGCCAATGCGGGACGGGCGTCGAACCCGGAAAGCCGCTCCACCTCGACCGCCACCCGGAACATCACACCCTCGTGAAGGGCGGGGGCGAGCACCTGGAATCCGACGGGCAGGCCGTCGTCGTCGAGGCCGACGGGCACCGAGATCGCCGGGTCGCCGGAGAGGTTGCTCGGGATCGTGCAGATGTCGCTGAGGTACATGGCGAGCGGGTCATCGGCGCGCTCCCCGACCGCGAACGCCGTCGTCGGGCTGGTCGGCGTCACCAGCACGTCCACCTGGGAATAGGCGTCCTTGAAGTCTTCGCTGACCAGCGTGCGCACCTTCTGCGCCTGCCCGTAGAAGGCGTCGTAATAGCCGGCGGAGAGGGCGTAGGTGCCGAGGAGGATCCGCCGCGTCACCTCGGGCCCGAACCCGTCGCGCCGGGTGGCGGACATCATCTCCTCGACGCTGGCGCCGTCGATGCGCGGCCCGTACCGGACCCCGTCGAAGCGGGCCAGGTTCGCCGAACACTCGGCCGGAGCGATCAGGTAGTAGGCGCTGAGGGCGTAGGCGGTGGAGGGGAGGGACACTTCCCGGACCTCTGCGCCCGCCTGGCGGAGCCGCTCGAGGGTCTGCTCGAAGGCGGCGACGACTCCGGGCTGGGTGCCCTCTCCGGAGAGTTCCCGGACGATGCCGATGCGGAGACCCTGCACGCCCTGGTCGAGATCGGCTCGCACGTCAGGGAGATCGCCGCGATAGGAGGTCGCGTCGGATGGATCGTGCCCGCGTATCGCTTCGAAGAGAGTGACGGCGTCGTCGACGGTGCGGGTGATCGGCCCGATCTGGTCCAGCGACGAGGCGAAGGCGATCAGCCCGTACCGACTCACCAGCCCGTAGGTCGGCTTCATGCCCACGACGCCGCACAGAGCAGCGGGCTGGCGGATCGAACCGCCGGTGTCGGAGCCCAGGGCGCCCAGGGCCGAGCCAACGGAGACCACGGCGGCAGACCCCCCGCTGCTCCCCCCCGGCACCCGGTCCGGATCCCAGGGGTTACGCGACGTGCCGTAGGCGGAGTTCTCGGTGGACGACCCCATTGCGAACTCGTCGAGATTGGTCTTCCCGACGATCACTGCACCGCCTGCCTTGAGGCGCTCGACGACGGTGGCGTCGTAGGGCGGGACGTAGCCGGAGAGGATCCGCGACGAGCACGTCGTCTCGATGCCGCGGGTGACCATGTTGTCCTTGAGGGCGATCGGAATGCCGTGGAGGGGGCCGTGGTCCTCACCTTTGGCAAGCACCGCGTCGGCCGCTTCGGCTGCGGCGGTGGCGCCATCTGCGTCGATGGTCAGGTAGGCGTGGAGGATCGCCTCGGTCATCGAGGCCCGGCGCCGCACCGCCGCGAGGAGATCGACGGCGGTGAGATCGCCGGAGCGGAGGCGCGCTCCGGCCTCGGCGATGGTGAGGTCGGCGGGGTCCATCACTCGTCCAGGAACGGCGGGACCCGGAAGTAGGGCCCTTCGATGTCGGGCGCCTGAGCCAGCACCTCATCACGATCGAGCGTCGGCTCCACCTGGTCCTCACGAAAGGCGTTCACCATCGGCAACGGATGGGCGGTCGGTGCGACGCCGTCGGTGGGGAGCGCCTGCACCCGGGCGGCGTGCTCGAGGATCACCTGGAGTTGCTCCTCGTACTGGGCCAACTCCTCGGGCGTGAGGCCGATCCGGGCGAGCCGGGCCACCTTGGCGATGTCGATGTCGACGGGCATGGTTGTTGGATCGTACCGGTGCGGGTGACGGCGGTTCGCGGCGGGCGAACCGTCTTCCGTCTCCCGACTCCCGACTCCCGCCAGCTTCCGCTCGTGATTTCGGGCGACGGGCACGGGCGACGGCCTAGGCGAGAAACTCCCGCATCGTCTCGAAACACCGATCCAAGAGACCGATCGGCGCGCTCTCGTCCTGCTTGTGGGCTTGGGCCACTTCGCCAGGGCCGTAGTTCACCGCGGGGACGCCCCGGGCGGCCAGTCTGGCCACGTCGGTCCAGGCGGTCTTGGCGGCCACCTTGGGGGCCAGGGCGCGCAGCCGTTCCAGGTGCTCGTTGTCCTCAGGGATCGCGGCCGCCATGGCCCGGTCGACGATCTCGACCGAGTCCGCCGCGTCGCAGATCTCGCGGACCATCGCCTCGGCCTCCGCGAGGGTGCGATCCGGGGGGTAGCGATGGTTGACGTTGAGGACGAACTTCGGGGGGATCATGTTGGCGGCGACGCCGCCCTCCGCAAGGGTCACCGAGAACGTCTCCTTGAAGATCAGGTCCTCGACCTCGACATCCCGCCAGCCCCGCTCGTGCATCTCGGCCATCCACCTCCCCGCCTTGGTGATGGCGTTCTGGCCCAGCCACGGCCGGGCGCTGTGGGCGGAGATGCCGTGGAACTCGACCCGGGCGTTGATCGTGCCCTGGCATCCCAGTTGCAGCTCCCCGTCGGTGGGCTCCATGACTACGGCGAACTCGCTCTCCAATAGGTCGGGCACCTCGTCGAGCACCCGCTCGAGGCCGTTGCGGTCGGCGGGGCCCTCCTCGGCGTCGTAGAAGACCCCGAGGATGTCATAGGGGCCCCTCGCCACCGCCTCGTCCTCGAGGAGGGCGATCATCACCGCCAGTCCGCCCTTCATGTCGGAGGCGCCCAGACCGACCACCCGGTCCCCCTCGATGCGGCCGGGCAGGTTTCCCTGCTCGGGGACGGTGTCGAGGTGCCCGTACAGCGACATCAGCGGGCGCCCGGTGCGCATCCCCACGACGACCGACTTCCCGACGACCCGCGGCTCCAGACGGGCCAGGCGTCCGGCAATGGCGTCGCGCAGCGCCTCCTCGGACCCGGTGGGCGACGGAATGTCGATGAGCCTGATCAGCTCGTCGGCCAGGTTCACGCCTGCACCCCGAACACCCGCAGCGCCTCCTCCAGGGAGGTCTTGCGGTCGGTCGACTCGGACCGCTGCCCGATGATCAGCGCGCACTGCAGGTCGTAGGTGCCGGCGGGGAACTCCTTGGGACGCGTGCCGGGGACCACCACCGAGCGCGCCGGCACCCGTCCCCGGTGCTCCACGGGCTCGGAGCCGGTGACGTCGATGATCGGCGTGGACGAGGTGATCGTGGTGTTGGCGCCGAGGACGGCGCCCTCCTCGACGATCACGCCCTCGACGACGATCGAGCGGCTCCCGATGAAGGCGCCGTCCTCCACGATCACGGGCCGGCCAGGCCACGGTTCGAGGACGCCGCCGATACCGACGCCTCCCGAGAGGTGGACGTCGCGGCCGATCTGAGCACAGGACCCGACCGTCGCCCACGTGTCCACGAGTGTCCCCGACCCGACCCGGGCTCCGATGTTGACGTACCCGGGCATGACGACCACGCCGGGCTCGCAGAAGGCGCCGTAGCGGACGGTCCCGGGCGGGACCACCCGGACGCCTGCCTCCGCCAGACCCTTCTTCACCGGGATCTTGTCGTGGAACTCGAGCGGCCCGGCGTTCCAGGTCTCCAGCCCGGCCATGCGGAAGTAGAGGAGGATCGCCTGCTTCACCCAGCCGTGGACCACCCACTCACCGTCGACCTTCTCGGCCACGCGGAGCTCGCCACGGTCGAGAGCGGCGATCGTCTCCTCGACTGCGTCATGGGCCTCGTCGAGGCGTTCGAGGTCCGAGAAGACCTCTTCGATCAGTTCGCGGGCCGCAAGCATGCCGCCACCACCTCCGCCGCCTCGACACACTCGTCCACCGACGGCACCAGGGCAAGCCGCAGGTGCCCCTCCCCGCCCGGACCGAACGCCGATCCCGGCGACACGACGACTCCCCCGGCGAGGAGCCGACTGGTCGCCTCGATGTCGTCGTCGACCGCCAGCCACAGGTAGAGACCGGCGGTCGAGCCCACCACCGCGATGCCGTCCTCCTCCAGGCGCCGCCGCAGGATCTCGCGCTTCGTGTTGAAGATCCTGCGGCGCCGCTCGGCGTGCTCGTCGTCCGACCACGCCGCCGTGGCCGCCGCCTGGATGAACTCGGGCGAGGAGACGCCCACCGAGGACCGCAGCGACTTGATGGCCTTGATGGCTTCGGCGTCGCCGACGATCGCCGCAGTTCGGTAACCGGTCATGCCGGAGCGCTTGCTGCACGAGAAGAAGGCGAGCGCCCCCTTCGCACCAGGTCCGGCGACCTCGAGCACCGAGGCCGGGGGAGCCTCCTCCCACAGGTCGGCATAGGCCTCGTCGCTGCACAGCAGGGTGTCGTGCTCCCGGCTCTCCTCCAGCAACTCGGAAAGGTCTTCGCGCGGGGTGACGGCTCCGGTCGGGTTCTGGGGGCTGCAGGTCCAGATCATCCGCAGGCGGTCCCAGGCGTCGGCTGGGATGTCGGCGGCACGGAGCACGAAGTCACCGGTGAGGGTGACCCCGATCGCCTCGGCCCCGGCGAAGCGCAGGCCCCGCTCGTGGATCGGGTAGCCCGGAGTGCAGAAGACCCCGGCGTCCCCGGCCTTGCGGTCGATGAAGGCGAACGGCGTGGTGAAGATCGCCTCCTTGGCGCCTGAGGTGGGGACGATCTGCGTGTCCGGGTCGACCTCCACGCCGAAACGGCGTTCCACCCACCCTGCGATCGCCCGCCGGAGCGAGGCGAGCCCGGCGACGGTCGGGTACTGGGACACCTCGGGGATGGCGTCGGCGGCAGCCTGGCGGATGAACTCCGGTGTGGGCTCGACGGGATCGCCGAGGGAGAAGTCGATGAGGCGCTCCCCGGCGTCACGCATGCGCCGGGCGGTGTCCTGGATCTCGGCGATCGGATAGGCGCCCAGCTGGTCGAGCACCGGGTTGGTCCGCATGGAGGGAACGGTAGTGGGGGCCGTACCATCTCACGCAGTGACTCAGCGCCGCTTCGCCATCCTCATCGCCGCCCTCACCGCGGCGTTCGCCGGCGTCGTGGGGGCGGTGGTCCTCTTCTCACCCGAGGGTGACCCGCCCCCCATCCCTGAGCCCGTCGAGTCGGTCTTCCCCCTGCCTGGAGACGCCGTCGTGCGGCAGACCGCGATCGAGGTCGACCTGCCCATCGGGTACATCCTGGAGATCGAGGTCGACGGGGTGTGGATCCCACCTCACGAGATCGGATACACCCCGGCGACGGGCTTCTACGTATGGCAACCGTCGCCGGACAGCGTGATCGGCTTCTGGGAGCCCGGCGACCACACCGTGACGATCCGCTGGGACACCGTCGAGGGCACCCGACCCGACCCGGGCGAGTTCACCTGGTCGTTCCGGGTGTTCTGAGACGCAGGTTTCCGAGTGGGCGAGACCCCTCTCGGTAGGCTGAGGCCTCCGGTCTAGACATCGTGACATGAGGGGGCCATGACAATCCGACCCTCCGAAGAACTGAAGTCGGTCGTCACGCGCTGGGTCGACGCAATGAACGAGCGGGATTTTGCGACGGCTGCAAACCTGTTCCTACGAACCGATGCCTTCCGATACGTCGGCAGCGATGCGCACGAGTGGTGGAGCGGACCCAATCCAATCGACTCGTACGAGCGACGGCAGAGCGAGATGCCGGGATATGTGATCCATGTCGAGGAACTCGAGGCATACGAGATGGATTCGGTCGGCTGGGCGGCGCTGCTGACGACCACGACGTTCGAGGGCCTGTCTGAGCGTTGCCTGCGTTGGACCTTCGTGTTCGTCCTCGACAGCGGAATATGGCGAATCGTTCAGATCCACGACTCCTTCACCGTGCCGAACGTGGAAGTGATGGGTGTCGAGATGACGAAGAGCCTGGAAGATCTCCTCGGTCCCCTCGGGGGGCGGTTGGAGGACGCGGTCCGGGCGACGGTCCGCCAGGGAACCGTGACACTCCTCTTCACCGACATCGAGGGCTCGTCGGAACTCGCCCAGGAAGTGGGGGATGCCGACTGGGCCACCGTCGTTCGCTGGCACGACGACACCATCCGCGCGATCGTCGAGCGCGCTGGAGGAAGCGTCGTCAAGACACTTGGCGACGGAGCCATGATCGCGTTCGAGTCGGTGCGTGATGCTGCACGGGCCGCGGGAGAGATCCAGCGTGCGATCGCTCAGCGCTCCGAGTCCCCCGGTCTCCGGCTGCGAATGGGCATACATACTGGCGACGCCGTCTCCGCCGAGGGCGACTACATAGGCACGGCAGTGAACAAGGCGGCGAGGGTGGCTGCCTCAGCGAGTGGCGGGCAGATCATGGCCTCGAGCGCTGCACGCGCCCTGCTCGAGGACGACGCTCAGTTCGCCTTCGGCGAGAGGCGCGTCGTCGAATTGAAGGGTATCGGGGGCCTCCACGAGATCTCGGAGCTGGTGTCGGTCCCGGCCCGGTGACGGGCGGGCTTCGAGGCGTAGCATCCTCGCCGTGGACGGTGTGGACGACACTCGCGGGCCCCAGGCCGAGGCTCATGAGGACTACAACCAGGCTTGGGCTCGCCTCCAGGATGCCCGCGACCGGGGCACACCGGATGAGATCGCAGCCGCCGAACGGGACCTCGCATCCGCGAGGGACCGCTGGCACGAACTCGTGAAACTCGACCGAGCGTCGCAGGACAGGCGCCAGCACGACCGTTGAACGAGCGCCGGCGTAGGCCGCCGGATCGACGGACCACCCGTGAACGCTCGACCGGAAGGTCCGTCAGCGCTCGACGACCCCGAGCAGCCTTCCCCCCTCGTCGACGACCGGGACCGGCGAGATGAACGACTCCAACTCGTCGACCGACTCGAGTTGGTCGTCCGGTGCCACGAACACCGCCTCGCGGGTCACGGAACCGACCGTGGCCGAGGGATCGGCAGCCTCGAGGTCATGACGGCTCACGGCTCCGACCAGAACGCCGTCGACGGCCACCGGGACCGAGTCCGTCTGCATGAGACGCAGGGCGTCGGCGACCAGCATCTGCGAACCGAAGGGGTCGGGCTCCACCATCTCGTGGAACACTCGCCGAGGCGAAGATCGGACAACGATCGCCCCGCTCGGAGACCCGACGACGAGTTTGCGACCCGGGCCGAAGAACTGCCGCTGCAGCCACGAACCTCCCGGAGCGCCGACCACCAGGAGAGTGCCTTCGGCAAAGGTTCCCACGAGGTCCCGGGCGCTGTCGGCCCGCACCACCTTCGAGGGCAGGTCGGGAACCTGGGCGGCGATCTCGGCGAGAACCAAGTCGGTCGACTCGTCGTGATCCTGGTCGGGCGATGCCGAGACCAGTGAGCCCTCCACCCCGAGTGCGTCGCTGAGGCGGCCGGCGACATGGGCGGCGAGGGCCGAATGGGGACCTCCACCGATGGCGGCGACGACCGACTCGACCTTCTCGGGGGCGAAGCCGTTGGGCACCACGGTCCCGACGAGGTCGAACGAACTCAACTTGCGGGCCACGAGGAGGTCGGCCCGGTTCTCGATCACGGTCTGCTTGAGGTCACCGTCCACCGACTGGGGCTCCCCGGATGCCAGGAGTTCCGCCAGTTCGGCGCACCCGGCACCCCGGGTCCACACGACCGACCACCGTCCGCCATTCATGGGAGGGCCACCGCAGGGGTCGTCATCACGGAGATCACGTGCACGAGACGCTACACGCCCGACCCGGAAATGCCTCGACTGCTCACGGGATTGCCTCCCGCCCCCTCTCGAGGATCGCCACGAAGACCGCCTCGTCGACGATGGGAATGCCGAGCTCTTCGGCCTTGGAGACCTTGGCTCCGCCGGGCGCCTCACCGGCGACCAGCGCATCGGTCTTGGCCGACACCGAGGAGGTCACCTTGCCTCCTCGCTCCTCGACGGCGATCTTCGCTCCGTCGCGCGAGAACGCGTCGAGGGCCCCGGTGACCACCAGGGTCACACCGGTCAGCAGCCCGGTGTCGACGCCCTCCGGCTCCGGATCTGATGTCCGCACGCCGGCGGCGCGCAACTTCTCGACCAGACGCCGGTTGTCGGGATCCTCCGACCACTCCACCACGGAGCGAGCGATCTCGGGGCCGATGCCCTCGATCTCCGACAGATCCTCCTCGGACGCCGCCATCATTGCCTCCAGGCTGCGGAACCGGCGTGGGAGCACCCGGGCGACCGTGCCACCCACGAGGGGAATGCCGAGAGCGGTGAGCAGCCGACCCAGTGGCCGGTCCTTGGCCGCCTCGATCGCCGCCATCAGGTTGCCCACCGAGGTCTCACCCCACCCCTCGCGCTGGAGGAGGACCTCGGAGTCGAGTGTGAATATGTCGGCGGGATCTTTCACCACGCCCTCGCCCATCAGCATCCAGATCGTCTTCCCGCCGAGGTGCTCGATGTCCATGCCTCCGCGCGAGGCGAAGTGGAACAGGTACTCGCCGAGACGGCTGGGGCACTCGTAGCCACCGGTGCACCTGGCGACCGCCTCGCCCTCCTTGCGAACTATCGGGTTGCCGCAGAAGGGGCACTTCTTCGGCATCTTCCATACCTTCTCGTCACCGGTGCGGAGCGAGGGCACCGGTCCGACGACCTCGGGGATCACGTCGCCGGCGCGGCGGATCACCACGGTGTCGCCGATGCGGACGTCCTTGCGGGCGACCTCGTCCTGGTTGTGGAGGGTGGCGTTGGTGATCGTCGCCCCGCCGACGAACACCGGCTCCAGGATCGCGTATGGGGTGGCGGCCCCCGTGCGGCCGATGTTGATCTTGATGTCGAGAAGTCTCGTGGTCTGCTCCTCGGGTGGGAACTTGTAGGCGATCGCCCAGCGCGGGCTCTTGGCGGTGAAGCCCAACTCCCGCTGCTCGGCGAGGGCGTCGACCTTCACCACGACACCATCCGTCTGGTAGCCGAGGTCGTGGCGGTGCTCCTCGGCGTCGGTGACGTAGGCGGCAACGGCGGCGAGGTCGTCGCAGTGCCGGGAGCGGGGGTTGACGGGGAACCCGGCCCGGGCCAGCCACTCCAGGCTCTCTGTGTGGGTGTCGAACCGCATCCCCTCGACGGTTCCCACCTGGTAGACCCAGATGGCGATCTTGCGCGCCGCGGTCATCGCCGGGTCCTTCTGCCGAACCGCCCCGGCGGCGGCGTTCCGGGGGTTGACGAAGAGCCGCTGCCCGGCATCGGCCTGGGTCTTGTTCAACTCCTCGAACGCGGCCTCGGGCATGTAGACCTCGCCACGCACCTCGAGCACCGGTGGGGCGTCGTCGACCAGCAACTGGAGCGGGACCTGCGGGATCGTCTTCAGGTTGGCGGTGACGTCCTCACCGGTGACCCCGTCGCCCCGGGTGGCGCCCCGCTCGTAGCGCCCGTCCCGGTAGGTGAGCGACACCGCCAGCCCGTCGATCTTCAACTCACAGGCATAGCCCTCCGGCTTCCGCCCCAGTTGACGGACCAGGCGTCCCTCCCATGCCTCGAGGTCCTCGACCGACTCGGCGTTGTCGAGGGAGAACATCCGGGCCAGGTGGGTGACCGGCGAGAAGGCGTCCGAGGGCGTGGCCCCCACCCGCCGGGTGGGCGAATCGGGAGTGACCAGATCCGGGTTCGCCTCCTCCAGTGCGATGAGCTCGCGGAGCATGGCGTCGTAGTCGGCGTCGGAGATCTCCGGCTCGTCGAGCACGTGGTACCGGTGCGAGTGGTACCGGAGCGCCTCACGCAGCTCTGCGGCGCGATCCTCGGGCGTGGTCATGCCGCAGAGACGATGGTGCCCCCGCCGAGCACCTCGTCGCCCAGGTAGAAGACGGCGGCCTGCCCGGGGGCGACGCCCTCCTGGGGGCGGTCGAAGCGAACCTGCCAGGCGTCACCGTCCGGGTGGAGCGAGCCGGGAGCCGGGTGCGACCGGTAGCGGACTTTGACGTCGACGGCGAGGCCGTCCGAGGGGGTCACTCCCCCGACGAACGACACCTCCTCGACACGACATCCGTCGACGGCCAGGTCCTCTCGCCGCCCCAGCGTCACGGTGGAGGTGCCGGCATCGACCCCCACCACATACCGGGGCTCGCCCAGGGACACCCCCAGGCCGCGGCGCTGGCCGACCGTGAATCCGGAGACCCCGTCGTGGGACCCGAGGACCGACCCGTCGGCATCGACGATCTCGCCGGGACGCGCGGTCTCGGGGAAGTGCTCCCGCAGGAACTGCCGGTAATCCCCTTGGACGAAGCAGAGGTCCTGGCTGTCCGGCTTGGTGGCGGTGCGCAGCCCGAGACGGTCGGCCTCGGCCCGCACCGCGTCCTTGGTCATCTCGCCGATCGGGAGCATCGTGCGCGCCAGCTCGGCCTGACCCAGCATGTGGAGGACATACGACTGGTCCTTGGTGCCGTCCTTGCCGACGAGCAGCCGGAAGCGGCCGTCGACGTGGTCGACCCGGGCGTGATGGCCGGTGACCAGCACATCGCATCCCAGGTCCTCGACCCGGTCGAGCAACGCGCCGAAGCGGACCCGGCGATTGCACTCGATGCACGGGTTGGGAGTGCGCCCGGCGAGGTAGCCCTCCCCGAAACGGGCAACGACATCACGCCCGAACTGCTCCGTGTAGTCGAGCACGTAGTACGGGATCCCCAACCGCGACGCCACGCGGCGGGCGTCCTCGGCGTCGGCGACCGTGCAACACCCGGAGGTGGGGAGCCGGCCATCCGGGCCTTCCCACTGCTTGAGGGTGACTCCGATCACGTCGTGGCCCTGCTCGACCATCGCCGCGGCGGCCACGCTGCTGTCGACCCCACCCGACATCGCCACCAGCACCCTCATCGCAGCCCCGCGACGGCGGCCATAACGGCGTCGGCAGCGGCGTCCCCATCCTCGGAGCGGGTGGTCCAGCCGAAGGAGAAGCGGATCGAGGACCGGGCGGCAGCTTCGTCCACTCCCATGGCAGCGAGCACATGGGAGACCTCCATGGCGCCGCTCTGGCAGGCCGACCCGGCGGAGGCGGCCACCCCGCCTCGATCCAGCCGGATGAGCAGTGTGTCGGCGTCGACACCGTCGATGCGGAAGTGGCTGTGCTGGACGAGGCGGTCCACGCCGGGTGCGGTGAGGGCGGCGCCCCGGATATCGGAGAGCAGGCGGGTCTCGAAGCGGTTGCGCGCCTCGCCGACATCGTGGATCAGCCGGTCCCGATCCTTGACCGCCGCCTCGAGAGCCGCGGCCATCCCCACGATTCCGGCGACGTCGTGGGTGCCCGAGCGCCGGCCCAGTTCCTGCCCCCCTCCGTGGATGACCGGCTCGAGATCGATGCCGGAGCGCATCGCCAGCGCACCCACCCCCTTGGGACCACCGACCTTGTGCGAGGCGACCGTGATCAGGTCGACGCCGAGGGAGTCCAGGCTCACCTCGCGCGAGACGAACGCCTGCACTGCATCGGTGTGGACGACGGCGTCTGGCGCCGCCTCGCGAACCGCATCGGCGATCTCGGGAACAGGCTGGATGACACCGGTCTCGTTGTTGGCGGCCATCACCGAGACGACCCGTGTCCCCGGGCCGCAAGCCACCGCCATCTCCCCCGGATCCACCCGTCCGTCGGAGCCCACGCCGACGACCGCGACCGGGCATCCCAGGCGCTCCAGGAAGCGAGCCGTCTCCAGCACCGCTTCATGCTCGATCGCGGTGGTCACCACACCGCCGCGGGCTCCGCTGGCCAGAGCGGGCCCGGCGACGCCCAGATTGTCGGATTCGGTCCCGCCGCCGGTAAAGACGACGTCGAGTGGGTGACCCACCCCGAGGATCGCCGCCACGCGCTCGCGGGCGTCCTCCAGGGCGTTCTTGGCGCGCCGGCTGACCCCGTGGATCCCCGAGGCGTTGCCGAACTCGGCGTCGAGGAACGGCGCCATTGCCTCACGCGCCTCGGGGCGCACCGGCGTGGTGGCGGCGTGGTCGAGGTAGAGCATTGCGGTCACAGTATGGCGAGCGTCCGAGACGTGATCGCGGTCGATGTCGTTGCCCGATGCCTGTTGCCCGTCCGTCGACCGATGATCTCGCAACCTTTGGCCGCCTGCGACTTACCATCGACTGATGGTCACCAAGAGGGGGCGGCTGTGGTTGTCGAGGGGGCTGGCGATCACCCTCCTCGTCGTCGCCGGCGCGCTGTTCGCCGCTACCTGGTACTACTCGGGCGAGATCGAAGGCGCCCTGTTTGCCGCGCGAGGCTCGGAGCCCGCTGCCGACGTCGTGCTCCTCGACGCCGACGAGGACGCCGTCAGGATCCCATCTGATCCCCGGACCATTCAGCCGGGACGATGGGGCCTCGACTTCCCCGATGGATACGTCGAGATCGGCGACGTCACCGACACGGGCGGCGTCACCACCCGTGAGATCCTCGCCACCCAGGGTTCGTTCACCACCGGCGAACGGGCCATCTGGGACCGTATGGCCTTTGCATCCCCCGAGGCCCGGGGAATCGACTACCGGGAAGTGCTCCTCGACGGCCCACTGGGCGCCCTCCCCGCCTGGATCACGAGTGGTGACTCGAGCATCTGGGTGATCTTCGTTCACGGAGCGGGGGCCGACCGACGGGAGGCGTTGCGAGCTCTCCCCATCGCCATCGACCTCGGTCACCCGACGATCACCCTCTCCTACCGCAACGACGAGGGGGCACCGGCGAGCTCGAGCGGCCGACACGGATTCGGCCGCAACGAGTGGAACGACGTGGAGGCCGCGGTCGAGTTCGCCGTCGCCTCCAACGCGTCCAACGTGATATTGGTGGGATTCGGCACCGGGGGGTCGATCGTGTCGGTCTTCATGAGCCACTCCCGCCTCGCCGACCGGGTCGACGGACTGGTGCTGGATGCCCCGGTGCTCGACGCGGGCATACTCGTCGAGCGGATCGCCCGCGAAGACAAGGTCCCGGGGTTCATCGTGGCCTGGTCCCGGGCGATGGCGTCCTTCCGCTTCGGGGTCGAATGGAGCGCGCTGGACCACGTGGACACGGCGAGTGAGGTGACCATCCCCGTGCTCGTGTTCCACGGTGCCGAGGACGCCTACGCGCCGATCGGTGTGAGCCGGACATACGCCGATGTACTCGGGGACCGCGCAACCCTGGTGGTCGTGGAAGGAGCCGGACACGGGGAGGCATGGAATCTCGACCCCGACTCCTACGAGTCGGCGCTACGGGAATTCCTCGAGGACCTGACCGAACCACCGACCGGGGGCGACGGATGAGGCCGATCGAGGTATCCGTCCTCATTCCGGCGTCACCCTTCGAGGTGTGGGCGGAGGTGGAGCGCATCGAGGATCACCCGACCTGGATGGCCGATGCGGTCGGCGTGGAGTTCGAGTCGGCCACCAGGCGCGGCAAGGGCACCCGGATCTCGGTCCTCACCCGGATCGGGCCCTTTCGGACCACCGACGAGATGGAGTTCACCGACTGGGACCCGCCGCGGACCATGGGGGTGGCCCACCGGGGGCTGTTCACGGGCACCGGGAGATTCACCCTCGAAACGGAAGGCGATGGCACCAGGTTCACCTGGACCGAAGAGATCCGCTTCCCGTGGTACCTCGGGGGCCCTGTCGGCGGTCTCGTCGCTCGACCGATACTCGCCAGGGTGTGGAAAGGCAACCTCCGACGCCTCAGGGACCGGGTCAGCGGCCCTTGAAGTCTGGAGGCCGCTTGGCCAGGAAGGCGTCGACGCCTTCGGCCGCGTCGTCCGTCCGGAATGCCTTGCGGAACCCGTCGGCCTCCAGCGCAAGCGCATCCTCGAGGCGCATCGAAAAGCCGTCGTCGATGACCCGCTTGGCGATGGCCATTGCTGCGGTCGCTCCTGAGGCCAGCTCGTCGGCAAGGGCGCGCGCCGATTCTTCCAGCTGGTCGTCCGGCACCACGCGATCGGCCAGGCCCCATTCGAATGCGGTGGCGGCGTCGATCATCCTGCCGGTGTAGACCATGTCGCGGGTTCGACCGACGCCGACGAGCCGGGCAAGCCGCTGGGTGCCGCCCGCGCCGGGGATCACACCGAGCTTGATCTCCGGCTGGCCAACCTTCGCCCCCTCGCCAAGGATTCTCAGGTCACAGGCCATGGACAGCTCGAGGCCACCCCCCAGGGCGTAGCCCCGCACCGCGGCGATCACCGGCTTGGGCAGCGCGGTGATCCTCTGGAGGGCGTCACCGAGTACGGCGCCCAGGCCGGCGCCGCTTCCCCCGGTGTCCATCGCCGATTTGAACTCGGTGATGTCGGCGCCGGCGGCAAAGTGAGGGGCCCCGGTGACAACGACGGCGCGGATCTCGTCGGATGCGGCCTGTTCGAATGCAGAGACCAGGTCGGAGATCAGGGCGTTGGAGAGCGCGTTGACCGGCGGCCTGTCGAGCGTGATGACGGCGACCGGGCCGTCGGACTCGAAGCGAACCAGCATGGGGATCCTTCTGTGTGCTGCTGGGGATTGTGACCGCGATGTCAGCCGGAGTCGACTTCGAGCGGCGGCCCCAGCACGCGCGTGAGGAGGTCGACCATGGACTCCTCACTCCCTGTGTAGACGACGAGAACCCGGCCCTCGGCCCAGTAGTGCGGTGGGCCCGTCCAATCGATCGGCACGCCATGGACGGCGTATCCATCCATCGTCAATGCCGACGAGTCCGTCTCACGGGCGGCGGCGTCCTCGTACTCGAAGATGCGGATCTCGCGCCCGTCCACCGCGACACGGGTCGGCCCGACCGCGAACGGAAAACCCGGCGCGGAGGCGATGGTCCGTACCACCGCACCCTCACGGGCCAGCCCGGCGCGAATGTCGTCGAGGTCGGTCACTCCTGGTTCCACGCACGCGCCGAACACAAGCGCCACGACGAGGAGAAGCAGGCCGACTCGAGTCATGTGCCGGTGAGGCGGCGTGCCGCGGTCCATGGATCGAGATCTCCCGCCTCGACCGCCTCGATGACCGCTCCGCCGGCAGCCGTCACCTCGGCGGCCCGAAGCCGAAGGGCCTCGACGAGAGCGGTCTCCAGCTCGGCCCGCCGGCGGCTGCGGCGCTGCTCGGCGAGGCCCTCTGCACCGAGGTGGGCGCGATGCGAGGCGATCGCCTCCCAGGTCTCCCTGATGCCAGAGCCCTTCGTCGCCACCGTCTGCACGATCGGGACCTCCCATTCGGTGTCCGGCCCGAGGGACAGCATCGTTCGCAGATCGGCGACGGCATCGTCGGCTCCGACCCGATCCGCTTTGTTCACCACGAATACGTCGCCGATCTCGAGGATCCCGGCCTTGGCGGCCTGGATGCCATCCCCCCAGCCCGGGGTGACCACGACGATCACGGTGTCGGCCGCTGCAGCGACCTCCACCTCGTCCTGCCCGACGCCGACCGTCTCGATGATCACGTGAGGGAATCCGGCGGCCTCGAGGGCCAGGAGCGCCTTGGGCGCTGCCGCCGAGAGCCCGCCGAGGTGGCCCCGGCTCGCCATCGACCGAACGAAGACGCCGTCGTCGAGGACGTGGTCCTGCATGCGCACCCGGTCTCCGAGGACGGCTCCGCCGGAGAACGGGCTGGTCGGGTCGACGGCGAGTACCGCCACGGGATCGCCGCCCTCGCGGATCACCCGGATCAGGGCGTCTGTGAGGGTGCTCTTCCCCGCGCCGGGTGCGCCGGTGATCCCGACGCGATGGGCAGGCACCGCTGCGGCAAACGCCAGGGAGAGCACCTCGTCATGGCCCGGGCGGCGGTCCTCGAGGATCGAGATCAGCCGGGCGAGCGCCCGACGATCACCCCGCGTGACGGCCTCGACGAGGGACTCGGGATCGCTGGCGACGGGCACGGGGGGAGCGTAACCGTCGGCCGTCTCCCGACGCCGGACGCCCCGTCGAACTCTGGACGGGAGACGGGCGACGGGCGACTTCCGGGCGAAGCCCGGCTAGATCGCGTTGACCTCCATCACACCGGGGACGCGATCGCGGAGAATCCGCTCGATGCCGGCGGTCAGGGTCATGGTGGACATGGGGCAGCCGCCGCACGCGCCGACCATCTGGAGGTTGACGGTGCCGCCATCGACCCCGAGCAGGATGAGGTCGCCACCGTCGGCCTGGAGGGCCGGGCGGATGTACTCGAGCGTCTCGGAGAGCGCGTCGAGGTCGACCTGCGGTGAGGCCTCTTCGACGACGGCAGTGGTGTCCTCTGGCATGTGTTGAGTTCAACGGGATTTCGCGTAGTTCATTCCCGTGAGTGCGGGAGGGTAATCGGCAGCCACCAGGAACCAGCAACCAGCACGGCTCCGGACAGGCCGGCAGCCGGCTAATCGGTCTGTCGAACGATCTCGGCGCCCAACGCCTGGAGCTTCCGCTCGAAGTCGCTGTACCCGCGATCGATGTGCTGGGCGTCGGTCACGATCGTGTAGCCGTCGGCCCTCAATCCTGCCAGGACCAGGGCAGCCCCGGCGCGGATGTCGCAGGCATCGACCGGGCAGCCGCTGAGGGCGTGAACCCCGCGGATGATGACATGCTGGCCCTCCAGCTGGACGTCGGCACCGAGCCGGTTCAACTCGCCCACATACCGGAACCGCGCTGCGTAGATGTTCTCCGTGATCACCGAGGTCCCGTCTGCCACCGACAGGAGCGCCACCATCTGAGGGTGCATGTCGGTGTGGAACCCGGGATAGGGCAGGGTGGCGAAGTCGACCGGCCGGGGTCGATCCGGACCCCGCAGAGTCACGAAGTCCGTGCCGGTCTCGTACTCGCATCCGGCGTCACTCAGCTTGCGAAGCTCCATCCGTAGATGCTCGGGCACGCACTGGCGGACGGTCACCTCTCCCCCGGTGATGGCGGCGCCGACCAGATAGGTGCCGGCCTCCAACCGGTCGGGAACGGCACGGTGCGGGACGGGCGTCAGTGAGGGAACGCCATCGATCTCGATGGTCGACGTCCCCGCACCACGGATTCGGGCCCCCATGCGCGAGAGGAACTCGGCGAGATCCTGGATCTCCGGCTCCCGGGCGGCGTTGCCGATCGTGGTCGTCCCCTTTGCGAGCACTCCAGCCATGAGCAGGTTCTCGGTGGCCCCCACGCTCGGGAACTCGAGGTAGACGTCGGCGCCCTGTAGGCCGTCGGGTGCGGAGGCCTGGAGGACACCGTGAACGAGCTCGAACCGGGCGCCCATGGCTTCGAGTCCGTCGAGGTGCATGTCGATCGGGCGCGAACCGAAGTCGTCTCCGCCGGGCAGTGCGACCCGCGCCTCCCCTGTGCGGGCGAGGAGCGCGCCGAGCACGATGATCGAAGCCCGCATCCGCCGGACCAGGTCGATCGGCGCCTCCGGGAGCAGCTCCCCGGGCACCTCGACCTCCACGGTCGACCCGTCGAACCTGCACGACGCGCCGATGTGGCCGATGACGTCACACATGAGGCTGACGTCGACGATTCCGGGCACGTTCTCGATCCGGTGACTTCCCGGTGCCAGCAGCGTCGCCACGAGATGCTTGAGCACTGCGTTCTTGGCGCCGAGGACCGTGACCTCTCCCTCGAGACGTGCTCCTCCGGTGACGACGAATCGATCCACGGCGGCGATTGTACGAAGCCGGCTCGGGGAAGCGACCGGCCGGATCACTACCCTGCCGCCATGCGCATCGCCATTGCCGCCGACCATGCCGGGTATGAGCTGAAGGAGCATCTCGCCAAAGTGGTGGCAGGCGCCGGGCACGCCGTCACCGATCTGGGCACGCATTCGACCGACCCCGTCGACTATCCCGACTATGCCGCGGCCGTCGCCAAGGCCGTTCTCACCGGACGCGTCGAGCGGGGGATCGTCGTCTGTGGCTCGGGAGCAGGCGCAGCCGTCGCCGCCAACAAGGTGAAGGGAATCCGCGCCGCCGTCGCCCACGACACCTACACCGCCCACCAGTGCGTGGAGCACGACGACGTCAACGTGTTGGCATTGGGTAGCCGGGTCATCGGGCCCAACCTCGCCGAGGAACTGGCCCTCGCCTTCCTCGACGCCCGTTTCAGTGGAGCCGAACGCCACGCCCGCCGGGTGGCAAAGATCGCCGAGTTGGAGAGTCGGGAACCGATGCGTGGGCCGCCGGAGCCTGTGATCCGCCCGTTCGACGACGTCGACCGCCCGGGTGATCGCTAGGGCCACGCCCTCCGAGAACGGTCGCCCCGTCATCTTCCGGCCACTTCAGGTGCTTGGGCGGGCGACCGGCCACCGGCGACGGTCAGGCCGAAGGCATGACCGACCGATACGATCCCCACCGTGAAATCCCCGTCCCGCTACTACAACCGCGAGCTGAGCGTCCTCGATTTTCAGGACCGGGTCCTTGCGCTCGCAGAGGATCCCAACCTGCCGTTGCTCGAGCGGGTGAAGTTCGTGGCCATCGTCGCCTCGAATCTCGACGAGTTCTTCCAGGTCCGTGTTGCCGGCCTCCGCGAACAGGTGGCGACCGGAGTCGAAGCGGTCACTCCTGAAGCCCTCACCCCCCGCGAACAGCTCGATCTGATCCGTCCGCGGGTGGTCGCACTCGAGGCGCGACTCGAACGCCTCCTCGCCGGCCAGCTGCTACCGGGGCTCGCCGACCACGGAGTGTTCATCGTCGGGTGGGACCGCCTGAAGAAGAAGCACCGGAAGGAGCTCGTGTCCCGCTACGAGCGTGAGATCTACCCGATGCTGACCCCGCTCGCCGTCGACCCGCAGCACCCCTTCCCGTACATCTCGAACCTGTCGCTCAATCTCGCCGTGATGGTGAGGGACCCCGACACCAGACAGGATCAGTTTGCCCGCGTGAAGGTCCCCCCGCTGCTTCCCCGCCTGCTGCCGGTTGCCGATGGGACGGTTCTCGTGCCGGTCGAGCAGGTGCTCGCCTCCCAACTCGACACTCTCTTCCCCGGGAAGGAGGTCGTGAGCAGCCATCCCTTCCGGGTGACCCGGAGCGCCGATCAGGCGATCGAGGAGGACGAGGCCGAGGACCTGCTCGAAGCCATGGAGGAGCTCCTCCAGACCCGGCATCGATTCAGCCGCCTCGTGCGCCTCGTCGTGGATCACACCATGCCCGTCGACATCCTCGACCTGCTGATGACCGAGATGCGAATCGAGCCCTGGGAGGTCTACGTCAACGACGGCCTCCTCGCCCTCGCCGGCCTGAATGCCCTCCAGACTCTCCCGAGGCCCGACCTGAAGCTCGAGCCCTGGATGCCCACGACCCAGCCGATCCTCTCTCGCCGCCATCCGGGCGAGAGCGTCCTCGACCGACTCGACGAGCGAGACGTCTTGGTCCACCTGCCCTACGAGTCGTTCGGGACGTCGGTGGGTGCCTTCATCGCGTCCGCTGCCCGTGACCCTGACGTCGTGGCGATCAAGCAGACCCTCTATCGAACCTCCGACCCCGACGACCCCGCCCTCGGCGGCGAGCAGTCGATCGTCCAATCCCTGATCGCAGCGGCGAGGCGCGGGAAGCAGGTGGTCGTGCTCGTCGAATTGAAGGCCCGCTTCGACGAAGAAGCCAACATCTCGTGGGCCCGCATCCTCGAGGAGGCGGGTGTCCACGTCGTCTACGGAGTCCCCGGCCTGAAGACGCATGCCAAGATCGCCCTGGTCGTTCGCCGCGAGGGCGATGGGCTCAAGCGCTACTCGCACATCGGCACGGGCAACTACAACCCGAAGACAGCTCGCATCTATGAGGACCTCGGGCTCCTCACGGCGGACGACGACGTCGGCGCCGACCTCTCTGAGCTGTTCAACGTCCTCACCGGGTACGGGCAGAAGCGGGAGTACCGGAGAATCATCGTGGCTCCTCACGGCCTGCGTGACGCCATCGTCTCGCGCATCCGCGCTCAGGCGGCGCTGGGGCACGAGGGGAACATCGTCCTGAAGCTCAACCATGTCGTCGACCCGGGGATCATCGACGAGCTGTATGCGGCCTCCGCAGCCGGAACTCGCGTCGAGTTGATCGTCAGGGGGATCTGCTGTCTCCGGCCCGGGGTGCCCGGCCTGTCCGAGAACATCCGGGTGCGCTCGATCGTGGGACGGTACCTCGAGCACAGCCGAGTCCTCCGGTTCGGGTCCGGCGAAGACGCCGAGTACATCATCGGGTCGTCGGATCTCATGCCGCGCAACCTCGACGGGCGCGTCGAGGTGATCGTCCCGATCCACCATCCCCGCCTCCGCAGGCGCCTCGAGGAGCTCCTCCGCATCTGCCTTGCCGACGACCGGCTCGCCTGGGAGTTGAACGACGACTCGTGGAAGAGGACGTCGACGATTCTGGGGCTCGACGCCCACCGTCGGTTCCAGGCACTGGCCCTGGCTCGCTCCCAGGGCGCCGTGCCCGACCCGGGGCGTGCCCTGGAGGCCCCTCGCCCGGTGCTGGCCGCCGGCGGGATCGTCTCGCGGACCGATGAGGACGGGCGACGGATCCTCCTCGTCCATCGCCCTCGTTACGACGACTGGTCGTTCCCCAAGGGCAAGGTGGACGACGGCGAGACCGCGGCCGAGGCAGCGCTGCGGGAAGTCGCAGAGGAGACCGGCTACCAGGCCTCCCTCGGCGATCACGTGGGCGTCGTCGAGTACCCCGATCGCACCGGGCGCCCCAAGATCGTCCACTACTGGGCGATGACCGTCGAGAACGGCGCGTTCGCGCCCAACGCCGAGGTCGACGAGATCGCCTGGCTCGACACCGGCTCAGCGCTGGATCGGCTGACGTACGAACGCGATCGGGCGGTGTTGCGCGCCGCAGGGGGAGCCTCATGATCTTCGTCGTGCGCCACGCCAAGGCGGGGAGCCGGTCAGAGTGGGATCGGCCCGACGAAGAGCGGCCCCTCAGCGGGCCGGGCCTCCTCCAGGCCAAGGCCCTGGCCGGAAGGCTCGCCGATGAGGGCGCGACCAGGGTGATCTCCAGCCCCTTTGTGAGGTGTGTCCAGACGGTCGAGCCACTCGCGGCCACGATCGGCGCAACCGTCGAGCTGTCCGACGATCTGGCTGAGGGAAACTCCGGCGATGGGGCGATGGCAATGGTCACCGGCTCGCCCTCGGGCACGGTGTTGTGCAGCCACGGCGACGTCCTCCAGGATCTCGTCTGGCTGCTGGCGGCCTCCGGCGCTCCGGTCGATCCCCGAATCGCGTTTCAGAAGGGAGCCGTGCTCCGGCTGGAACGCGAGGGGGCTCGCGTCGCGTCTGCTCGCTACGACCCGCCGGCCTGACCGACCGAGGCGAGCCAGTCCGTAACCGTCCTGGCGAGGAGGTCGAGCACCTCGCCCTCGTCCATCCCGGTTCGCTTGGGGACCTTGAAGCCGTGATCTGCGTCAGGGATCACCACCAGTGACGCTCCGGTGAGACCCTCCACGATCGGCTCCACCATCTCCGGCGGGCCCAGGCGATCACGCTCGCCCTGCACGAACAGCATCGGCGCGTCGATGTCATGCAGATGGGAGGTGTCCCTGGGCTCCGACTTGCCGATCGGCACGAGGGGGTATCCGAGGAAGAAGCACGCGATGACCGGGATGTCCAGGTGCGATGCCATCCGGCCACCCATCGACTTGCCTCCCAGCACCGGCCTGGACGGAGCGGCCGACGCCACTACGGCGCGGTGGCAGTCGAGCAGCGTACCCATCCGATTCGGGGCACGCCGGCCCTCTGCGACGTACGGATAGTCGAAGGTGACGACGCGATGGCCGGCGGCGAGCCGCTCCCTCATGCCGGCCATGAACGGGTGGTCCTGACCTGCTCCGGCCCCGTGGGCGAGGACGATGGTGGCCGGCCCGTCACCCTCCTCGACGACGTCCACACGTCGGTCATCCGCCCATTCCAGAGAACGCCGTGTCACAGCGCCGAATCCCCGGGCCGTGCCGCCGCCGATCCCTCCCGCAGGGCGCGCTTCAACACCTTTCCGGAGGGATTGCGTGGAAGTGGATCGCTGCGGATGTCCCACTCCTCCGGGACCTTGAAGTCGGCGATTCGGCCGCCGAGGTGTGCAGCGAGCTCGGCGGTGGTCACCCGGCTCCTGGTCACCACGAACGCCTTGACTCGCTCCCCGAGGTCGGAGTCCGGCACGCCCACAACCGCCGCCTCGATCACCGCCTCGTGGGTTTCGATCGCCTCCTCGACCTCCACCGAGTACACGTTCTCGCCACCTCTGATCACTACGTCCTTGGCTCGATCGGTGACATAGAGGAACCCCTCCTCGTCCAGGTGACCGAGATCGCCGGTGTGAAAGAAACCACTGCGAAACGCGGCGGCGTCTGCGTCCGGACGATTCCAGTACGCGGGCATCACATGGGCTCCCCGAATCGCGATCTCACCCGTCTCGCCCGGCGGGAGGGGATCTCCAAAGGGATCGACGATCCTTATCTCGGCGGTGGGCGCGGCGATACCGACCGAGTCCGGCCGCTTCAGGTAGTCGGGCCCGATGTTGAGTGTGCTGATCGCCGTCGTCTCGGTGAGGCCATAGCCCTGGATGAGGCGCTTCTCGAGACCCGGGAACGCCTCCGCCACGCGCTGCACCAGGTCGGGTGATGCAGGGGCTCCGCCGTACGAAATGCGGCGAACCGTCGAGAAGTCGCGCCGTCGCCACACGCCGCTCTCGAGGACCCGGGCGACGATCGTCGGCACTCCGCCGAACCGGGTCACCCGCTCGCGCTCGATCACCTCGCCTGCAACCTCGGGATCGAACCGGCCCGGTGGAAGGAACACCATGGCGTGGCCTCCGGCCACGAACGGCACCATCAGGGCGAGATTGGCGGTGGCGTGGAAGAGGGGGACGACGGTCAGATCCACCTGCTTGCCCGCCTGCCGGTCCTCCCCCGTTGCGATTCGCGCCGCCGCGGTCATCGCCACCGAGTTGAGAAAGCCGGTCGCGACGTTGCGATGTGTGAGCGGCGCGCCCTTGGGGCGACCGGTCGTCCCCGATGTGTAGAAGAGGACGGCCGGCTCACCCTCGGGACGCCTCACCCCGGCAGAGGACAGGATGGGCCCGGCGGCGACAAGAGCGTCGAACGACACTCCGGGCGGGGGTGATCCCCCCCAGACAACGATCCGGTCGGCCGGATGCCCCGCTTCGAGCACGGCCTGAGCGCGGCGCGAATCGGCGAGGACCACCGAGATCCCGGCGTCGCTCAGCGCGAACGACAGCTCCGCCGGCGTCCACCAGGCATTGAGAGGCACGACCACGGCGTCGAGGAGAGCCCCTGCCCAGAACCCGACGACCCAGTCGGGGTGATTGGCCCCCAGGACCGCCAGCCTGTCGCCGGGAGCGATCCCGAAGCGTTCCCGGAGCCCTCCGGCCAGCCGACGCGCCCGGCCGAACACCTCCGCATGACTCAACCGGCGCTCGGCCTGGATCAGGAAGTCGGCGTCGCCGTGGCGCTCGCCCAACGCAACGAACTCCGACAGGTGCCGGGGCCTGTCGACGAACGTGCGGGTCGGGAAACCCCCGATGTCCTCGACCTCCACGGCGTATTCGCCACCCGGCGCGATGAGCTGCTCTAGAGCGGCCTTGATCTCGGACACGCTCTGAGGGTATCCCGCATCTCGGGTGCGCGACATCGCGCCGATGCCCGATGCCCTGCGCGACTCCCGTAGCATTCCCGGGCTCATGCGAATCAGGGTGTTCGGCGGCGCCGAAGCACTGGCCGACGCAGCGGCCGACGAAGTCGAGGCATGGCTCAGGGTCATGACCGGCCCGAGGGTCATCGGGCTGTCCGGAGGCAGCACCCCCCGGCGCGCCTATGAACTGCTGGCGGAGCGACGAATCGGGTGGGCCGACGTCGAAGCCTGGCTCGTCGACGAGCGCCACGTTCCCACCGACCACGAGGACAGCAACGCCAGAATGATCCGGCGGACACTGTTCGACAGGGTCCCGGCCCACCTCCACGAGGTGCCCTGGGACGAAGCTGCAGAGTCTGCCGCGGCCTACGAGATGACCCTCCGCGACATCCTCCCTGCCGGCCCCAACGGGCGCCCGCAGCCTGGACTCGTGCTGCTCGGGGTGGGTGAGGATGGCCACACCGCTTCGCTCTTCCCCGGCTCCCCGGCGCTCGACGAACTGGAGCGCGACTTCGTGGCCGTCGAGGTACCCGACCTCGGGTGGAGGCTCACGGCCACCCTCCCTCTCCTCGCCCGAGCCCGCCGGACCCTGATCATCGTTTCGGGCGAGCGGAAGGCTGACATCGTCGCGGAGGTGCTCGAAGGGGAGAGCGACCTTCCCGCGTCGCGTGTCAGCCGGGCGAGCCGAGACGCGCTGTGGCTGCTCGATGCTGCGGCAGCATCGAAACTGCACGGGTTCTGAGGCTTCATCCCGGGCCGACTTCGCCCGCCTGCGGCGGGCGAACAGACGCCGGTCGGCCCTCCTCCGCAGCCGGGGACCCTACCCCGGCGCGGCCGTTCTGATTCCTGCCCGGGCCGACTTCGCCCGACGGGCGACGGGCGACGGGCGACGGGCGACGGGCGACGGGCGACGGGCGACGGGCGACGGGCGACGGGCGAC
>DATHSA010000028.1:0-8856 GCA_035464675.1 Acidimicrobiia bacterium
GGCGGCGACGTTGCGCAGGCCCTCGTGGACCATCGCCTGGATGAGCACCGTCGCCGTCGTGGTGCCGTCACCGGCGACATCGTTGGTCTTGGTGGCGACCTCCTTGGCGAGCTGGGCGCCCATGTTCTCCCACGGGTCGTCGAGCTCGATCTCCTTGGCGATCGTGTAGCCGTCGTTCGTGATCGTGGGCGAGCCCCACTTCTTCTCCAGGACGACATTGCGGCCCTTGGGGCCGAGCGTCGTCTTGATCACGTTGGCCAGCTTGTCTACGCCGGCCTCGAGGCCACGGCGGGCCTCCTCGTTGAACCTCAGTTCCTTTGCTGCCATCTGGCGTTTACCTCCTAGATCCTCAGCGGATGACGGCCAGGACGTCGCGCGAGGAGAGGATCAGGTAGTCCTCGCCCTCGAACTTGACCTCGGTGCCGCCGTACTTCGAATAGACGACGGTGTCGCCCACTTCGAGATCCATGGGGACTCGCTCCCCGTCCTGGAAGTCGCCGGGACCGACGGCGAGTACCTCGCCGAGCTGCGGCTTCTCCTTGGCGGTGTCGGGGATGACGAGACCGCTCGGGGTCCGGACGTCGTCCTCGTCCCGGGGCATGACGACGACGCGGTCGCCCAGGGGCTGAAGGCTCCCAGCCTTCTTCTTGGTGCTTGCCTTGGCCATTCGACGAATCTCCTCCTGTTGGCACTCGTCGCTTGCGACTGCCAAAGGTAGCAAACCCGCGAGCGGAGTGCTAGTTCAGAGTTCGAGATGTGAGTGGGCTGGTATCAGAAAAAAGCGGTAGGTGATTGGCAACCCGGACGGGCCACCGTCTGGGCTTCCGCCATCCGCCCCTCCGCCGTCCGCAAGAGAATCCGTCGGCGGCGAGCGTTGCGTCCTCCTGATCTTGCCGAGGGCGGACGGCGGAGGGCGGATGGCCCTTCCCGGAGACTGCAGACGGGACGCCCGGATGAGGGCCTACCCCAGCTTCATCCCGCTGTCGATCTGCGCGTCCCCCGGGGTCTCCTCGCCCCTCGAGAGCCGGAAGATCGCGGCTGCGGCGATCATCGCTCCGTTGTCGGTGCACAGGCGGGGCGACGGGAGATGGAGGGCGATCCCCCGCGCCTCGCACTCCTCGGCCATACGCTGTCGCAGGCGGCGATTGGCCAGCACTCCGCCCCCGCCTCCGACCCGGGGCACGCCCGTGGTCTCGACCGCGTTCATCGTCTTGGTGACGAGGGCATCGACGATTGCCTCCTGGATCGACGCCGTCAGATCCGCCATCGGAGGGAGGTCTCCGGCTGCGTGGTGCTCCCGCACATAGGTGACCACTGCGGTCTTGAGCCCCGAGAACGAGAGGTCATGGGGCCGGTCGGCGAGCGCCCGCGGGAAGTCGATCGCGGCAGGATCGCCGTCGTCCGACTCCCGGTCGATCGCCGGTCCGCCCGGGAAGCCCAGGCCGAGGAAGCGCGCCAGTTTGTCGAACGCCTCTCCGGCGGCGTCATCGATCGTGGCGCCAAGCACCTCGTAGTCCCCCCATGCCTTCATATGGACGATCTGCGAGTGGCCCCCGGAGGCGAGGACGACGACGGCCGGAGGCTCGTAGTCGGGGTGCTCGAACCGGGGGGCGAAGAGATGCCCCTCCATGTGGTCCACGCCGACGAACGGGATCCGGAGGGCCCAGGCAAGCGCCTTGCCGTACGAGAAGCCGACCATGAGCGCCGCAGCCAGGCCCGGACCCTGGGTGGCGGCGACCGCGTCGAGGTCCATGGAGTGGACGCCGGCGTCCCGAAGCGCTCGATGGGTGAGCGACCTGATCGCCTCGACGTGGGCGCGAGCCGCCACCTCGGGCACGACCCCGCCAAACCTGGCGTGCTCCTCCACCTGAGTGGCCAGCACGTTGGAGAGGATCTCGTTGCCCCGCACGACCGCGACCCCGGTCTCGTCGCAGCTCGTCTCGAATCCGAGGACGACCGGCTCGGTCATGCGACCTCCTCCCGGATCCGGTCGAGGCGGCGCTGGAATGGAGCCTCGGAGGCATCGACGGCCCACATGACCAATGCGTCCTCGCCGCGGTAGTAGCCCGGCCGCAACCCGACCGAGGCGAATCCGAGCTTGCGATACAGGCCGAGCGCGGCGTCATTGGAGACACGAACCTCGAGCGTGAGATGCCGGGCGCCGCGCTCGATCGCCCGATCGACGAGCGCCAGCATGAGCCGGGTACCCACCTTGCGGCGGACGGCAGCCGGATCCACGGCCACGGTCATGATGTGCGCTTCCTCACCGGCGATCATGACGCCGCCGTATCCGAGCACATCCCCTTCGGTCTCGGCAACGACATACGAACGGTTGCCCTCGGCCAGCTCCTCGACGAACGCCTGCTCCGACCACGGCTCGGTGAAGGCACGCCGCTCCAGGGAGGCGACCGCGGGAATGTCTCGCTCCTCCATCGGCCTGACGACCGCCACGGCTACGTCCACGGCCCCTCCGATCGGAAATCGGACCAGTTGATGGTGACGTCGGGCTCCCGAAGGTAGTTGGGGCGAACCTCGTCGGGGTGGGGCAGCTCGTCTCTCTCCGCACGGCCCCGGGCCACCTCGAGCACGGCCTCGGCCGAGGGATACCGGGGTCGCCCCGTCCGCAGGGCGTGGAGGCCGACCAGGGTCCCCTCGGGAAGGGCCTGCCAGTCGCCGATCACCAGCATCTCGCTGCGGTCACTCACGAGGAGGTTTCGGAGACTGTCGGGGGTACAGAGTTCGATCGCCCCGTCCCGGACCACTCCCCCGGGAACCGGGCGGTACGGGGCCACGGCCACCTCCTTGCGCCGGACGTCCACGACGGCCCAGATCCTCCGGTGGCCGGTGGCGGCCCGAAGAGCGAGCGCGTCCAACGAGTTGACCGGGACCAACGGCACCCCCACCGCGCCGGCGATCGCCTGTGCGGTCGCGAGGCCTGTTCGCAGGCCGCTGAAGAGCCCGGGACCGACATCGACGGCCACGGCATCGAGATCCTTGGGACTCCAACCCGCTTGCGAGAAGCAGAACTCGAGGGCCGGCACCAGAAACGCGACGTGGCCACGCGGGTCCAGCCGCCGCGACGAGGCCACCACCCCGTCCGGGGTGCCCAACGCGACCGACGAGGCCGAGGTCGATGTCTCGATGGCGAGAATCTTCACGGTGCAAGCTCCTGCAGAGGTCGGCGCGCCCACGAGCCTCGAGGGACGAACTCGATCGAGCGGCCCCCATCGGGGCCGGGTGTGATCTTCACCACGAGGTGGTCGTCGCCAAACGCCTGCTCGGCGGCATGGCCCCATTCGACCACGAGCACGCCGTCGACCGCTTCGAGGTCCAGGTCCAGGTCGTCGATCTCGGCAATGGAGCCCACACGGTACAGATCGACGTGCACCATCGGCACGAGCCCCGTGTACCGGCGGACGATGACGAATGTCGGGCTGACGACCGGCTCGTCGAGGCCAAGACCCTCCCCGATCCCACCCGCAAACACGGTCTTGCCCGCCCCGAGGTCGCCGGCGAGCAGCACGATGTCACCGGAGCGCATCAGCGCCGCGAGACGGCGGCCGACTGATCGGGTGTCGGCCTCGGTCGCGCAATGCAGGATCATCCGAACAGCCCCAACTGCTCGCCGTCCGCATCGGTGGTGGCGGGAGCACGTTCGTCGATCACCTGTCTCGCCAGGGAGAAGTCCTCCCGCATCTGGCCCAGGACTCGATCTCCGCCGCGAAGGGCGGCTGCCGGGTGGAAAGTGGGCACCAGCCGACGATTCCACCACGGGAACACCTGGCCACGGAGGCGGGTGATGCCGACGTCTCGTTTGAGCAGCAGCTTGGTTGCGAAGTTGCCGAGGGTGATGACGACCTTGGGATCCACCAGCTCCAGCTGGCTTCGCAGGTAGCCCTTGCACTCCTCGATCTCCTCCGGGCGAGGATCACGGTTGCCCGGCGGCCGGCACTTGAGCACGTTGGCGATGTACACGTCGTCCCGGGCAAGGCCGATCTCGCCAAGCAGTCGGTCCAGGAGCTTGCCTGCAGCACCCACGAACGGCTCGCCCTGCTGGTCCTCGTGGTACCCCGGGGCCTCGCCCACGAACATCACATCGGCATCCGGTGCGCCGGTCCCGAACACCACGGTCGTGCGCGTCTCCGAGAGCGGGCACCGGGTGCACACCGCAGCGATCTCGGCGATGCGGGTGAGCTCGTCGGTCACGTCGTCTCCTCGATCACCGGAACCCCTCCGAGCGTCGAGGCGTGCCGCATGGCCGCCTCGATCGAGCGGCCGACGGCGACGAAGGCCGCCGAGCCGAGGGCATCGGGATCGGCATGCCGCTCACCGCAGGACACTGCGAAGACGGCGTCACCATCGTACCGGGTGTGCCCCGGGCGAAGGCAGACGGCCAGTGCGTCATGCCCCTGGACACACAGCCGGTGGAGGCCCGCGCGATCGATCCCCGCATCGGTGGCGACGACAACCAGCGTCGTGTTCTCCAGCGGCCTCGGCGCCACCGGGACCGGCGGCGGTATCGGATCGCCCCCGGTGAGGGGCGCTCCCTCCAGGGTGAACACGTCGCCCACCGCGTTGACGACAGCCAGGGCGGCAACGGTGGCGCCGTCCGCCTGCTCGGCGTGAGAACCCACACCACCCTTGCGGGCATGCTCGAAACCCCGCCAGCCGGCCACCATCGCCCCCGTGCCGGCGCCGACGCTTCCCATCGCCACCGGTTCGGTGGTGCGCGCCCGGTAGGCAGCCTCCCCGGCCGTGGCATCGGGACGAGCCTTCGGGTCGCCGACGAAGAGGTCGAAGAGGATCGCCGCCGGGACGATGGGGACCGGCCCGGCCTCGGTGGGATGGCCGCGGCCGTCCTCCTCCAGGGCCCGTACCACGCCATCGGCCGCGGCCAGGCCGAATGCGCTGCCCCCCGCGAGCACGATCGCCTGGATGGTCTCCACCTTCATGCCCGGTGCCAGCAGTGCGGTCTCCCGGGATCCCGGAGCTGCGCCGCGGATCTCGACCGCGGCCACATTGGGTTCCGGGAACGAGACGACGGTGACCCCGGTTGCGCCCTCCAGGTCGGTCCAGTGTCCCACCTCGATGCCGGGAATCGCGGTGAGGGTCATCCCACGTACCGCCGCGGGAGGCGAGGTCCGAAGCCGCAGACGACCTCCCAGTTGATCGTGCCCAGCCAATTCGCCCATTCGTCGGCGGTGATCTCGGCGTCGCCCTGGCGCCCGAGGAAGACCACTTCGTCGCCCACCGACACATCCATGTCCCCCACGTCGACGAGGGACTGATCCATCGTGATGTTGCCGGCGAATGGATGCCGCTCCCCCCCGATGAGAACCGCGCCGATCTGAGTGAGGCGGCGCGAGATGCCGTCGGCATAGCCCACCGGCACGGTGACCACGGTGGCGTCGGCGGGCAGCGGGCGGGTCCGTCCATAGGAGACCCGGGTCCCGGCGGGATGGCGGCGGGCGTAGACCACCTGGCTGATCAGCGACATGGCCGGGTGCAGGTCGATGTCGGGCGCATAGCCCGCCGCGGGGCGCAGCCCGTAGGTCCCGATCCCGACGCGCACCATGTCGAACCCGGCATCGAGCCCGCCGATGGCGCCTGCGGTATTGGCCGCATGCACGATCTCAGGACGCACCCCGGCCACAGCCAGATCCTCGACGAATGAACGGAGGGTCGCCACCTGGCCCTGGGTGAACTCGTGATCCTCTTCGGACACCGGGAAGTGGGTCCACACCCCTTCCAGACGGAGGGGTCCTCCGCCGACGGCCGTGGCGAGCCCGATCGCCTCCTCGGGCGGTGCGCCGATGCGATGCATCCCCGTGTCGACCATGACGTGCACCGGGTAGCCCGACGGCGCCGCGTCGGTGAGGGCATCGAGGAAGGATCGCCGGTAGACCGTCGGTGTCAGATCCCACCTCACGACCTCGCCGGCATCCTCGAGAAGCGGCTCCGACAGCAGCAGGATCGGGGCTTGGATGCCCGCCTCGCGCAGGCCGATCCCCTCGGCGACCAGGGCCACGGCCAGCCACTCGGCACCCGCGTCCAGAGCCGCCTCGGCCACGGGCACGTCGCCGTGCCCGTATCCGTCGGCCTTGACCACCGCGCAATAACGGGCGGGCGCCACCACCGCCGAGATCGTCCGGACGTTGTGGCGGATCGCGTCGAGATCGACCTCTACCCAGGACGGCCTCACCAGGCGTACCTCCCGATCTCGGCGAGAAGGCTCGTGGCGGTGACGCTAGTGAGCGCCGCGAGCCCAGCACCGGCCCGTCCGTGAAGGTGGGCGGCGGCCCTGGCAGCGGGTTCGGCGTCCATGCCCCGCGCGATCAGCGCGGCGATCATGCCGGTCAGCACATCACCGGTGCCGATCGTGGCGAGTTCCTGACCGCCGGAGGTGATCACCCACCGCTCGTCACCCATGACGAAGGTCGGCGAACCTTTGAGGAGAACGACGGCACCCGTCTTCGCGGAAAGGTCGGCCGCCGCCGCGGGGGTGGGATCCGCCCCGGCGAGGCGTCGGAACTCACCCGCATGCGGCGTGATGACCGTTGGCTCCGTCCGATCCGAGAGTGCGTCGACGGTCGCCGCGTTGATCCCGTCGGCGTCGAGCACCAGGGGGCGGTCCCACTCGCGGAGGATGGCGTCGACGAGTCCTTCGGCTCCGGCACCGAGACCGGGGCCGAGGGCCATCACGTCGAAACGGTCTGCCGCGGCGAGGACCGTCTCGGCATCGGGGGCGTCGTCGCCGGAGGTGCCGGTGAGCAGGCCCGGGTCCATCGCCGCCGCCTGTGCCTGAAGTGTCTCGGGGACGAGGAGCCGGACCGCGCCGGCCCCGAACTCGAGGGATGCCCGGGCCGCGATGACGGCAGCGCCCAGGAGCCCCGGCGACCCGCCGGCCACGGCAACCGATCCGGAGGACCACTTGTGGGCATCGCGGGGACGCGCCGGAACCACGGCGTCGGAGTCCTCGAACAGCGACCACTCGGCCCGGGGTTCACCCATCCCGATGTCGGCGACCTCGACGTCGCCGGACAGCTCGGGTCCCCTGCCGACGAGATGGCCGGTCTTGAGGGCCTGGAAGGTCACCGTGCGCTCGGCCGAGAAGGCGGGGCCCTCCGTGGTGCCGTCGGCGCCGTCGAGCCCGCTGGGCAGGTCGACGGCGAGCACGGGAGCCTCGTGCTCGGTCCAGGGGATCACGTTGTCGGGGAGCGACCCGTGGAATCCCGCTCCGAAGAGGGCGTCGACGATCAGATCGCAGGGTTCTGGGTCTCCGAGCGGCTCCATCGACACACCCGCCTTCGCCGCGGCGATGGCGTGGCGGCGGTTGGGCCCGGAGTCCCGCTTGGGGTAGCCGAGGCAGTGGACGCTCGCGTCGATGCCGCGGTGCCGGAGGATCTTTGCTGCAGCGTATCCGTCTCCGCCGTTGTTCCCGGGGCCGGCGAGCACGATGACCCGGGTGCCGTATCCCGCGCCCATCCGGCCGGCGGCGATGGCGACCGCCAGCCCCGCCCGTCCCATGAGGGCATAGACCGGCGTCTCGGACTCGGCGTCGAGACGAGCCGACTCCGCGGGAGTGATGACCGGGCGCATGAGAGGATGGTACGGGGGATTCGTCGCCCGTCACCCGTCGCCTTTGCCCGTCGGCGGGCCACGCGACCGCAGAAGGTGCCCGTCGGCCGCCGGTCACGTCCCTGGGACAAAGCACCTCGCGGTTCGCCACCGCCTCGGCTGGCGACGGCGACCATCTCTGGACCAGCCCCTCGGACACCACCACACCAGAGGCGGACTCCCGCCGTAGGTGCGAGTGCCCGCACCCACCACCCGGAATCGACTCAGCAGCATCTACCCTCTCGCCGGATGTCATACCTCCTCAACATCCTCCGCGGCTTTCTCATGGGTTCCGCCGACGTCGTCCCTGGCGTCTCCGGCGGCACCGTCGCCCTGGTACTCGGGATCTATGAGCGGCTCGTGTCATCGATCCACGCCGGATCGGCGGCGCTCGGAAATGCGCTCCGCGGCCGTTGGGTCGACATGCGCCGCCGTCTCGGTGAGGTCGAGTGGCGGCTCCTGCTCCCCCTACTCGCCGGGATCGGGCTCGCCGTCGTCACGCTGGCGTCGCTGATCGACCGGCTGCTGGAGGAGCAGCCCCAGAACACTGCGGCCGCCTTCTTCGGCCTCGTGCTCGGTTCGATCGTCATCGCCTGGCGGCTGGTTCGCCGTTGGGATTCGGCACGGATCGGCACCGGTATCGCGGTCGCCATCGTCGCCTTCGTGGTCCTCGGATTGCGTGGCGAGGCGCTCACCGACCCGTCAGTCGTCTTCTTCCTCGGTTCAGGGGCGATCGCCATCGTCGCGATGATCCTCCCCGGCATCTCGGGGTCGTTCATCCTGCTGATGCTGGGCATGTACCAGGCCGTGCTCGATGCGGTGAACGACCGCGACGTCGCCGTGCTCGGCGTGTTCCTGGTGGGGGCAGTCATCGGACTGGCCGCCTTCTCGACGCTGCTCAATCACCTGCTGAAGACCCACCACGACACGGTGATGGCGGGCTTGATCGGGCTGATGCTCGGATCCCTCCGGGTGCTGTGGCCCTGGCCCGACGGCGCCGACACCGCCGCCCTCTCGGGACCCACCGATCCGCTCGTGCCGGCGCTGCTCGCAGTGGCGGGATTGATGGTGGTGCTGGGGATCGGATGGTTCGCGGGGCGGGAGAAGGTTCCGCTCAACCGCTGACGCCGGCCGACGCCCGCCGCCCGCAAGACTGCGGACGGAGGTACCGGGCCTTCCTGCCGGGGGCGAGCGGCTGGACGCGGGAGGCGGCCCGAGGCACGGCCAGGCATGGGGCAG
>DATHSA010000029.1:0-2856 GCA_035464675.1 Acidimicrobiia bacterium
GTGTGGCTCTGACTCCCGGATGGTGGTGAGGGCCGCCTCACCTCCGAGATGACGCAGGAAGCAGAGGATCAGGTCGGCGCTGATCCCGTGACGCGACACGGCATCGGCGATGGCCGATCGGAACCCCTCCATGAACACCTCGAAGCCGACGCCGCGCTCGGTGTGCGCCTGGGGGTCGAAGAACGTCTCGGCGCGACGCACTCCGTCGGCGGCCGCCCTGTCCAGGTAGGCGGTCATCAGGTCGTAGAAGTCGTCCGGGGTCTGGAGCACCCCGGCCCCCTGGTAGTAGATGTCGAGAAACGACTGGAGGTTCCTGAACCTGTACGCGGCCTCGACCGACTCGACATCCGGATAGGGAAGATCCACGCGGTTGCGCTCAGCGAGATCGAACAACATCTTCGGCTCCAGCGTGCCCTCGATGTGGCAGTGCAACTCCGCCTTGGGCAGTTTCTTGATGAACTCTTCCATTCTCCGACGCTACCGCCAGAGAGGGCACGCGCGCCTGCTCGGCCAGCCACTACATAGATGGATCCTGTGGGTACGGGGATCGATGTGCCGCGGGCCGGAGCAAGCCGCCGATGGCGAGCCACGGCATCTGGACCGAACCGGGAAGGAGGTCCCAATGAGTACGTGCCGGACTCCACGGCCGTGAGATATGCGTCCACTTTCGGCCGGCAGCGACGGCCGAGCCAATCGCGGCTCCGGCCAACGCCGGCAACGAGGCGAGCCGCAGAGCCAGGAAAACCGCTACAGCGCGATGTCCTGGGGCCGCACCGGTGCCCGGTTGATGTCCTTCCCGGTTGCATCCCGGATTGCGGCCACCACGGCGGACGTCGAGGAAATGGTCGGAGGCTCACCCACCCCTTTCGCGCCGTAGGGCCCCCAGGAGCCGTCCTCCTCGATGAGTAGGGCCTCCACATCGGGTGCATCGAGGATGGTGGGCAGGAGATAGTCGGTGAAGTTGGGATTCCGGATGACCCCGTTCTCGATCACGATCTCCTCCATGACGGCGAGACCGACGCCCTGAAGGATCCCGCCCTCGATCTGACCGCGGACGGCTTCCGGGTGGAGCGCCTTGCCGACGTCCTGGGCCGTGTCGACTCGCACCACCGTCACGAGACCGAGCTCCTCGTCGACATCGACCACGGCACGGTGCCCGGCGATGGCGAAGTCGGCGTGAACGACTCCCTGACCGTCCTCGTTGGGAGGCTCGGTATCAGGATGGCGGAACGTGACCGTTTCCTCCCAGCCTTCGCCGGCGAGGAACGCCATGGGCACCACCAGCTCGTCGTCCCGAAAGACTCCCTCGTCGGTGAGGTCGTCGCCGTCGTGATGCCTCAGGATCCGCTCCCGGAGTTTCGTGGAGGCCTCGAGGGTGGCACCTCCCGAGATCTGGGTCTGACGGGAGGCCGAGGTCGATCCGGCAGAGTCGATCTTCGACGTGTCCACGTGGCGCACCACCGCCGAGCTGATCCCCAGCCCAGACCTGGCCAGTTGGGCGAGCACGGTGACCAGGCCCTGGCCCACCTCGACCGCAGCCGTCTCGACGACAGCTCCCTCGTCCGTCAGGCGCACCCGTGCCTGGGCATAGTCGTCGAAGCCCTCCGAGAAACCGAGGTTCTTGATCCCGATGGCGTAACCGACGCCGCGCTTCACGTGTCGCGGCTCGGTCGTGAGACCACTCCCTCCGGGAAGCGGCGCATCCGCTGCCGTCATCGGCATCGCGGCCAGCGAGTCGATGACATCGACTACGGGGAGCGGGGTGTCGATGATCTGGCCGGTTGTGGCGAGGACGTCACCGGTGGCCAGGGCATTGCGTCTTCTGATCTCGAGGGGGTCGAGGCCGAGCTTCGTAGCCAGTTTGTCCATCTGGGCCTCGTAGGCGACGCACACCTGGACCGCGCCGAAGCCCCGCATGGCCCCACAGGGCGGGTTGTTGGTGCGCGTCCCCACCCCATCGACGGCCACCGACTCGCATCGGTAGGGGCCCACTGCGAAATAGGTGGCGTTGGCGAGCACTGCGGCCGTGGTCGAGGCGTAGGCGCCCCCGTCGATGACGATGCGAGCCTCGACCTTGACCAGACGCCCGTCTTCGTCGGCCTCGTGCCGGTACCACATGAGGGCCGGATGGCGGTGCACGTGACCGGTGAAGGACTCGGACCGGTCGTAGACCATCTTCACCGGCTGGCCGGTGTGGAGGGCGAGCATGCAGAGATGGATGTGGAGATTGACATCCTCGCGGGCACCGAAGGCGCCGCCGATGCCGGCGGGGTGGGCGCGCACCTGGTCGGGTCGCAGCCCCAGGCTGGCAACGAGCTGCTCCTGGTCCACGTGGACGAACTGGCTGGTGGCGTAGAGATCGACTCCGCCGTGCCCGTCAGGGATCGCCAGGCCTGCCTCGGGGCCGAGTGGCGCCTGGTCCTGCATCCCCACCTCGTAGAAGCCCTCGACGGTGACACTTCCAGAAGCGTCCTGGTCTCCGCGGCGGATGCGCATCCGACGAAAGACGGCATCGAACTCATCGGCTTCCTCGGGGTCGACGAACGGCTCGAGCTCCTCGTAATCGACCTCGATGGCAGCCGCCGCTCGTCGGGCGGTGTCCTCGTCCTCGGCGGCGACGATCGCCACAGGCTCACCCCAGTACCTGACGACGTCGGAAGCGAGCACGGGCTGGTCCGGGTGCTCGAGGCCGAAGACGGCGCGGCCGGGGACGTCCTCCGCCGTGAGTACCGCATGAACCCCTCCGATGGCGAGGGCCGGGGCGACGTCCATGGAGACGATGCGGGCGTGGGCGTGCGGGCTCCGGGTGGTGGCCCCCCAGAGCATCCCCTCGGCGCGGAGATCGGAGGCATACTC
>DATHSA010000030.1:0-10733 GCA_035464675.1 Acidimicrobiia bacterium
GGCGGACGCAGATGCGCTCACCCCGGCGCCGCTGACGCTCACCTGGTAGGTGGAGTTCGGGCTGACCGGCACCGAATACCCGCCCCCCGCATTCGTCGTGGTCGAACCCGCACCCGGAATCGAGACCGAGACCCCGGAGAGTCCCTCGCCGAGGTCCATGATGCAGTTGGCGTTGATGTCGTCGTAGACGACCCCGGTCACGAACGTGTGCGGCAGACCGTTCGCTCGTTCGGCGATGTGCACCGCGAAGTAGGAGTCCCATCCCCCGCCGTCGTCCACATGGGCGAGCCCGGCTCCGATCTCCGTGCGATACCACTCGAACATGAACGCCTGGTGGGCCGGCGAGTTGATGAACGCGGCTGCCGAGGGGTGGCTGATCCCGTTCGAGGCCCACACCCCTTCGATGGAGTTCCCGTCGTTGGTCCCCCAGGGATGTCGGTACCCGTAGTTCCAGGCCAGCTCGTCGGGGCAGATGCCGGTCAGGGGACTGCAATGGCTCGTGGGCAGTCCTCCGGGGTACGAGTAGAAGGTGCCCCATTCGTAGGCCTTGAAGCCGGACGACTCGGAGAGATCGAGGTTGACGGCAAGGGGAGGCTGCGGCGCCAGGTTCTTGGTCAGGTTCATCCCGTGCTCGGCCGCGTACCCGGCTGGATCGCTCCGAGCCCGGTTGAGGTCGTAGATGAACCATTGCTCCTCGGGTGTGATCTCGGGCGCGCCCGCCACCGACGGAATCGTCGGGAGGTAGAGCAGGGCCGCGATGAGCGAGACGATGAGGACCCGTCGGGGCATGCGGGCGACCTTAGACCAGTTGGTGTCCTTGCGGAACCATCCGCTCACGAGCCTACGGGAGGAAGCCGGCCAGCTGCGTCGCCACGCCGCTGGAGACGGCTGCCGGTCCTCCGAGGATCACGATGCGGGTCGGATCGAGCCGTGTGAGTTCGGCCGCGATCACCCCCGGGATCGAGAACTGCTCCACCAGCAGGATCGGGCCGTGGGAGGCGGCGGTGGCCGCACCGCCGGTGAGAGCGTCGGGGTAGTTGGATCCGGTGGCCACGTAGACGGTCGGAGAGCCCGCGGGGAAGGCCGCCTGCGAGACCACCGCCGAGGTCGCGTATCGATCGGGCCCGTACACGCGCTCGGCGGGGGCGTAGGCGCGGAGCTGGGTCAGTACTGCGTCGCTCACGGATCCCGGCCCGGCGACGACCTCGATCCGCGACGGGGAGAGACGCACCAGTTCGGCGGCCACGGCCTCGGGCACGGAGTCGGGTCGCACCAGCAGGAGGGGTCCGTCGCGGTGCACGGCTGCGGGAGCGCCCGCAAGGGCGTTGGGGAACGTCGCACCGGTCGTCACATAGACGGTGCCTGCCCGGCCGGGGAAGGCCCTTCGGGAGACCTCGACGGCGGTCTCGTACCGGGTCGCCCCGGATCGTCGATCGATGGTGACGCCCGGGAGCAGTGCGGCGATCTGAGCGTCGATCTCGCTGCTGAGGGCGACGTGACCACCGAGGACGACGACGGTTCTCGGATTCAGACGGACCAGCTCGTTCCGGGTGGCGGCGGGGATGACATCCTGCGAGGCGAGCAGGATGGGCGCCCCCTCGGCCGCGGCGGCGGGACCGGCAGCGAGGGCGTCGGGGAAGTTGTAGCCGGCGGCCAGGTAGACGACTCGTGCGCCGCCGGGGTAGATCGCCTGGGACACCTCGACGGCGGTGGCGAAGCGGTCCACGCCGGCGAGGCGCAGGCTCTCTCCGGCGGCGGTGGCGCCGTCACCCTCGACGCTGCAGAGGACGTCGTCGGCACCGAGGTCGAAGACGATGTCGACTCCGCCGAGGCCGTGGATCACGTCGCGCCCCGGGGTCGCCGTGAGGACGTCGTCTCCGTTGGTGCCGAACATGGTGGGTTGGAGGCCCTGGCAGAGTTCATAGGCGCGAACCACCGGATCGGACCCGGCCGGGAAGTCGACGCCGACGTTGTGGGTGCCGACCGTCACCGTGGTCGAACCGGCTCCGGAAGCCGACACGACCACGGTGCCCGGGGAGACGGCGATGGCGTAGCCACCGCCGGCGTTGGTCACCGTGCCGGCAGACCCGGCCGTGACCGTGACTCCACCGAGACCTTCACCGAGATCCATACGGCCGTCGGAGTCGAGGTCCCGGAACACGACGCCCGTGACGAAGACGGCGCTCATGTCGTCGAATGCGGTGTGCACGGCCCAGTAGTTCTCGTTGGAGCTGCGCCCGACGCCGATCTGGTCGTAGTCGGCGAATCCCCCTGATCCGACAGGTCCTTCTCCGAAGATGTGAACCCGGTGTGACGGCGAGCCGGCGAAACTCCCCAGCACGTGATACGGGCTGTCGCTGCCTCCGTGAAGCGACTCGATGTAGTTTGCGTCGTCACTCCACCACTCCGGGAGGGCGAACCCGTGGTCCCTGGCGAGCTCGTTGGGCCACTTGCCGGTGACCGCGCTCTGGTGGGAGAAGTAGTCGTAGTCGGCCAACTCGTTGGCCTTGAGCATCGACGACCCGCCCAGCGCCGGGGCGAGGGCGACCGGGGGCCGCGCCGGGATACCCAGCGGCATCGGGACCCCGCTCTCGATCGCAAACTCGGAGGGATTCCAGCGGGCGAGATTGATCTCGTAGACGAGTTGCTGGGCATCGACGATGGGATCCCCGTTGGCGCCCGCCGACACCGCGGGAAGGATGAGCGCGACGACCGCAAGGGCGAGAGCGGACGTTCGACCACGGCGAGTATTCATTGTGACTACTTTGTCGGACCGGTCCCGAGGTGACTTGAGGACCTGGTGGAGCCCGCGATCCGGTGTCGCGTATGGCCCTCCGGTCGCCTGGGAGGGATGCGGCTTCCCGTGGCCGAATCGACGCGGGGGCTAACGTCCGCGTCGTGTCCGGCCAGCCTGCCGACCTCAGGGTCTCGGTCATCCTCACGGTGCGCGACGAGGCGGCATCCATCGAGTCGCTGATCAGAAGCCTCTTCGGCGCCGAACGACAGCCGGACGAGGTCGTCGTGTCGGACGCGGGCTCGTCGGACGGGACGCGCTCGCGCCTGGACGCCCTGGCGGCCGAATTCGACCGCCTGGTCGTGCTGGATGTCCGCGGCAACCGATCCCGGGGCCGGAACGCCGCGATCTCCGCTGCGACGCACGACGTGATCGCCTGCACCGACGGCGGCTGCGTCCCCGAGCCGGACTGGCTCCAGGAGCTGGTCGAGCCGTTCGCCCACGGAGCGGAGTGGGTGGCCGGGTTCTACCGCCCGGTGGGCGAGACCACGAAGCAGGTGTGCATCGGGCTGACCATGGTCTACGTGCTCGAGGAGGCGATGCGGCCCGGATTCCTCCCCTCGGCCCGCTCGATGGCCTTCACGCGCGCAGCCTGGGAGACGGTTGGGGGATTCCCAGAGGACCTGGTCGTCAGCGAAGACACCGCATTCGACGAAGCTCTCGACGCGGCCGGGTACGAGATGGTGTTCCGGCCCGAGGCAGTCGTCGGATGGCATCCGCCGGCGACGCTGGCCGCCGGTGCCCGGGTGCTGTGGGCGTGGAGCCGCAGCGACGGCCTTGCCGGCATCAGGTCACACGCATACGTCGCCTTGGGGCGCATCGTGTCTCTGTCGGCGCTGCTCACCGCCACTGGGTTGATCGTGGCGCCGCCGCTCGCTCCCCTGGGACTGATCCCGCTGCTCCTGCTCCTCTGGAGGAACACCCGCTACAAGTACCGCTGGGCCCGGGGCGCCTCTCGCTTCTTCTGGATCCCGGCGGCCTGGTATGTGGGATTGATCGCTCGCCTCGGTGGGTTCGCCTCCGGCTGGGTGGCGCGGCGGAGGCAGGGGCCACGGCGCTGAGGCGTCACGTGCAGGGCGGCACTGGACCCCCCACCTGAGTGGTGATTGTCGACGGGCCCTCCGACTCCGGGAGAGGTCAGGCAGCGGCGCGGTCCGACGGACGCCACCGGAGAAGGCGTCGTTCGGCCACGAGGACGATCGCGTACATGAGCATCGTCAGAGACACGATCATGAAGATCGATGCGAAGGCGAGGGTGGCGTTGAAGTGAACGTGGCTCGAAATGATCAGGTAGCCGAGGCCCTCGGACGACGCGATGAACTCGGTGACGATCGCGCCGATGACCGACAGCGGAACGGCGATCCGCAGCCCATCGAAGAGGGAGGGGAGCGCGCTGGGAAGCCTGATCTTCAGGAACTCATCCCGCCTTCTTCCCTTCATCACCCGGACGAGGTCGAGCAACCCGGGATCGACGTTGCGCATCCCTCCGGTGGCGTTGACGAGGATGGGAAAGACGCATATCAGAAACGCCGAGATCATCTTGGAGTTGTATCCGATTCCCAGCCACATGATCAGTAGCGGGGCGAAGGCGAGCTTGGGAACCGACGCAAACGACACCATGGCCGGCATGACGAGATCTCGGAGGGTCGTGGAGAACGCCATGGCCGCGGCCAGCCCGACCCCGACCAGGATCGCGAGGATCAGGCCCACCGCGGCCTCGCCGCCGGTCACCAACGTGTGATCCATCAGCAAGCCGAACTCGCGGACGACGAACGCGGCTACCGCTGTCGGACGGGGGAGCACGCTCGGGCGGAAATCGCGCACGATGGCGAAGATCTCCCATAGGGCGAGGAAGAGGGGAAGCGACAGGGTCTTGAGCACGACTGCCTGATTTCGAGACAGCGACCTCTGCAACCGCCGGGTCGTCATTCAGGTCCCCATCCGGAACCGATCATCTCACGCACCTTGACCGAGTACTCGGAGAACTCGGGGAGCTCGAACGTATGCACGGTGCGCGGCCGGGGGATCTCGTTGTCGATGATCGAAGTGACCGTCCCTGGGCGAGGCGACAGGGCCACGATGCGATCCGCGAGAAAGATTGCCTCGGTGATCGAGTGGGTGACGAGGACCGCCGTCTTGCGCTCCTCCATCCAGATTCGCTGCATCTCGATGGTCATCGCCTCTCGGGAAATCGCGTCGAGTGCGCCAAAGGGCTCGTCCATGAGCAGCAGCGGAGGATCACTGAGGAGCGCACGGCATAGCCCCACCCGCTGGCGCATGCCCCCGGAGAGCTGATGCGGAAGGGCTCTCTCGAATCCTCTCAGGCCGACGAGGTCGAGGAGATCACCGGCTCGAGTTCGGGCGTGGGCCTTGTCCATCCGAAGGATCTCCGCGGGAAGCAGGACGTTGCTCATGACGGTTCGCCACGGCAGAAGAGTCGGAGACTGAAACACCATTCCGATGCCGCCCGGCTGGTCGATCGCGCTCGAGCGTTCTATCGAGCCCCTCGTCGGTGACACCACTCGAGCGATGAGGTTCAGGAGCGTGGTCTTTCCGCATCCACTGGCCCCGACCACTGCCAGGAACTCGTGCTCGCGCACGTCGAGGGTGACGTCTTCGAGTGCCTCGACCGGCGATTCCTCGGATTCGTACGACTTGGAGACGCCCCGCAACTGCACCACGGGCTGCTGTTGGTTGAACAAGGGGCCGCATCCTACTCCGGCCCCGAAGGGGCCAATCGGGCGCTCACTATCCTGCGCGCACTCGATCCGAGAGGAATCGCGTGGAGACATCGGGAGGGTCGTCCGCGGGCGAGTCGACGGTGGCGCCGGAGGTGTCGTGGCCGATCTGAATATCGCGACGCGTTTTGAGGCCGCGGTCGAGCTCGATCCGAACGCCCCGGCTGTTCGCACCCGCCATCGGCAGGTGACGTTCGAGGAGCTCAATGACCTGGCCAATCGGGTCGCCTGGCACGTGCTCGAGAACGTCGGCAGGGTGGACGACCCGATCACCACCGTGTATCGGGACGACATCTCCCTCATCGCGGCGATGCTCGGTGTCGTCAAGACCGGGAATGTGGTGTTGCCGATCGACGCCGGTGATCCGACGGAACGGATGCTCACGCTGATCGAGCGGGCGCGGTCGAGTGTGATCCTCGCGGACGAGGTGATCGGCCGGACCCTGGAACTCCCTCACCACGACCCGTTGGGGCCGGGGGTCGGCCCGACCGGCTCGGGCAACCCGCTGGTCGAGATCGACTCCGATGACCCCGCCGTCCTCATCTTCACGTCGGGGACGACGGGGACACCCAAAGGGGTGCTGCGCGGCCACCACGGCTTCGACACCGCATTCGCCGGAGGCGGTTCCTGGTCCGTGGGCCCAGGATCCAGGGTCTCGCTGCTGCCTTCCCTCGCATTCACGTCCGGTATCGGCGCCGTGTTCACGGCGCTGCTGAGCGGAGCCACCGCCTGCCGATTCGATCCCAAGATGGAGGGCATCCACCGGTTGGGAACCTGGATTCGAACCGAGGAGATCACCCACTTGTGGGTGGGACCGGCGAGCCTCCGGCGGATGCTCGACGATACGGATCCGCACGAGCGTTTCCCCACCGTGCGTGTCGTCTACGCCTCGGGCGCCCCCTTGCTCCGCAGGGACGTCGAGCTCTTCCAGCGCCACTTCTCCGAGGACTGCGTGATGATCAACTCGCTGGCCATGACAGAGACGGGGATCGTCGCCCGCTACATCATCGAGAAGGACACGCCGATCGACGGCGACGTGATTCCGGTGGGGTATCCGATGGAGGGGGTGCGGGTGTTCCTCATCGACGAGGACGGCCGCGAGGTCGAAGCGGGCCAGACCGGGATGATCCACGTCGAGTCGCCCTACCTCGTCTCCGGCTACTGGCGCGACCCCGACATGACGGCACGGAGTTTCGTGCCGCACCCGTCGGGCGGTGAGGGGACCGTGTATCGGGCCGGTGACCTCGCCATCGAGGACGACGATGGCCGCATTCGTCTGGTGGGCCGGACCGACGATCGAATCAAGATTCGCGGCTACTCGGTAGACCTGCTCGAGGTCGAACGCTCACTCGCCGGGCTCAAACCGATTCGAGACGCGATCGTCGTCGACCGTGAGATCAGGGGAGAATCACGCATCGTCGCCTACTTCGTGCCCGAGAGGAAGAGGCGGGTTCCGACGACCAGCGACCTCCGGGAGAGCCTCGCCAAGGTGCTTCCCGAGCACGCGCTCCCGTCGACGTTCGTGCCCCTCGATGCGATCCCGCTGACCGCGCGGGGGAAGGTCGATAAGAAGGCCCTTCCGGACGCCGATGCGGCACGCCGCCGCCGGCGCCGCTCGCGGAAGGCGTCTGATGACCTCGAGCGAGCCCTGGTCGACATCTGGGAGGGCGTGCTCGGATTGGAGCCGGTGGGGGTCGACGAGCACTTCTTCGACGAGTTGGCCGGGACCTCAATGCAGGCTCTGCGGGTCTTCGCGCAGATCGCTCGGCGACTCGACCTGGATCTCGCGCCCACGACGCTGCTGGCGGCCCCCACGATCTCGTCACTGGCCGCGGTCATCAGGGCCGGCGGCGGCTCGCGCCGCCAGTCGTCACTGGTTCCCGTGAGGCGGGAAGGCTCGCGGACACCCTTCTTCTGCGTGCACGGCGGAGGCGGAGGCGCCTTCTTCGTGCGCGACATGGCCGTCCATCTCGACGCCGACAGGCCGGTGTATGGGTTACAGGCGGGGGGCTTCGACGGAGTCCCGACCCCGTACCGGTCGGTCGAGGAGATGGCGGCGCGCTACCTCGCCGAGCTGCAGACGGTACAGCCACGCGGGCCGTACCTGCTCGGGGGCCTGTCCCTGGGGGGCCTGGTGGCGTTGGAGATGGCCCAACTGCTGGAACGCCAGGGCGATCGCGCGGAGCTGCTTGTGATGCTGGACACCCATTTGCCATCGGCCGGCGACGGCGACATGAGGCTGGCCGAGGGTGGCCACCTGCAGCGCATGAGCAGACTCGGCGTCTGGGGAAAGGTGCGATATCTCGTGTCGGGCGTGTGGCGCCGCCTCAACGATTATCGCCGCATCGCTCAGGTCGCCGTGTGGACCCGGGCGGGGCTGACGCTGAGCGACCGCCTGCGGGACTTCCACTTCTGGCGGATGGGCAGCCGCGCTTCGAAGAGCTACCGACCCGACGCATACGACGGAGCGGTCCTGTTCGTCGCCTCACGCGGGGGCGCGGACCGCCGCCGCGACCAGTGGGAGCCGCTCCTCCGGGGCCCCTTCGAGATCGTCGAGGTCGATGCGCCTCACGACGATCTCGTGATCGAGCCGTCGGTCCAACTGGTCTGCGCCGAACTCGAAAAGGGATTCGACGCAGCCAGAGTCTGACATCGCGGGACCGCTCGTAGGGCTATGGCAGGAAATCGTGGGTGAAGGTGTTCTCCGGCTGGAGATCCGTTTCCACACCCAGGCCGTCCCTGACGTAGCCCAACATCGCGGCCACATCATCGATCTCGAATCGCCAGTCCCCGCCGAACAGGTTCTTCACATCCTGCCAGGCCAGCATCTGTGTCTCACGGTCGATGGCCGGGATCTGCTCGGCGAGGAGGTCCACGATCAGCTCGTCGTCTGCCTGCCGAGCCTCCTCGACCGACTCGGCGAGGGCCGCCACGAATCGCCGTACCAGGTCCGGGTTGTCGCGGATGACCTCGTCGCGCACGATGATGACATCGTCGTACCCGACGAAACCGAAGTCCGACGCCGCCAGGAAGGACACGGGGATCCCGCGGTCTTCGGCCTCGATGAGCCCGGCGCGCAGCGTGCCTCCGATGTAGGCCATCACGGCGTCGATCTGGCCCTCGAAGAGCATGGTGTTGGTGAGCACCACTGGCTCGAGGCCGACGGCATCGGTCGGGAGCCCCTCGAGATCCAGCAGGATCGGTAGGACGAACTGGAAGAGGTCCCACGGGTTGTGGGCGACCGTCTCCCCTACGAGGTCATCCAGGGAATCAGCCGGAAGCGTCGTCAGGATTCCGACCCTGGGCACGCGGTTGACGACCATCACGGCGGTGGTCGGAGGGTTCTCGGTCGCCTTGAAGTTGAGATAGGAGGTCATGTCGGACTGTGCGAACTGGACGTTGTTCTCGGCGATCTGCTGATGGGCGACGGTGTCCCCCGGTGCCGAGAGGAGCTCCAGGTCGATGCCGTGCTCCTCGAAGATTCCGGCGTCGATGCCGTAGAGGTAGGGTGCCCATCCGACGGTGGGCGAGAATTTCATCTGCAGCGAGATGTGATCGAGTTCTCCACCGTCGGCACCGTCGTCGTCACCACACGCGGCAGCGAGCAGAACGAACGCCAGCAGCAAGGCGCCCAACCGGGCGCCGCCACGTATCGTCATCGGTTCTCCTTGAAGTCAGGCGACGCAGCGACTGTAGCAATCCGGGACCGACGAGACCCGTGTCTCAGCTCAGATCCGCGGGGACGTCGGGAGTCGTGACGGGGTCTCCGGGGACCGCCGGGCATGGGAGGGTTTAGGCTCACCGCCGATGTCCTCGCGACGGAGTCCCGTTCCCGGCAATCCTCTGCGTGTCGCCGCTTTCGTCGTCTCGATCGACACCGAACTCGCCTGGGGGGTCCACGATGACGGTCGAGATGCGATCGAGGCGCTCGGCCCCACCAGAGCACACGATGAGCGCGAGGTCGTTGCCGGCCTCCTCGAGATGTTCCAGCGCCATGCGGTCCCGGCGACCTGGGCGTTCGTGGGCCACCTGCTGCTCGAGTCCTGCCAGGTCGTGGAGGGCCGCCCTCATCCGGACCTGATCCGCCCGGACTACGAGTGGCATGACGGCGACTGGTTTCGCCTCGATCCGGGCTCGAGCGTCAAGACGGACCCCATGTGGTACGCGCCGGACATGTTCGAGATGGTGCGCGGCGCCACCCCTCGCCACGAAGTGGGGTGCCACACGTTCTCTCACATCCTCGCGGGTGACCCGGGGTGCAGCGCCCGGGCCTTCGCCTCCGATCTCATGGCCTGCAGCGAGGCGGCCGCGGCGAGGGGGATCGTGCTCCGCTCGTTCGTGTTCGCCCGCAACTCGGTCGGACACCTCGAAGTGCTTGCCGATGCGGGTTATCTCTCGTATCGCGGTCACCGTCCCCGTCCGTTCCCGCACCTGAAGGGCCCTTCGGGCGCCATGGCCCGATTGGTCGATCGCATCAGCCCCAGGGAGGGGTCGGCGGTGTTCCCCGAGCCGGCGGGAGCCATGTGGAACATCCCGGCCACCAACTTCTACGGCCCATGGCGGCGTCCACGCTGGATGCCACACTCCATCTGGATCTCACGTCAGATCAGGCGTCTCGAACTGGCTGCGAGGACTAGATCGCTGTACCACCTCTGGTTTCATCCCGAGGATCTCCTCCGCGACACCGGTACGGCCTTCGCGGGGCTCGACCGCATTCTCGAGAGGGTCGTGGCGCTGCGCGACCGCGGCGAGATCGAGACGGTCACCATGGGTGGTCTGGCGGAGAACCTCCAGGCAGCGTCCGCCACGGGGGACTGAGAGCGTCCGGTCACGGTGTCCGGACGCCGCTATTAGCGTCCCAGCATGCCGCCGGACAGCGCGACTGCACCCCCCGGTGCTCGCCAGCCCGACACGAACCGAGCGGCGATCGAGGACAGGGACCCGCGGGCCCCTCATGGCCGGGCCGTGGCGCGTCTCCGAAGTCTCGCCCGCCTCACCATCTGGCAGTGGCTGCTCGTGGTCGTCATCGCCGCGTATGCGATCGTGATGACCTGGAACAGCCTTCAGATCCACCACGGATTCGGGACCGCTCCCTACGACCTGGGGATCTTCGAGCAGGGGACGTGGTTGTTGTCGCGGTTCGAGGAGCCGTTCGTGACGCTGCGTGGGGTCCATCTGTTCGGGGATCACACGTCGTTCGT